>JANOBY010000667.1:0-26382 GCA_031411935.1 Planctomycetales bacterium | reverse complement strand
CCGAGATGTCGAGCAGGCAGCCCAGTTCCAGCACTTCGAGGAGGCCGGTGTTGAACACCGAGCCCTTGTCCTGCACGCCCAGGGTGGCGTACTGCTGCTTGAGCATGGCGATGTCGTCGCGGGCCTGCGTGAGGGTCTCCTCGGTACGGTACACCCCGCAGTTGTCCATCATGGTGCGCTGCATCTGGTCGCGGATCTTCACCCAGGGGAAGGTCCTCGGACGAGAAAGCAGGCCGTCGATCGCGGCCCTGGTCGCGGTTTCCGGCTTGGGCGGGAGTGGCTTGAATTGGTTCTCGAGCGCGAAGCGGGCCATGTCCTTGCCCGACCGCTTGCCGTAGACGATCAGGTCGACCAGGCTATTCGTGCCCAGGCGGTTGGCCCCGTGCACGCTCACGCAGGCCGATTCCCCGGCCGCATACAGGCCCGGCACGACCGTGCCGCTGGAGTCGCGGATCACCCGGCCGTGCACGTCGGTGGGGACCCCGCCCATGCCATAGTGTGCGGTGGGCTGGATGGGCATGGGCTCCTTGATCGGGTCCACGCCCAGATACGTGCGGGCGAATTCGATGATGTCCGGCAGGCGGGTCTCCACCCAGTGGCTATCCACGTTCCCGCCCGTGGGGCTCGTGCCGTACTTGTTGATGGTCTCGGCGCGGATATCCAGGTACACGTAGTCCTTGCCGCCGATGCCCCGACCCGCGCGGACTTCCTGGTAGATCGATCGCGAGCACACGTCGCGACTGGCAAGGTCCTTGAGGTTCGGGGCGTACCCTCGCTCCTCCATGAACCGCTCGCCCTTGTCGTTGAACATGACCCCGCCGTCGCCGCGACAGGCCTCGGACAGGAGGATGCCCAGGCGATAGATGCCCGTGGGGTGGAACTGGTAGAACTCCATGTCCTCGAGCGGAATACCGTGACGGTATGGGATGGCTGTCCCGTCGCCGGTCAGGGCGTAGGCGTTGGACGAGACCTTGAAGATCCGCCCGTATCCGCCGGTGGCGAGCAAGACGCTCTTGGCGTGGAACGTGTGCAACTGGCCGGTGGCGATCTCGATGGCGACGATCCCTCGGCACTCGCCGTCTTCCATCACGAGGTCCAGCATGTGGAACTCGTCGAAGAACGTGACGCCCTGCTTGATGCACTGCTGGTAGAGCGTCTGCAAGATCATGTGGCCGGTGCGGTCGGCCGAGTGGCAGGCACGCATCACGGGGATGCGGGGCCGGGCGTTGGGCGTGCCGGGCTTCGCCGAGGGATCATAGTCGGGGTTCGGCTTGGTGTGACCGCCGAAGCGTCGCTGGGAGATCCTGCCGTCGGGCGTGCGGTCGAAGGGCAGGCCCATGTGCTCGAGGTCATAGATGCAGTCGATGGCCTCCTTACAGAGGATCTCGGCCGCGGTCTGGTCCACGAGGAAGTCGCCGCCCTTGATCGTGTCGTAGGCGTGATTCTCCCATGAGTCTTCTTCGAGGTTCGACAAGGCGGCGGCGATGCCCCCCTGTGCGGCCCCGGTGTGCGACCGGGTGGGGTAGAGCTTGCTTACGACGGCAGTCCCAGCCTTCTTGCTGGATTCCAGGGCCGCCATCATGCCTGACCCACCGGCTCCCACGATGATGCAGTCGAAACGATGGTAATTCATGAGTCTTTCAATCGTTCGCGGCTCGGGCGGGCGAGCGGTCGATGAATTGGAAGGGGGAAAAGATCGTTTCGGGAGGATCCTGCGTTAGCGGATCACGCGGGGAGGCGTGAAGGTCGGCAGGCGTTAGCTCACGCCGACGGGGACGACCGTGCCCGGCTTCGTGGCAACAGGCTGGACCTTCAGCGGGTGTTCCTTGATGTAAGCCTCGTCCGCCTGGAACATGAAGATCGCATACGAGCCAATCGCCGTCAGGAGGATCGCGGACCCCCAGAGCAAGGTTCCGATCAGGACTCTCAGGCCGGGGCGAGCTACGTACTCATAGAGGATCTGCCGGAGGCCGTTGAAGCCGTGGCCTAGGGCCAGGGTGATCATGGCGAAATCCCACAGTCGCCAGAACGCGCCGGACCTGGGGGCGGCCCACCGGCTGGCGATGAAGGCGTAGTTGATCGTCTCCACATTGTTCAGGATATGCATGATGAACAGGTGGCCGACCGCCAGGAACACGAGCAACAACCCGGAGATCCGCATGAGATACCAGGCCTTGAGCTCATAGCCCGTGGACGGTCGGGTGCGGGCCCCGGTGGGTGGGACCAGGCCCAGAACGCACATCCAGGCCACGCCCACGCCCATGGCCCCAAACATGAAGCCGGTGGTCCTCGGTGCGGCGGCCGGGGTGGTCGGCCGGTCGACCGGGGCCGCCTCGATCATGGCCGATGGAGGCGGGGCCACGGCGGCCGGGGAGTGCGTCTCGCCCGAGGCCAGGTGCCCGGGCTCCTGCGTGAGGGGATAGAGCACCAGAATCGTGGTCGGGATCATGATGATCCAGAAGACGACCTGCACGCCGCGAAGGATCTCGCGGCGGTAGAGCGAGCCCTTGTGCCAGAAGTCATAAAGGATGACCCCCACGCCGTTGACCGCGTGGAAGACGACCGAGGCAATGAGCCCAAGCTCGGCGAAGCGGAAGCCCCAACGCAGGGCCGCGTAGTATTGCCCGTTGAACCAGATCCCTCCATAGATGGCCACCGTGTGGTCGTACCAGCTCGGGGCGACCACAACGAAAAAAGTGTCCAACACGTGGATGATGAGGAAGACGAGGATGCCGACGCCGGTCAGACGGTGAAGGAGCCAGGACCACTGGCCGAGCCCACCACCGTAACGAAGACCATCGGCAATGCGAGCGATCATGCCGGGCCGATAGACCTGCGGCGAGCGAGTCGACTTTGTCATGACGGTCGAGGGTCTCGGACGCGATTGCGGGCGGGAGGGAAAACACCACGCAGTCAACCTCGCGAGTTGGCTGGCCGCGTTCGTAGGGGGATTTCCCGTTGGACAAAGCTCTTGTAGGGCTGTCCAGGGGGGCGGTCAAGGGGGAGCGTCCCGGGAAAGGAGACGCGTGCCACACCCTAATCCTATCCAATCGCCCATCCCCCGTCGCGGGATACGGGCAAAGCGGGCGGGGCTCATTCCACGAGCCCGACGATGGCCCCTGAACGCGGCCGTGCCTCGCCTCGACGCGAACCCCCGGCACGCAGCCCGCCTTAGCGGGCCAGGTCGATCTTTGTGGCGCGAAGCATACCGGCCACGTTCATGCGCCCTTCGGCCGCCACAGGGCTGCCGTGGCACATATTCTCTCGTAGGTCTTCCAACCATCCAAGATCGGGCACCAACGAGGCTGAAGCTTCCACGATCATGAGGTCGCCGGGGCGGCCCCGGGGCGCGACCTGGAGCACGAGCCGGCTTTCCGGCCGACTTGGCCCCGCGCGTTCCACCCAGGAATCCACGATGGCCCCCTGAATGATCGTCTTCCCGTCCATAAGGGTCATCCCCGCACCTCGTCGGCTAGGTCCCACCCGCCCTCGAAGAAGCGTCTCATTGCATCCATCATGGCAGGTCGGTCGGAATTATCAAGAGGCTTCCCGAAGATCGTTCTAAGCCATTACCCGGCAACGCCTAGAATCCTTCGCGACCGTGGCTCACCTCGTCGCGACACTTGGATGCATGGATTGTAGCACATGCTGAGTGCAATTGTCGCCAGGGGATCGCAAGACTAAAGTCAGGTCCTGAGCCTCCAGCCTGGGTGGGGAACACGATGCGTCAGGCGATCGTCCGAGGAGCGAGAGTCCACAACCTGAAGTCGATCGACGTGGACGTGCCCCTGGGCCGCCTGGTGGTGATCACCGGACTGAGCGGGTCGGGCAAGAGCTCCCTGGCGTTCGACACCCTCCATGCCGAGGGGCAGCGCCGCTATATCGAGACGTTCTCGGCCTACACCCGTCAGTTTCTCGAACGCCTCGATAAGCCCGAGGCCGATCGCATCGAGGGCCTCCCTCCGTCGATCGCGGTCGGGCAGAAGGTCAGTCGGCGATCGCTCCGCAGCACGGTCGCGACCGTGACCGAGGTGCAGGGCAGCCTCGGTCTGCTCTTCGCCAAAAGGGGGCGGGTCGTCTGCCTCCAGTGTGGCCACGAGGTCCGTCCCGCCGACCCCGATTCCGTCGTCCGCGCGATCGATGCCCTGCCCGACCGGGCCCGCTACCTGATCACCTTCCCCATCGACGTGGCCGATTCGACCGATCTGGGCTCTCTGGCCGACTCCCTTCGCGAAGACGGCCTGACCCGCCTCAGGGTGGACGGCCAGGTCGTCTCCATCAGCGAGGGCCCCATACCGAAGTCCGAGGGCGGGACGGTGGAGGTGGTCGTCGATCGCCAGGTCCGGGGCTCCGAGGCCGAGGCCCGTCGTCTCGACTCGATCGAGACCGCGTTCGCCAAGGGGTTCGGACGCTGCCGCCTGATCTCGGACGAGCAGACGCTGACCTTCTTCCGTGGGTGGCGCTGCAACCATTGCGGGGCCGACGCCGTGGCCCCCGAGCCCCGCCTGTTCCGGTACAATAGCCCTCTGGGCGCGTGCCCAGAGTGCGAGGGCTCGGGCCGGATCGTCCGCCTGGACATGAAAAAGGTCGTCCCCGACCCGAGGAAGACGCTCCGCGACGACGCGATCGTCCCGTGGTCCACCCCGTCTTACCTCAAGTGGAAGACCGACCTCCTGAATCAGGCCCGTCGGCTGGGCATCGACCCGAACGTCCCCTTCGAGGCGCTTGCCGAGTCCGATGCACAGAAGATCATCGAGGGTAGCGGGTCGTTCGGAGGGCTCCGCGGGTTCTTCCGCATGCTGGAGCGTAAGACCTACAAGATGCACATTCGGGTCTTCCTCAGCCGGTGGAGGAGCGACGCCCTCTGCCCTTCATGCCTCGGCAAACGGCTTCGCCCCGAGAGCCTTGCTGTCAAGGTCGAAGGGCACGACATGGCGTGGGTGCTCGCCCTGACCGTTTCCCAGGCCATCAAGTTTCTCAAGGAGCTCCCCTCCGATCGCGTGTCGGAGCGGATTCTCGACGGTGTGTCGCGTCGGCTCGACTACCTGGAACGGATTGGCCTGGGGTATCTCACGCTGGATCGACCGGCGGGGACGCTTTCGGGTGGCGAATCGCGGCGGGTGGCACTGACCTCGGCCCTGGGCTCGGGCCTCGTGAACACCCTTTACGTGCTGGACGAGCCCTCGATCGGCCTGCATCCCCGCGATGTGTGGCGATTGATCGAGGCGATCACCCGCCTGCGCGACGCGGGAAACTCGCTGGTAGTCGTCGAGCATGAGGAGGCAATGATCAGGGCCGCCGATCACCTGATCGAGGTCGGCCCCGGGGCCGGCGAATCGGGCGGGGAGATCGTTTATGCCGGCCCGGTCGACGGCATCACCGCGGTCGCGAACTCGCCCACCGGCGAATTCCTCGCGGCCACAATTATTGGCGATGCGCCTTCGTCCCGAAGATCCGCCGACGTGGGATGGATCCAATTGCGCGGGGCTTCGGGCAATAATCTGAAGGGCGTGGATCTGCGGATCCCCCTCGGCCGGATCGTGGTGATCACCGGAGTGAGCGGATCGGGCAAGAGCTCGCTGATCGAGGAGACCCTGTACCCGGCGCTGTCCTCGGCCCTCCATGACCAGCCCGTGCCCGCCCTGCCCTTCAACGAGATCCTCGGCTATGAGTCGCTGGCCGACGTGGTGCTCATGGACCAGTCGCCCATCGGGCGTTCCGCGAGATCGAATCCGGTCACGTATCTCGGCGCCTTCGACGAGATCCGCAAGACCTTCGCCGAGCAGCACGAGGCCAAGGTTCGGAACTACGGCCCGAGCCGGTTCAGCTTCAACGTCGAGGGCGGGCGCTGCGACCGCTGCGAGGGGAACGGCCAGCTCACGGTGGACATGCAGTTCCTGGCCGACGTGACGATCCTCTGCCCCGAGTGTCGAGGGTCGCGGTTCCGCCCCGAGACCCTGGAGATCAAGTATCGCGGCAAGACCATCGCCGAGGTCCTGGCCCTCTCAGCCCGCGAGGCGTTCGGCTTCTTCCGCCACAAGCCGAAGGTGCTCTCGCGGCTAAGGCCGCTGCTGGATGTTGGGCTCGACTACCTGAGGCTGGGGCAGCCCGCAACCTCGCTCTCGGGCGGTGAGGCCCAGCGCCTGAAGCTCGCCAGCTCGCTGGCCTCAACACCGTCCGCGATCACCCGCGCCGCCGCGAAGGGCAAGAGTCTCTACCTGTTCGACGAGCCCACGACGGGCCTCCACCCGCTCGACGTGCGCAAGCTCCTGGCGTGCTTCCAGTCGCTCGCGGATCAGGGCCACACGGCGCTCATCGTCGAGCATAATCCGCAGGTCATGGCCGCCGCAGACTGGATTGTGGATCTCGGCCCAGACGCAGGCGACCGCGGCGGCCAGATCGTCGCCCAGGGGACCCCCGAAGACGTCGCGGACTCGCCCACGTATACTGGCGACGTGCTCCGCACGACCCTGAGCCCGAAGCGGACGCCCGAAGATCCTTGACGAAGGTGACACATGACCGAATGTCAGCACGCCTGGGCCGTGGTCTGGGACCATGCCGCCGCGACGAGCGGCCCCTTCGAAATCGCCGACGTGGTGCCCGCCGTGGCCGTGAAAGCCGGCCTGGACGAGGATCAGGCCCGGCGCACCATCGAATTGATCGTGGGCGAGGCCCATCGCCTGCCCGAGGGCCAACAATTCTTCTGCGTGGAGGGCTCGGCGATCGTGCCCCAGGGCGAATTCTTTGACGCCATCCTCCGCGGGGTCTCCGCGGCCGACGCCTACCCCTTCGAACTCTGAGTCGCGTACCCGATCATGGCCTACTGGTTGTTCAAGTCCGAGCCCGACTGCTTCTCGTTCGCCGACCTCATGGTCGCCCCCGACCGGACCACCGGCTGGGACGGAGTGCGCAATTTCCAGGCCCGGAACATGTTGCGCGACGACATCAAGCTCGGCGACGGGGTTCTCTACTACCACTCGAACGCAAACCCGCCGGCCATTGCCGGGCTGGCCGAGGTCGTGGCCGAAGGGCATCCCGACCCGACCGCGTTCGACCCCTCGGCCGATCACTTCGACGCCAAGAGCCAGCGGGAATCCCCAACCTGGTATCAAGTCTCAATCCGAGCCGTGAAGGCGATCGATCCGCCGCTGGGACTTCCCAAGCTCCGGGAGATCCCCGAACTGGCCGGCATGGAACTCCTGCGCAAGGGCAGCCGCCTGTCGGTCCAACCCGTCCGTCCCGAGGAATGGAGGGCGATCCTGAAGCTCGCCGGACGGGCGAAGCGTCCCTCTTCCTGAAGCCAATTTTCCCTCACACGAGACCCACGATGGCCCGCATCGAGCATTTCGCCGTCTTCGGCAACGACCTGGAACGGCTCCGCGCCTTCTACGTGGAGACCATGGGTCTCCGTGTGATCGTGGACAACAGCCGTGCTCCGGTCCGCGGTTACTTTCTGGCCGACGACGGCGGAAGCGTCCTCGAGATCATCGCCCGGCCCGAGAACACCCCCGCGCCCGCCTCACGCTACGGGTGCCACACGGCATTCTGGGTGGAGGACTACAACGCGACCAAGCAGACCTTGATCGCCGGAGGAGCCCGGTTCGAGACCGAGACCGAGATCCTCAGCGACGGATTCAAGACCGGCTTTTGCGACGACCCCGAAGGTAACCGCGTGCAGATCGTCTGGCGGGCCCACCCCCTCGGATCGGAATAACGACCTCGGGCAAGGATCTCGCGATCTGGCGCTCAAGAAGCGTGGACAAGATCCCACGGAATCTTGCAATTAGAGAATTTGCGTCCTAGGTTTCCCCAGGCGATGACTGCCGGCAATCTCGAGGAGGAGAGTCCCATGTTGCAGAACCTCTGGCTCCAGATCTTCCGATCCAACCTCTGGGTCAATCGGCTCGACCTGCGAATCGGCGCGCTCCGCGACTACTGAGCGCAACGAGGAGCGACACCGGGCGGAACCAGCAGCCTTTTTGCCAAATGGCTTGGTCTCATGCCTGTTCGCCGAAGATGTCTTGAAAGAGGCGCCGCCCGGATTCGAACCGGGGAATAGCGGATTTGCAATCCGCTGCCTTTCCTCTTGGCTACGGCGCCGACTGATTGACCTCATCTTACCGGAGGGCTAATCGGTCTTCAAGTCCGGGGCGAGGGGGGAACTCGCCCGGACCGGAAGGTGGATGCCGTCAGACCTGCTGAATGGGCACGAGCTTCTTGCCGATGAACCGGTAGAAAGTTCCCTGGGGCGGCTTGGCCGAGGCCGCGAAGGTCCGGCTGGGCACGACCGTCACTCCGGCCTTCTTGCCGGGCCGCGCCACGCCCGCATACAGGTCGTCTCGGCCACCGCTCTTCACGAACCGCACCACTCCCTTGCCACCGGTCAGGCGGTCGTTGGAGGGGCCGCCCTTGAGCGTGTTCTTCTTGCGGAACCAGCCGAACATGGTCGAGGGGGCCGAGCCGGCGATCAGGCGGTTCACGCCTCCGTGGCCGCCATCGAGCGTGGTGTCGACCGTGACCGACTGGTTGACCCTCACGGTGTCGTTGGCCTTGGAGCCGAAAACCACGATCCGGTCGAGCGCGGTCGCGTTGGGCTGGATGTTGTCCAGCACGCCGTTAACGGTTACCTGGACCACACCGTTGACCTGATCGACCGCGATGGTATTGGTCTTCTTCTGCACGACGGTCTGAGCGGGCAAAGGGGTAACCACGAGCACGCGGTCGATGAGCCGCACGGCCCCGGTGGGGGCCCCCGCAACGGTCAGGGTCACGGTCGAGGCGTTGCTGGTCAGGTTCGGCGTGGGGGCGCCCACGTCGGTCACGCTGTAGTTGAGCGTCTCCGTGCCGAAGAAGTTCGCGTTGGGCTGGTAGGTGAACACGCCGGTCGCGGGATCAAAGCTGGTGATTGTCCCGTTCTGCGGCTGCGAGAGCAAATTGTATTGGAGCGTCTGGCCTGGGGAATTCGGGTTGGCCGTGTCACCACGGAGCTGGACGCGAGTGGCGGCCGCCGTGGGGGTCGTGGCCGTGACCGGCAGGGCGATAGGCTTGAGGTTCACGAACTGGCCGTTGGTCACGGTCAGCGAGAGCCTCTGCGTATCGTAATTACCGATCGAATCGAGCGTCCCGCCCGTGCGGTTGGTCTGGTCGCGAACTCCCACCAGAAGGCTGATCACGCCCGTGAAACTCTGGGCGGGCACCACGCGGACGATCCCATTCGCGTCCACGCTGGCCGTGCCTTGCGAGGCCGGGATCGCGGCGAAGGCCCCCGTGCCGCTGGTCGCGGGGCCGCTGCCCACTCCGTAGGTAAGCGGATCGCCGGGGGTGGCAGCGACTCCCGTGAGCTGGAACACGGCGGTCTGGTTCTGGCCCACAACCTGATCGACGAGGTTGTTGGCCAGGAACGGACGCTCGACGATGGGTTGGCCGCTGGCGTCGTTGTTCGCGGCCACGTTGACCTGGAACGTGCGGGACACACTGGACCCGCTGGTGTCGGTCGCGGTGACGGTCACGTTCGACGTCTGGCCGGCGGGGGCCTTCGTCAGGTCGAGATGCACCACTCCGTCGGCGTCGGTGGGCGAGAGCGTGGTCGAGGTGATCAAGATCGGATTGGTGGGGGTCGTGCTGCCGGTGCCGCCGGTGGCCACCTTCGTCATGCGCTGGAGGGTTTCGGCACCTTCGACGAGCTGCCCGAAGATCGTGTGCTGGAAGTCCAGGCTACGCGGCTGTCCGGTGGTGATGAAGAACTGTGAGTCGTTCGTATCATCACCCGCGTTGGCCATGGCCAACTGGCCCTGCCCCGTGAATGCGAGTTGCTGGTTGAATTCGTCGGCGAAAGGGTAGCCCGGCTGGCTCAGCCCGCCCGAGCCGTTGCCCGACTGAGACCCTCCCTGCACGATGAAGTCGTTCACGCCGGGAAACCCGTTGGCCACCCGGTGGAAGTTCTTCGACGCGAGGATCGGGTTGGAGGTGGTGGGTGAGGTGTAGAAGCCCTGCGTGACCAGTTGCTCGATCTTCTGGACCGTCTGCGGCGTGAGGTCCTGGAAGAGCTGGAACTTGAGATTGCCCACGAAGGCCGGGTCATTGGCCCCGCTCGACGTGTGGCTCACGCCGATCGTCAGGAAGTTCCCCTTGGCAACGGTGGCCCCCACGGCCCCGTTGCTCGACGATACGGTATAGGTCTGTGGGCCCAAGGCCCCGCCATCGAGCGGAAGCTGGAAGCCCAGCGTGGTGGGCGCCGTGACGTTGGAGATGGGCGCCAGCGAGGCCATGAGGGCTCGCCCCTCCAGGTTCTCGACCCGCGGGCGGGCGGCCCGTCGGTCGCCTCGACGCGCGTCTCCCGCTGTTGCCAGACCATCCCGCGTGCGATCCGCCATCCGACACCTCCCGCGACACGACTGCTTCCGACACACGCCTGGGGTGAGCCCCCGACGATGGTCCCGTCCTTCCCCTTCTATCGGGCGTAACGATTCTCCGGCTTGAACCCAACAGACCAAAAACAACGAAGGCGACGCCGGGTCGCCCCCGCGTCGCCTTCGTTATGTCCACCGTTCCGTCGCCAGGTGGTGCCTAGCTAGATAAGCCTAACCCGGATCAGGGCTTGGCCTTGCGGAGCATGAACGACGTGATGGTCACTCCCTGCTCGTCCTGGATGCCGAAGGTCCCGCCCGGGGCGAGATACTTGGCGAACACGGAGAAGTCGGGGATCTTCTTCGGGTCGATCGGGTTCTCGACCTTCTCGCCGGGGTTGTTGGCGTTGGCCTGGTCCAGGGCCTTCTGGAAGCCCTCGCCCTTGATCATGTCGTACACGAGGCGGGCCTGCTCCTCGGTGCGGTCGTAGGTGAGGATGCTCGTCTTCTCGGGGTACTTCTTGGCGATCGCCTGGAATTCGGGGGAATCCGCCAGGGCGGCCCCGCCCGAGCGGAGGACCTGCTCGAGGAAGGTGGGCTCGGTCGAGACCAGCAGGTTGCCCTTGGCGATGGTCACGCTGATCGGGCCTTCCAGGTTCAGACCGGCGGCACCGGCGTTGGGGATCGGGGGGACCTCGAAGTCATAGACCGTCGTGCCCTGGAAGTCACGCTTCTTCGGGCTGGCCTTGGTCAGGTCCAGGATCTTGTTGAAGGTGTTCTGGAACGCCTTCTCGTCGTCCAGGCCGACGGCGAAGAGGTAGCGCTGGCTCTTCTCGGTGATCGGCTTCTTGAAGTCGCTGACCGTGCTGATGCGGTTGCCCAGGGGGCCGAACACGTCCTTCTGGAAATCGAAATCGCCGTTCGGCCCGCCGATGCCGGCCTGGGCCTGGTCGATGAAACCGCCGAACCCGTTCTTGTCGGCCAGCTCAACCACGGCCTTCCAGGCGGCGTCCAGGTCCCAGGAAAAAGCCTGGTAGCTGTTGGCGCTGGCGGGAACCCACGCCGGGGGCTTCAGGTCGATCGGCGGCATGGCGAAGAGCTTGAGGATGCCTTGCGCCGGTCCGGGAGAGTAGACGAACAGCTTGAGGACCTGGTCGTAATCCCCCTGATTGAAGTTGAACGATCCGCCCAGGCCCTTGAAGCCGTTGATGCCGGTCAGCTCGAGCTGGGCCTCCATCTGGGCCGCGTTGCCACCGGGATTGGACTCGATCGCCAGCTTGATCGCTTTGGTCACGTCGACGAAGAAGCTCACCTGGCGGGCCTCGCCCAGGCCCTTGAGCACGCCCTGAAAGTTCTCGCTGGAGGCGAGGCTCTCGGTACGGCCCGACAGGTTGCCCAGGTAGTCCTTCAGGGCTTCGGGGTCGGTCGAGAGGTAATAAATCGTGCCCGACTTGGTCCAGACCACGGGGTCCGGCGCGCCGTCGCTGGTGATGATCGAGAGCTTCATGTCCTTGAAGGTCTCGGACCCAACCTTGGCGCCGCCCTTCTCGGCCTCGGCGTTGATCTTGGCCATGAGCTCTGCCATTTTGGCGTCGTTCGTGCCGGCGTCGGCCGTGGCCACGAGCGCGACCGGGGGCTTGCCCTCGGCAGGGGCCCGGCTGACGATCGCCAGGTTCACGCCGCCCTGGGGCAGGGTCAGCAGCTCCTTGAGGGTCAGTCCCAGCTTTTCTTTGAGCTGCTTGCTCGAGTCCTCGAGGCGCGAAGCCACGTCGTCCTTGAGGGGCTTCAGGGCCGGGTCGGCCACAAGCTGCCCAAACTGGCTGGCCTTGAACGCATCACGAAGCTTGGCCGCGTTCTCGATCTTCAGGAACGCGAGCGTGGACGACGGGAGCGCCTTCTCGGCCGTCTCCGCCGACTGGCCGACCGCCACGCTGGTGCAAAGTCCGGTCACTGCCGCTCCGCCGAAAAGGGCGAGGAACACGGCCGACCGCAGAGGGTAACGCATCAAGAACTCCTAGAAATATCCCGCCTGAACTTGTCCATCCTGCCCGATCGCGATGAGGGAGAATCTGGCCGTGCACCGGGCCGGCCCCCATCACCGCTTGATAAAATTCCCGGACGGTCCGATCCGTCCGGACTTCATCGTGGCTCTTTCCCTGAAATTAGCTCGCAAAACCCGAGTTGTAGGCACCGCGGAAGGCGGCCCGAGCGTTCCGGGACTCGGCGGAGGGATCCGTTCCCGATCATTTCTCCTTCGAGGCCCCCGGCTTCATCCTGCGAGGCGGGTCGAGGTAGCGGTAGCCGGTATTGGGATTGTCCTTGTCGTAGGCGAAGGCCTCGCGATTGCGGAGAAAGTCCTTCACGTAAGGAATGGGGATGGCGAAGCCCAGGTTATCCGTCCCGCGGAACCCCATGTTGGTCACGCCCACCACCTCGCCCCGAGCATTGAACAGCGGGCCGCCCGAGTTGCCCGGGTTGATCGCCGTGTCGGTCTGGAGATACACGAGCCCCTCGAAGTTCCGATTCAGCGTGCTGATGATCCCCTGCGACACGCTTCGCTCCAGGCCCAGCGGGTTGCCCACCGCGAACGCCACGTCGCCCGCGTTCAGGTCGTCCAGATTACCAAGGGACACCGGCTTGAGTTTCAAGTCTTTCTGGGGAGGGATCTTCAACAGCGCCAGATCTACGAACGGGTTGAGTGCCACGATCTCGACGTTTTCGATCCGCTTGCGGTTGAGCCCACCGTCCTTGTTCTGGTAGACGACCACGGCGATCCGGGTCTCGCCCTCGATCACATGATTGTTGGTCACGGCGTAGCCGTCGTCATTGACGATGAAGCCCGACCCGAGCCCGCCGGGCGTCTCGATCGAGATCACGCCCTCGCCGAACTCTCGCACCAGGTCCTTCACAGGCCTCACCTGGCCCGGTACCACGCGATAAAATCCCTTGGGATCGGCATCGATCGCGATCGCGGGACCTCCGGCCGCGTTGGCCTCCGGGGCATCGCCACGCTTCCGACGCGACACGACCTGATCCTTGGGGACCTTCAGCACGTCGAACCCCAGGTCGATGACGAGGAACTGGGGCTTGTCGGCGATGATGGATCCGATGACCTGATGGCCGTCCTTCAGCTCGATCACGTCGGGGTCGTCGGCCCGTGCCAGGGTCCAGGGCGAGCCGATCAGGCAGGCAGCTCCAAGAAGCATTGCCGCGCGAGTGAGGGTCTTCAAGGGCACATTCCTTCGCGGTGACCCGGTGCGTAAAGATTTGCGTATTGTAACGAATCGAGGGCTGCATTCAACCTAAGTCCCAACGGCACCGGCAAACACGGAAATCCCTTCCGATACGTCCATGGTCCCGGTGTGCGTGACTTCTCACGACGCCTCCGCATTCACAGACCGGAAGAGCCCCGGTTTGATCCTCGCAGCCGCCAAATGTCGAAGGGGCCCGGCATCGCGGCCGTGCCCCCTCGTCGACGTGACTCAAATCCGATTGCCGATCACTTGGTGTTGTGGTGATCCGCGTTCTCGTAATGCTTTTTGAGCAGGTCCTCGCCGAAGTCGCCGTCGAAGTCGCGCCAGACCGAGTGGACGTGGTTGGCGTTGTTCTGGGTGTTGTCGTACTCGAGCAGGAACGTGGGGCCCTGCACCCGGTAATAGTGGGGCTCGCCCAGCTCGTATCCGCCCGCCCACACGAAGCCCACGTTGTCCACGCCGGCCTTGAGAATCTTGGCCAGGTCATTCGCCGAGATTTCGGGGCAAAGTCGCTCGGAGTATTCGGTCACGAGCGCGGTGATGACTTCCTTCTGCTCGGCGGTCATCTCCGAGAACATGAGGCCGGTGGGCTTCAGTGGCTCGGCCCGCTTGGCCACGAACGAGAGGATGTCCTTGGGGGCCTCGGTGGCGACCACGGCCTTCTTCTTCTGCTCCTCGGTCAGCATCTTGACGAGCTTGCGGCCGAGGTCTTCCTCGACCCCCAGCACGCGCAGGCCCTTGCGGGTTCCCTGGCGGACCTCGGCGGGGTTCGTGCCCATGAAGGTCGGCCCGCCCGCGACGGCCTCGCCGTTCAGGACCGTGAAATTGAGGGACAGGTGGTGGCCCTCGACCCGCCAGCCCCAGGGCTCGCCGGCGGTCTTGCTCGTGGGGTCGCCGAAGATGCTGAAGAAGTAGAGCTCGGAATCGCGCAACGGGCCCGAGCCCTTCTCCATCTCCTGGAGGATGGCCTCAAGGCTCATGATGGTCTCGGCCTTGATCGCGCCCCGGCTGCTCATCCCGCTGGAAAGCAGGGCGTGGCCGAGCGCCCTCTGGGCCCCGGTCATCTCCTTCCAGGGCAGGCCCTGGCGGACGCGCGGGATGAAATGCCAGTCATGCCTCTGGGCATCTTTAAAGCTGAATCCGGCCTTCTTCTGCTGCTCGGGCGTGAGCGAATTCCAGAGGTTCGAGGCGGTCTCGGCCATCTCCTTTGCGGCCTTCGCCATGGCGTCGGGGTGGGCATGGCCGTGGGGGCCGTCGTGGGCCGAGGCCGGCCGGGACCAGGCGGCCATCAGGAGGATCGGTAGGAGGATGCGGGCGCAATGGCGGTTCATTCGACGGTTCCTCGGTGGCTGGCGGGAGCCCTCAAGAGGGGGCGGGGAGATCCGTAATCTACCGCGACCGGGGCCGCATCGCGAGACCTTGGCGGGCCTCCGGGCCCTGGGGACGGGTCAGAGCCAAGCGCCGGATGCGTCGCGGAGGCTCTGCTTCAGGCATCGCAGGCTCTGCCTGGCGGTCTCCTCGGCCCCCGGCGAGTAGTCGAAGACTTCGACCGATACCCACTGCTCATACTTCGCCTTCAAGAGGCTCTTCAGGATCGGCACGAAATCGACCTCGCCCATGCCTGGGCCGCGTAGGTTGGGGTCCTGCACATGGACATGGCCGGCCCGGGGCGCGAACTGCTCGAAGAGCTCAGGAACCGATCCGTCGGGGTCGGACGACTGCGCCTTCACGTCCAGGTGGAGTTTGAAGTTCGGGTGATCGACCCGCGCGATCAGGGAGTTGGCCTCGGCGATCGAGATCAGGAAGTTCGTCTCCGACGGGGCCAGAGGCTCAAGGCAGAGGTCCACCCCGCATAACTCGATCTCGGGCATGATGCGGACGAAGGACCCAGCCGACCAGTCCATGGCCTGCTCCCTGGTCACGCCCGGCAGGAGGTCGCGCTGTTTGGGGGAGCCCAGGACCATGACCGAGCCCCCCAGCTCCCGCGTGGCGCGGGCCAGTTCCACCAGATAGTCGCCCGTCCGACGGCGAGTGTCGGCGTCGGGGGAGGTGAGATAGAACCCCTCGGTCTTCGCCAGCAGCCAGTGCAAGCCGATGGTTTCAAGACCGGAGTCCTCGACGATCCGGCGAAGCTCCCGGAGGCGGGACTCGGGCACGTCGGTGATGGTCGGGGCGAGCGTGAACGGGGCGATCTCGAGCCCGTCGTAGCCGATCTCCTTGACCGCGCGACAGACCTCGGCGAAGTCCCAGCCCTCGAAAAGCTCGTTGCAGATCCCGAATCGCATGGAAGGTAGAGTCCCGAGGGTGGGGAGTGGCGTACTCAAAGCTGACCGGCCATGGCTTCGATCGCGGTCCTCATGGTCACGTAGATGATCCCTGCGTTGATCGCGATCGTGGCGATCGCCATGAGCCAGACGATCGGCCGCAGAGGACGGGCCAGTGCCGAGAGCAGGAACCCGAACAGGCCGGTGCCCACGAGGATCGAAAGGACGACCGGGAAGTTGTCATGGCAATGGACGGCCATGGTCCACACCAGCCCCGGCCAGCCCCGGAGGAAGTACGCCTGCCTCAGGCCGCCCGGTAAATTCTGGCTCCAGACCGCGGGCACCAGATGCGCCGTGAGTTGATAGCCCACGAACAGGCCCAGGCAGAGCATGATCGGGGGCATGGAGATCCAGGAATTGCCGCCACGTTTTCGGGGTCGCGAGACCGACTTGAGCATTCGGTCCACGGCACGGGACGTTTTGTCATCCATCGGAATCTTGCCTGGAATCGTGCGGGAAGGGGTGCGCTAGTGACGCCGCGAGCAGGGTATTTTGCAGGAGCATGGCGATCGTCATCTTCCCCACCCCTCCGGGAACGGGCGTGATCCACGAGGCGACCTCGCTCACCTCGCGAAAGGCCACGTCGCCGCAGAGCTTGCCGCTGGGCTTGCGGTGGATGCCCACGTCGATCACGACCGCGCCGGGCTTCACCCAGTCGGCGTGCACGGCCTCGGGCTGGCCCATCGCGGCGATGAGCAGGTCGGCCTCGCGAGCCACGGCCTTCACGTCGCGGGTCGCGGTGTGAGCGATGGTCACGGTGGCGTCCCCGCCGGCCCCATCTGCATGAGGAGCAATGCCATGGGCTTGCCCACGATGTTCGACCGGCCCAGGACGACCGCGTGCATCCCCCGGGTCGGAATCTGGGCGCTGATCAGCATGGCCTGGACGCCCAGCGGGGTGCACGGCACGAAACGGGGGCGGCCGATGGCGAGCAGGCCCGCATTCTGGGGGTGGAACCCGTCCACGTCCTTGTTCGGGTCGATCCGCTCGATCACCTTTTGGTCGTCCATGTGCCGGGGCAAAGGCAGTTGCACGAGGATCCCGTGCACCTCGGGGTCGGCGTTCAACCGGTCCACGAGGTCCAAAAGCTCCGACTCCGGGGCGTCGGCGGGCAGGCGATGCAACTTCCCGCGCATCCCGGCGGCTTCGGTAGCGGCCTGCTTGCCCTTCACGTAGACTTCGCTCGCGGGATTTTCGCCGACCAGGACCACCGCCAGGCCGGGCACCACGCCCGTCCTCGCAGTGAAGTGCGCGACCTTCTCGGCGAGCTCCGCACGGATGGTTTCCGACAGGGCTTTCCCGTCGAGGATGTGGGCGGGCAAGGGCGAAGCTCCGGTGGTCGAGGGTCAATGGAGAGACTATCATAACGAACCCGGACCGGGGGCGGGAGTTGTTCCCGAGATGCGGTCCGCCGTCTCAATTCCAGCAGGTGCAACGGATGGCCGCGGCGGACTCCCAGGACGAAGAAGCCCCGACCCGCGTGGTCGTCGGCGAGCCCATCGTCAGGCAGGTCCTTGCGCTGGCCCTGCCCGCGCTCGTGGAGCAAACCTTGCTCTACCTGGTGGGTGTGTCCGACACGGTGCTCACCGGGCGCTACCTGCCGAAGTGGGACCTGGCCGCGGTGACCGTCAGCTCGTACCTCATGTGGTCGCTGGGCAGCCTCATGATGATCGTCTCGGCCGGTTCCACGGCGATGGTCTCCCGGAGGGTCGGGGAACGCGATAATCGCGCGGCCACGCACCTCTGCGGGCAATCGCTGGGCCTGGCCCTGCTGGTGGGGCTGGCTCTGGCGATCGGCGGATCGCTGGCGGCCCCGAGGATCGTGGCCCTCATGAACCTGCGAGGATCGGCGGCTTCCTCGGCCGTGGATTATATCCGGATCGTCCTGGCGGTCATGCCGCTGCTTGCCGCCGAGATCGTGGGCGTGGCCTGCCTGCGTGGGGCCGGCGACACGCGGACCGGCATGTATGTGGTGCTCCTCATCAATGTGGTGAACACGGCGCTGAGTTGGGCGCTGGTGGTCGGGTTCGCAGGGCTCCCGCGGTGGGGACTGCGCGGGGTGGCCTTCGGGACGGCGGCCGGGGAAGGCCTCGGCGGTCTGATCATCTTGGCCCTGCTCTTTCGCGGGCGGTCGGGCCTCCATCCCCGGCCTCGCGACCTGATCCCCCGCGCCGACGACGTTCGCCGCATCCTCCGGATCAGCCTGCCCGCCACGGGCGAGAGCCTCACCAACACCATTTGCCAGCTCTGGTTCCTCGGCCTGATCAACAAGCTGGGCGAGACGGCCACGGCCGCGCACGGGGTGGCGATCCGGTGCGAGGCGATCGCCTTCCTGACCGTCCAGGCCTTCGCCGTGGCCGCCAGCACGCTGACCGGACAGTATCTGGGCGCGGCCCGACCCGACCTCGCCGCACGCGCTGTCCGGACCGCATGGAGCATGGGCGTGGTGGTCCTCACCGTCCTTGGGCTGATCATCTTCGGCCAGGCGGAGGCCATGTTCGGGCTCTTCCTGGGCTCGGGGCCCTCGCCGGTCACGGAGATGGGGGCGCCCGTCTTGCGGATCGTGGCCTTCGCCATGCCCGCGCTGGCGACGATCAACGTTCTCAACGGCTCGCTAAGGGGCGCAGGCGATACGCGGTGGCCCTGGGTGATCGTCCTCTTCGGCTATCTCGCCGTGAGGATGCCCCTGACCTACGCCATGACCACCCCCTCGGCTGCGGGTGGCCTGGGCCTCGGCCTTCAAGGGGCCTGGTACGCCATGCTCGCCGACCTTTGTGTGAGAGGCAGTCTGGTCGCCGCGCGATTCCTCCAGGGTGGATGGAAGCGTGTTCGCGTATAATCGCGCGTGTACGGACGAGGGACGCGTTGATCCCTACCGACGTTCAAGCGGCGCGGCTTCTCATGAAACGATTCACCATGCCCCGCCATCTCGATTGCGAACGCCGTCCCGAGATCTCCAGGCGCCACAAGGCCTTCGACCGGCTGGGCGGGATCGAGTGCTCGACCCATATCCCCGACTCCGCCCCCCTGCGACTGGGCGAGATCGCCGTCAAGGATGCTCGGACTGGTCGCGAGATCACGGGCGTGGAAGCCGCCCGCACCATCGTGCGCGGCTACTTGCCCTTTCTGCCCTTGCCCGCGAGTCCCGTCATGGCGAGGAACCTAGACGCTGAGCTTCGCGGGTGCCAGGGCAAGGCATGCGGAATCACGCCGGTCAGGTGGCCCGCCTCCCCGGAGATCTTCTTTTGATGCGGCGAGTCCTGGCGGTCAGCATCTGGGGCGGAATTTTCCTGCTCGCCCTGTTCACATTCCGGCACTATCACCCCACCTGGGCGGTTGCCGTGGTCGCGACCGGCCTTCTGATCGGATCCTATGCGATCGCCGTCTCGCTGGATGCAAGCCTTATCCGACGCGTCCGAATTCGGCGCGGGGTGATCGCGTCTCTTGGGTCGCTTCTGCTCACAGAGACGATCCTGACGGTCGGCGTGGTCGTCGCGATCCAGGTGGCGTATGACCTCATGTGGGGGCCCGATCCGGCGAGGTTCGGATTCGCCACGAACTTCGCGACCGATTTCCTGGGGATGAACCTCTTCGTCTTCGGCGCGCGGTGCGTTCGTCGAGTCTCAGGACTGGGCACCAAGACTCTCGCAGCGTGATCGGTCAGGGTCCGAAGGCTTCGCGGGCTTCCCTTCGATCGCGGGCGGCGATGAGCACTCGGTTCAGGTTCGTGGTGCGTAGAACGTCCTGGACCCCGGCGCTCAACTCGCAAAGCCTCATGAGGCCACCCGAGTTGCTCGCCCGCCGCATGAAGACCACGAGACGGCCAATCATCGCCGACGAAATCTGGCTCACGTCCGAGAAGTCGAGGATCAGGCGCACCGGGCCGGTAGTCGGCAAGGCCGAGGCAATCTGATCGCCCGCCTCGCGGACCACGCGATCGTCCATCAGGTGACGATCGATGAAGCGGACGACCGGCACCCCGTCCTCGTCCTCCACCACAATGCGGGTAGGCGCGGCCATCGGGGCGATTCCTCTGAATGGAGGATGGGATCAAGGCCATCGGGGCCCTGACCCTCAACATACTCCCTCTTTCCGCGCTGGATCAACTCGTCTTCCGACGCCGCAGGGGGCCCGACCCGAGGACCGCCGCCCCCTCCCGCCTGGATGCGACCACGGCCGGCAACCCATCGATCGGGGTATCGCGGGGGGTGTTGGCCAGGACGATCGCCGAGGGCTTATCGGCCGTGAACAGGAACAGAGGGTCGAGCTTGCTCACCCGGAAGACTTCACGCACGGTGGAGTCCACGTTGCAGAAGATGAGCCTTGCACCCGAACGTCTCATCGCCAGGAAATTCCCCAGCGCGGCCGACCCGGCGAACGCAACTCCATTCAGGTCCACAACCAGATCGGACCGGCCGGTCCTCTGCTTGTAGCTCTCGAACAACGCCCGCAAGTCCGCGACCGGGGCGGGGTCGAGACGCAGGCAGTCCCAGAACTCGGCGGTCATCACGCCCTCTACCTCGCGGACCTGGACCCAAGGCTTCAGCATCGGAAGCGTCCATCAAAGGAGGATCGTACGCCGCGTGCGCTATCATCGCGACCGCGTGCATGAATTGCATCATAGTATCATCGCGAAACGGGCGCCTAGAGTCAGGATCGCCCGATTCGTCTCAGAAACATGGATGCGAATGATGTGCCTAACAAGGAAGTCGTCCGCAAAAAGACATCGCGGTCTCCGTTTCGAGGGGGCTCTGTAACTCGTCCTCCCGGCCCCGCGATACCACCTAACGTGTCAGACCCGGCGGGCGATCGATCGTCACGCGCTTTTCCTTTTCATCCGGGTCGCCTTGCTGTGGTATATTTCAACAAGAGGGACTTCGAAGATGGGGCCGCACCGCCGTCTCCATTCCTTCTCGAGAAGGGATTCTTTCGCCATGCGTCGCGTATTCTTCACGATGGTCGTCGTGGTCCTTGCCGGTCAGGCCTGCTCGGGTCAGGCGTGGTCGGATAAACTCTTCCTTGAGTCGGCCCACGACTTCGGCACGGTCGCCCGGGGCACGAAGCTTCGCTACACCTTCTGGCTGGTGAACACGACCAACTCCGAGATCAAGATCCTGTCGTGGCGAGCCAAGTGCGGCTGCACGGACGTGAAGGTGGGCGCACGGGAGATCCCGCCGGGCACCCGCACGCCGATCGAGGCCACGCTCGACACCACCCGATTCCAGGGGACGAAGAACTCCGGCCTCACGCTCGTGCTCAACGGTCCCGAGTATGCCGAGAAGGACCTGAACCTTTCGTGCTTCATCCGGGGCGACGTGCTGCTCGACCCCGGGGTGGCCGACTTCGGCATCCTGGGTCGCGCGGCGGTTGGCAAGGCCCCAGTCGTTATGAACTTCAGCTACCTGGGCAACCAGCCGGGCTGGAAGATCACCGGCGCGAAGACCATCAGCCCCCACGTGACGGCGGAAATTCTGGGCCCCTATCCCGCGACCAGCGGCGGCGTGCAGTTTCAGATCAAGGCCACGCTCAACCCGAGCATCCCCACCGGGTATTTCAAGGACGAGATCACGCTCGCCACCAACGACCCCTCCAGCCCCACGATCCCCATCTCGGTCGTGGCCAACGTGCAGGCGGCCGTGGTGGTCACCCCGGGCAACCTCGTCTTCGGTCGCGTGAAGGCCGGGTCCATCGTGACCAAGGAGGTCCTGGTCAAGTCCACGAGCCAGACCTTCAAGATCCTGGGGACCACCTCGGCCAAGGGGGACGTCACGGCGTCCAAGCCCAGCGACAAGGAAGGCCAGCTCCACCGGATGACCATCACCTTGAAGGCCCCACTCGAGCCGGGCCCTTACAACGCCGAGATGGAAGTCTCCACGAGCCTGAAGGATGAGCCGATCGCCAAGTTCATGACCTATGCGACCGTCGTCCCCTGATCGTCGTAAGCATTTCGTCTCACCAGAACAAAGCGAGGCCCCCGGGAGTTGATCTTCCGGGGGCCTCGTGCTCGTCTGGGATGGGCCGAAAGGGAGGCTCGACAGCCTTAGCGACGCGGGCAGGTGCCCGTGGCGCAGGGGGCCATCGGGGCCGAGTAGTACGAAGTATAGGTTTGCGAGGGGGCCGCGACGGCCTGCGGGGCGGCCATCATCGTGGGCGAGGGCTGGGCGACATAAGCCTGCGGGCAGGTCCCGGTGCGGCACGGGGCCGAAACGGAGGCCACCGGGCGGGCGTAAGCGGCCTGGTGGGCCGCCCTGGCATGACGACCTCCACCGAACAGGCCCGAGGTTGCGGTCAATGCGGTCAGAATCACGATCGAGTTCATGAGAAATCCTATTGCAGATGCAAGTTGTGTGAGAATTCGAGTGTGTTTGGAAGGGTCGCCGTTGCCGAGGATCGGCAAGGCGTTCGAGGAGTGGTAGAAGTCCGGGCCGGCATCGATGCTCGGCCGAGGCCCGAGAGGGCCGATCCCAAACAGAGAGAGGTTGCACCACCGGACACCCAACCCGGCACGAGGCCGGGCCGCTATCCCCTGGAGAGCCGGATTCTAGAGGTCAAGCTCTCCCAGCGCCAACCCCCGAGGCCCGCCGGATCTCTCGCTCCGAATCCACTTTATGACTTATTTTAACGAATTCGTTTCGTCCCGACTTTGCCCCATAGAGCGTAAGTGCTTTGATCACATGAGATAGCGAACATGGACCAGGACGCCGGTTTCAGGCGATTCTTTCCGCCCCGCGGAGAGAGTTTTTTCGAAATCCTGCGACTTTTGACATGGGCCATGGGAATGGAGGGTGGCGATTGAGGGCTCGACCGTGCTTGCAAACTCCTGCTGACGTTGACAAGGACCGGGAGATTGCCCTAAGCTCTCGAGCCGCGAGGTCCGGGGGCTCGCGGTTTTCGGGCTCCCGGGATTTCGCCCTGGTCCGGCCTGGGGTCCGCGATGGCCGTCACCTCTTTGCGACGATCCGCGGGAACCACGCCCCCGATGACGCGACAGGCTCTGGCGGTCGCGGACGTGAACTGGTTCACCACCGAGAACCTTTTCGCAGAGCTGAACCGGCCCGGCACCTCGGCCCTTCTGCTCAAATGCCTGGACTACTACAACGCCTGGATGCGCGGAGCCCGCCCGTTTTCCTCGTGGGGCCGGCCACTCAGTGAGCGCGGACCCGGCCTGTGGCAGACCGAAATGGTGCTCCCCTCGGGCTGGATGAAGAGGTACCCGAGCCTGGGCATGCGGCCGATCCGTCGCGAGATCGAGCGCTGGAGAGAGCAGTGCGCGCCGGAAGGGCCGCTCACGCTCGTGATGACCTATCCGCATTATCTCTACCTGCGCGACCAGGTGAGGCCCGAGAAGAGCGTCTACTTCAACATCGACGATTACTCGCAATACTGGCCTCGGATCGCCGACCGGGTGAACGACCTGGAGCGCCAGGCTGTGCGCGAGGCCGACCTCACGGTCTGCGTGTCGAGGCTCCGAGCCGAAGGCCTGCGCCTGGGCGTCCCCGAGGCCGCCTCGAAGATCCACCACCTTCCTCACGGGGCCCCCTCGGGTTCGATCGGTCCGGCCCCGCACCTCGTGCCCGCCGAACCGCCGGCCGACCTGAAGGCTCTGCCGGGTCCGAGGTTGGGCTATATCGGGTCGCTCGAAGACCGGATCGACTGGGAGCTGATCACGAGGCTTGCTGACGCCCTGCCCCGGGCGTCGATCGTGCTTGTGGGGCGGCTGGGCACCACGCCATCGGGGGCCTGGCAGGCCGCCCGGGCTCGATGCCTGGCCCGGCCGAACGTCCATGCCCTGGGCTGGAGGCCCCAGGAGTCGATCAGCCTCTACAACACGGCGTTCGACGTGTGCCTGATCCCCTATCGGGTCGATCATCCCTTCAATCGGGTTTGCTGCCCCACGAAGATCATGGACACCATGGGCACCGGACGCCCAACCGTGTCCACGAGCCTGCCCGAGTGCCTCCTGTACGAACACCTGTTCGATGTGGCGAGCGATACTGAGGGCTTCATCGAGGCAACCCGCACCGTGCTCGCCCGCGGGGAGGACAGCCACCGCGCCTGGAAACGTTACGAGTGGGCCCGGCAGAACACCTGCGCGCGGGTCGCCGAACGGTTCCTGGATTGGGTCTGCCCCTAAGTTCTTCATTCACTCGCCGACCCGGTCCCACTACACTGGGGGAGGACGGGCAGGGAGTTCGCAGCCGGCTGTCCCTTGGCCCGCCCCTCGCGTGGACAGGCGGCCTCCGAGCGGTCGAATGCCCGTGGAGCGAGATTCCCTCATGAACGCGATCGTCCGAAACCATGTCCGATGGATCACGCCCCTGATCGCGGCATTCATGGTCATCACCTCGGCCTCGGCCTCGCCGCAGGATGAGGAGAAGGACGACCTGCCGGGCGTGATCAACGGCCCCACCCGCAAGGAGGTCGCCGACCTCATCCGCCAGATCGGCCGGGACGAGCCGACCGACGCGTGCATCGACAGCGTCCTGTCCTACTTCCGGCCCCGGGCCAAGACGCTCAACCGCCCGTTCGCCAAGATCGCCGAGATCGCCACCGATCCCGCGTTCGTCGCGAGGATGGACGTGTACGCGAAGGAGCTGACCGGCAAGCCGGTCGATACCCGCAACCTGATCGTCCGCTGCATCAACCAGAATGTGGCGCAATCGATGCGCAGTCACAAGGACGACATGGCCGACCACCTCAAGCGGATGGCCGAGCCGCCGATGACCCTGAAAGGCCGGGTGGTCAACGAACGCGACCGCCCGATTGAGGGCGTGCTGGTCACGACCGCCGGGGCGCTCACCCATACCGACGCGAAGGGCCGTTTCACCCTCGAATTCCACAAGCCGCGATTCGCGTACGCCACGGTCTCGTTCGAGGCAAAAGGCTACGGCCTGGGCGAGACGACGTTCGACCTGGACACCCTGGACGACGCGAACGATCGCACCTACCCGCTCCTGCCCCAGGCCGTGTGCGACGGCACCGTGGTGGACCCCGAAGGCAAGCCGATCGCCGGGGCCGAGGTCACGATGTGGATCCACAACGATGCCTTCAACCGCAACTTCGGCGACGAGGGCCTGCGAGCCGGTGGGCAACAAACCTCCATCACCCTGCTCGCGATCAGCGGCCCCGACGGGCGATACGCGTTCCGAGGTCTGCCTCCCCGCGGCGAACTTGGCCAGTACGCCTACACCATCGGCGCCTCGCATCCGCGCTATCTGCCCAATCAGGACCAGTTCGGCAACGACCAGGAGCCGCGCGCGAACATCACGATCCCGCTCACCCCGGGGGCCTCGGTCACGGGCCTCGTGACCGACCCGCAGGGCAAGCCCGTCCCCCATGCCGAGGTCCGCATCCTGTACGCCCAGGGCAATGGCTGGCTCGCCACGAGAAAGAGCGACGCCAAGGGGGAATATCGCTTCGATGACCTGGCCGACGGCGACTACCGTGTCTCGGTCGAACCCGAGGATTTCGCGATGACCGAGCCCGAGAGGGTCACGGCCAAGCGTGGGGCCCCGGCGAAGCTGAACGTCGCCGTGAAGCCGGGCGAGTACCTCCAGGGCAAGGTCCTCGGGCCGGACGGCAAGCCTGCCGACCAGGTGACCGTGGGCTGGGTTGTGCCCACCGACGCCCAGGGGATGATCCTCCAGGACAAGGTGGCACCCACCCGCTACACGCAGACCGCGGCGGACGGCTCGTTCAAGCTCGGCCCTCTTCCCGAAGGCTGGTACCGCGTGCTCGGCCTGATCGAGGAGCCCGTCCGCTCCGAGGCCTACGCCGTGGGCAAGGCCGGCCAGAAAGACCTCGTGATCCGTCACGACGGCGAATCGCCCTGACACGGGAACCCTCCACCGCCATGACTCCTCTTTTCCGCAATCTCGCGAACGTCGCCGCTCTCCTCTGGGTCGCCAACCTGCTCGTCCTGACCGCCGGCTCCGAAACGTGCTCTGCCCAGGTCGAGGCGAACGGCCCATCGCGGGAGGACGTCGCCGACCTCATCCGCAAGATCGGCCGCGACGAGCCGACTGAGGCGAAGACCGACGAGATCCTCTCCCTCTTTCTGCCCCGCTGTTTACTCTCGGACCGAAGCCTGGATAAGGCCCAGATTCAGGTCCTCGATCCCGAGTTCCTTGCCCAGGTGGACACCGTCTACCGCGAATTGACGGGCAAGCCGGCGGACACCCGCACGCTCCTCGACCGCGCCTTCGAAGTCCAGATTGGCTATCCGGTGACGACGCTTCAACAGAGAGCCCTCGACGAGATCAAGGCGCGGGAAAAGCCGCCGCTGACCCTCCAAGGCAAGGTCGTGGATGAGAAACATAAGCCCATGGCCGGAGTGGTCGTCTCGACCACGGGGGCTCTCGCCAAATCGGGAGACGATGGGCAGTTCCTCCTCCGTTTCAAGGCACCCCTCGAAGACTACGCGCAAGTCTGGTTCGAGGCGAAAGGCTACGGTCTGGG
>JANOBY010000666.1:0-6518 GCA_031411935.1 Planctomycetales bacterium | reverse complement strand
CTTATCGATTGCGGGCGCCGACAGATTGAGGGATTCTCGACCAAACTGGTCAGAATCCATCCGGTCAAGAAACCGAAGCCCCGCATGAATGGCTGTTTCCAGGCCCATTCTCGTACGGGTCGGCATGTTGACCGCATTGATCAACTAGAGATTGATGGCGAGGAGAGGGGGGAAGAGAAGCTCGAATCAGGGCGCAAAAAACCGCGGGCGACGATCCCGTAAGATCGCCGCCCGCGGGGTGAGATGTCTAGCATGGAGCCCCCTTCCGGGGCGTAGGGGCGAGGAGGAGGCGAGACGATCGGATGGACCGCTGGAAAAAGCTCGCCGAGTTTTCTCGCAAGGGGAGCGTGAGGGGATCAATCGGGGCCGGGGAACCTGGCGTCTTCGCCGGTCCGCTTGGGCTCGGCGGGAGGCTTCTTGGGCTGGTTCTTCCGGAACGCGGCGCCGGCCTCGGCGGCCTTGGCGGCCTGCTCGATGCCCGTCTCGACCGTCACGGGCTTCTCGGCGGCACCGCAAGCCGGGAGCGCCAGGGCGAGCGTGGCGATCAACCAATTTCGCGATCTTGGCATGTTCATGAAGGTACCTCGCGAAGCTTCCGCATGGAATGGAACAAGGACGCCACCCTCGGTTTCGGAGGGCGGCGTCCTCGAGAGTCTAAACGATCAGGGCAACGAATCAGAAGGCTTCCGCACTGATGATTTCGCCTTCGTTCTTCGTGATCAAGGAACGCAGGATCTTGCCGTTGATCGACTCCTTGATGAACTTCACCGAGCCGTCGCCGAACAGGGCGTTGGCCCCGCCGGGGTGGAAGGCGAAGATCTCATTGTTGGGGCCGCAGTCGTGGGCGTTCCAGGGGCACTGGCCCGCGACGGGCTCCACGCCCAGGGAATAGCCGCTGTTGCGGTTGTTGTTGATGAGCTTGGAGACGCCCGAGGCGCTATCGGGCTCGGCCCAGCGCCAGTGGGTGCGGGCTTCGCCGGTCTCGGGGTCGAGGTAGCCGCCGGTGGAGGCGGCGAGGTTCACGCCCACGGTCTCCCACATCTTGGGGCTACGGCCGGCATCCTCGTAGACCATCAGGCTGTTGGACAGTCCGTCGGTGGCCATCGCGATGGTGGGGCCATTGTAGTAGACGTCAATCTTGCCGGTGGGGGACTTGGTCGGGTCCAGGTGCACCGTCTTCTTGGGCGAGACATAGGTCTTGCCGCCCGAGGCCGAGAACTTCGTGTACAGGCTCACGGGATAGGCGCCGCTGGTCAGGACGGCCAGGCTCAACATCTTCACGGCGGGGGGCACGCCGTAGGAGCCGGAGTCGGAGGGGTTGCCCAGGGAGTCGAGCTCGGTATAGGGGCAGACCGCGTAGTCGGAGCAGCCGTAGCCCAGGTCGTCCTTGCCGTTGCCGCCGGTACGGTCACCGGCCAGGCCGTTGGACGGGCAGAGCAGGCTGTTGAGCGACGTGGCCGAGGCCGTGTAGTTGGCCGGCAGGTTATGCCGCACGTCCATGTTGTAAGCGTTGAACACCACGGTCTGCTCCATATAGGGCATGATCAGGGTGAACGCGCTCTGGAAGTCCTGGCTCTTGTAGACGGCGCCGTCGGTCCAGGTCACGGGGTGCTCGCCGCTGCGGGGGAATGCGCCACGGCCGGATTCGAAGTTGTGCATCCCCAAGCCGATCTGCTTGAGGTTGTTCGTGCACTGGGCACGGCGGGCGGCCTCGCGGGCGGCCTGGACGGCGGGCAGCAGCAGCGCGATGAGCACGCCGATGATGGCAATCACCACCAACAGCTCGATCAGCGTGAAGCCGCGACGAGAGGAGCGAGAGACGGGGTTGCGAGACATCGGCAAAAACACTCCAAAAAGTAGGATCCGACCGAGACGAGTCGACCTGTCGTTCAAGACGCTGAGAGATCGCATGTTTGCTGGTAATTTGATGAGCGACGTGGGGGGAAGGTCGACTCACTCGATCCTGGGAATCACCGCCGTCGAGCCTTCGATGAAGACAGATCTCGCGGCGAGAACCCACTGACAGCTTCGAAGTCCTGGCCATCAAAGGTTCAGGACGCTTTGCCCGGGTCAAGGTGGCGGGCTCAACGATGAGAGCACAACTCGACCACAAGACCGGAGCCGACCCAGCCTGGCCCCGTTGCACAGGCATCTTACAGATCGATCATGAAGGATTGATGAGGATTCGGAGGATTGCAAGTGAAAGCTGGAACCAACCCACTCGATCTGAAACACGTGATGGCGTGCGCGCCTGCAGGATCTTTCCAAGCGACCGTCACACGGGCCGTCCCGCAGAGCAAGGGCCATCCTGGGCCGGGCATGGGGCGGCCCATCATTCGATCTCCGCTTCGGCTCGCCGACCTGTCCCGCCCAGCACGACCGCAGGTTAGCCGTCCTCGGGTTCGTCTTCTGGTTCCATGACCGGCGCCGCGACCTCGCGGGCGGGCCTCACGGCCGCCGCCACGCCGGATGTGCTCCCGCCCTGGCCGCGGAGCCTCACGTTACCCTCGCCGACCACGCTCTCGAACTCGGCGAAGAGGCGGTCGTCGTGCCGGACCTTCAGGGTCGAGCCCGCCTTGTAGATCGCGTTGCGCACCCCTTCCACGCCCACGAGCTCCAGGAACACGTCGAGCGACCCGGGACGATTGCGCAGGAAACGGCCAAGGCGTTCCATGGCGGTGCGGTCGATGCTCCCCTTGCGCAGGGTCACGACCACCCCTCGGGCCAGTTCCATGGCGGCCTGCTCGATGGGGATCACGCGGTTGATGATCACCTCGGCGGGGTCGCGCATGCGGCTGATCGTGCCCTTGATGAAGACGATTGCGTCGTCCTTGAGGAGGGCCTCGTTCTTGGCGAACTCCTCGGGCCAGAGCATGGCGGGGGTGGAGGCGCCCAGGTCCTCGAACGTGAGCTTGGCCATGCGGGTCAGGCCCGACCGGCTCTTCTGCACGGTGCGGATCGTGAGGCCCGAGATCATCCCGCCGAGGGTGACCTCGGCCTTGTCGGGCAGCCCCGCCAGGTCGGTCACCGCGTGGGAGCGGAACGCCTGCAACACGCCCGCGTGCCGGGCCAGGGGGTGGCTGGACATGTAGAAGCCCAGGGCCTTCTTCTCCTCGGCCAGCATCTCGGCGTCGGGCAGGCCCGGCACATCCGGGAGGCTCAGCTCCACGCTCGCGGGGTCGGCCGCGTCGTCGTCGAACAGCCCCTTCTGGCCCCGCTTGCGGTCGGCCTGCTTGGCCTGCCCGGCCTGAACGGCTCGCGGCAGGACCGCCAGGAGCTGGGCCCGGATCTTCCCCTTGTGGGGGCCGAACTTGTCGAAGGCGCCGGCCTTGATCAGGGTCTCCACGCACCCCTGGCCCACGGTGGTCACGGCCACGCGCTCGAAGAAGTCGTCCAGGCTGCGGAACGGGCCCCCCTTGTCGCGGGCCTCGATCACGGCCTCGACCGCCTTGTACCCCACGCCCTTCACGGCCCCGAGGCCGAAGTGGATCTTGCCCTCGCCCGCGGGGCGGAAGTCCAGGGCGCTGGCGTTGATGTCGGGCGGGAGGACCTCCTGCCCCATGCGCTTGCAGTCGTCGATATGCTCGTAGAAGAACTTGTCGCGCTCGGCGCCGTCCATCTCCGACGACAGGATGGCCGACATGAACTCGGTGGGATAGTGCGCCTTGAGCCACGCCGTCTGGAACGTCACGAGCGCGTAGGCGGTCGAGTGGCTCTTGTTGAACCCGTACCCGCCGAAGAACTCGATCAGGTCGAAGATCTCCTTCGCCTGGTCGGTGGTCATCCCCTGGGCCACGGCGCCTTCGATGAACTGCTTGCGCCCCTGCGCGATCACGTCCGTCTTCTTCTTCGAGATCGCCTTGATGCATCCGTACGCCTGGGAGAGCTCGATGCCCCCCAGGCGGTTGAGGATGCGCATGACCTGCTCCTGATAGACCATCACCCCGTAGGTCTCTTCGGTGATGTCCTTCACCACCTGGTGCGCGTACTTGGCCTCGCGCACCTTGTTCTTCACATCCACATATTCCGTGACCATGCCGCCGCCCAGAGGGCCCGGGCGGTACAGGGCGCTGGTCGCGATGATGTCGGCGAAGCGGTCCGGCTTCATCTTGATCAGGAGGTCGCGGATGCCCGCGCTCTCGAACTGGAACACGCCCTTGGTCTCGCCGCGTTGCAGCAGGGCGTAGGTCTCGGGGTCGTCCAGGGGGAGCGAGTTCAGGTCGATCGGCCGGTCGGGATAGAGCTCGTTGATCAGGCGCACCGCGGCGCTGAGGCTCGACAGGTTGCGCAGGCCCAGGAAGTCCATCTTCAGGAGGCCGGCCTTCTCCACGTCGCCCATGGTCCACTGGGTGGAGACGACCTCCTTGGACTTGTCCTTGTTGGGCAGCTTCTGGAGCGGGACGAGCTCTTCCAGGGGCCGGTCGGCGATCACCACGCCGGCGGCGTGGGTGCTCACGTTGCGGGCGAGGCCTTCGAGCTTCTGCGCGTACTCGATCAGCTTGCGGACCTCGGGGTCCTCGTCCACCATCGACCGCAGGCCGGGCTCGGCCTTGAGCGCGGCCTCGATCGTGATGTGCAGGGGCAAGCTCGGGATGAGCTTCGTGACCTGCTCCACGCGGGCGAGCGGGATGTTCAGCGCCCGCCCCACGTCCTTCACCGCGGCCTTCGCGCCGAGGGTCAGGAACGTCCCAATTTGGGCCACGTTCGCCGCGCCGTACTTGTTGCGGACGTACTCGATGACCTCGTAGCGGCGGTCCTGCTCGATATCGATGTCGATATCCGGCGCCTCGCCACGATTGGGGTCGAGGAATCGCTCGAAGAGCAGGTCGTACTTGAGCGGGCATACGTGGCTGAGCTCCAGCAGGTAGCTCACGATCGCGCCGCAGGCGGAACCTCTGGCCGAGCTGGAGATGTTGTTCTCGCGCGCGAACCGCACGAAGTCCCACACGATCAGGAAGTACGAGGCGAAGCCCATGCGGTTGATGGTCGCCAGCTCGTGTTCCAGGCGCTCGCGGGCCTCGTCCGGGACCGGGCTCCCGTAGCGATTGACGAGCCCTTCCTCGCACAGGTCGCGCAGAACGTCCTCGGGCGTCTTGCCCTCGGGCGTCTTGAACGAGGGGAACTGGCGCTTGCCGAATCCCAGCGATTTGTAGTGGTCCTCGACCCGTTCGGCGATGAGCGCCGACTGCTTGAGGGCCTCGTCATGCCCGGGCATGGCGGCGTACATCTGCTCGGGGCTGCGGACGTGGAACTCCTGCGACTCGAACCTCATCCGGTTCGGGTCATCCACAAGCTTGCCCATGTTCACGCACAGGAGGACATCGTGGGCCGGGGCGTCTTCCTGATGCAGATAATGGGCGTCGCTCGTGGCCACGAGCGGGACGCCCATGCGCCTCGCCAGGGCCACCGCGCGTTCCTCATGATCGTGCTGGATCTGGACCTTGTTGTTCTGGATCTCGATGAAGAAGTTCTCTTCGCCGAACACCTTCTGATACCAGGCGACGAGCTCCTCGGCGGGCTTCGGCTTGTCGTGGAGGATATGGTCGGAGAACTCCGACGACACGCAGCCCGACAGGCAGATCAGCCCCTCGGAATGCCGCTCCAAAATCTCCTTGTCGATCCGAGGCTTGTAGTAAAAGCCTTCGAGGAACGACTTCGACGACAGCCGCATGAGGTTCCGCACGCCCTCGCCGGTGCGCGCGAGTAACGTGAGATGGAAATTATGCTCGGTGCCCGAATGGCCACCGCCCGCGCGATCGGTGCGATGCCGGGGGGCCACATAGGCCTCGATCCCCACAATCGGCTTGAAGTCCTGCCCCTTGGCCTCGCGCAGGAACTCGGCCGCCCCGTGGAGGTTGCCGTGATCCGTGATCGCCAGGGCGGGCATACCCAGCTCCTTCGCCCGCTTCACCAACGCAGGCACCTTGCTCGCCCCGTCCAGCAAGCTGTAGTGGCTATGGCAATGGAGATGGACGAAAGGGCGAGAACTCATGCCTGGAAACCTCGGTCGGGGCCGATCCAAACGCGGGGGAAGGGCGGATCGAACGAGACGGATGTCCACTCTCGCGGCAACAAGGTCAGTTTACCCCATCGCTAGGGAAAACGCGACCACGCCTGACCCGCCCGACTCGGATTCCATCGGCAGAGACGTGATCCATTCTACACACGGAGCGAGCGAGAGCAGGAACGACAAACAATCCAGCCCACGCAACCCGAAGCAAGCTCGCCGTCCTTGCCCGGCGGGAGAGGCAGGCGTAGAGTAAATTGAATGTCACGACCCCATTTCGAGGAGGTTGATCCGAGCACGCTGCACCTGCCACCGTCCTTGCGATCGGGAGCCGACCCCTTCAAATTGAATCGGCAGATCGCGGCTCATGGGAGATCTACGGCAGGAATGCCCCCGCTGCTCGTCTACCGGGGCACGGACGGCGGATTGATCATCGCCGACGGTGTGACGCGCGCCACCCGGGTGGCGCGTCTTCTGCCCGGACGATTGGTCGTGGTGGAAGTCATCGGAA
>JANOBY010000665.1:0-2526 GCA_031411935.1 Planctomycetales bacterium | reverse complement strand
CCCCGCCGTTCGCATTTGCGGACGTTGCGATTCGGGATCCGGACAAGCAGGGAAACTCCTCCCTCTCGTCGCGTCGGATCGCGATCGCCTTTGGGTGGTGATCGTGCCGATCGAGGCCGCAACCCGGAGTTTGACTACCATGAGAATCGGGTTCGCGAGCTTCCTGCGGCCGTACCTGCTCTGCATGCTCGGCGCCTCTCTCGGCCTCCTTGGTCTGAGCCCGGGTCAGGCGGACGAGCCGGCGTTTCGCGGCAAAATCGTCCTGTTCGGAGTCCAGCGTGAGGGGGACATGCGAACCTCGCTCATGATGATGAACAGGGACGGCTCGGGCCTGGAGACCTTGTTCACGGTTGAGGACGACAGACGCTCGATCACCGGTGGACGCGTTGCGCCCGATTCCCGGAGCATCGCCTTCACTGTCTTCGACGCCAAGACGCACAAGGGCGAGGTGTGGATCCGGGATTCGCAGGGCGGGCGACGCAAGGTGGCGGACGACGCGACCGTCAGGGCCTGGTCGCCCGACGGGACGAAGCTGGCCTGTGTGAACGGGCGGCTGGGCGAGTGGAAGAGCTTCGTGCTCGACCTACCGACCGGCAAGACAAGCCCGCTCTCCATCCCCGACGTCAACATGGTCGACGACTGGTCGCCGATCGGGGATGAGCTTGCCATCATGCTAGGTCGGCCCGACAGGCTGTTCAAGCATCCCGAGAAAGGTGACTACGCACTGCGTCAGATTGGCCTGATGAAGGAGTCGGGCGGAGACCAAAGGCTCGTACCGACCGACCCGGCCGTCGATTACCTCTGGCCGAGGTTTTCCCCGGACGGAAAACGCGTGACCCACTATCAGCGCGAATACACCACCGGCGAGCCGGTTTCGTTCTCGATGATCCGCGATTGCGACGGGGGCCGGGCGGTTGCGGCTCTCACGTATTCTCGCCTGGACGAGGACGTGCACAAGAAACCGCAGGGGCGGCCTTACTGGGAGCAGGAGGGCGCAGGGTGTTGGTCCGAGGATGGAAAGACGGTCGCGTGGCTCGTCGATAACCAGAAGTCGATCAACCACGATGCCGCCCAGACCAAACTCCGCTACGTCGTGGTATTCACGACGATGAAGGGGGAGATTGAAGGCCGGGTCGATCTCAGAAAGCTGGGCCTTGTTTTCGTCGCGGAGATGGACTGGGGTCGGTGACTTCAGGAGGTGCCATCAACCCGGCATTGCCGGACGAAGCTCCGGATCTTCCCAAGGTGCTTGCGTCCCGGTTCAGATTCCACGCCCCCGGCCACATCGACCATCCATGGCCTGACCCGAGAGGCCCGATCCGCCACGTTTTCGGGCGTAAGACCCCCCGCGAGGATCATCGGGGGCAAGTCGGGGAGCCTCTCTCGCAGAGCACCGAGCAGGTCGTCCCCGATCGCATGGCCCGTTCCACCGAACTGGCCCGGCACGAAGGCGTCCACGAGCACCGCATGGAGCGGATACCCCGAATCCGCCGCTTCGCGGACATACTCGCTCATGGAGAAGAGACTGGCCAGATCGCCAATCCGGAACGCGCGCACAACCCGAAGCCCTTTCAGAATCGGGAGATCGGAAACGGGCTCGGAACCGTGAAGTTGGACGATGCCGATCCCCAGACGATGCGCCATCTCGGCGACCACCGAGGCAGGGCGGTTCACGAAGAGGGCGACGGGTTCGGTTTGCGGAGGGAGTTTCCGCACGATGGCCTGGGCCACCGCCTCGTCCACGAATCGGGACGAGGGGGGGTGGAAGTTCAGGCCGATCCAGTCGGCCCCGGCCTCGGCGGCGGCTTGTGCGTCGTCGACCGAGGTCAGGCCGCAGATCTTGACGAGCATGGTCAGACGGTCACGCCCAGGCGTTCGAGGGCGGCCTTGTACTTGGCTTCGGGCTGGAGGCCGACGATCCGGTCCACTTCCTTGCCGCCCTGGAAGAAGATCACGGCGGGAATTCCCGAGATTCGCAAGGTCGGCGGGGTCTGGACGTTCTGGTCGGTATCCATTTTGCCAACCTTCACCTTGCCGGAGTACTCATCGGCCAGCTTGGTGATCGTGGGGGCGAGCATGCGGCAGGGGCCGCACCAGGGCGCCCAGAAGTCGACGACCACCGGCGTGTCCGACTGTTCGACTTCCGACTTCCAGTTGGCGTCGGTAAACTCCAAGACATTCCCGGCCATGGCGTGCGTCCCGTCTTTCCGAAGGGGGAGATTGGGGGGTCCGTCGTCCGAAACCGCACCCTGTCCCCGCCGGCGGCACAAAAATCCGTCGGCGAGGAACTTGGAGACATTATAAGTTGGCCGCACATCGAGTCAACGACGCCCGCCCCTCCGAGCCCGACGTCGCGCCCTCCTGGCGCGATTGGATCGACCCGAGGCGAGCCGGCTACGTTCGCCCCCTCATCATCTTCCTGCCGATCGCCGCCCATGCGTCCGTGCCGAACGGCGTGCCCCGCGTCACGCAGTGCCGCATCGCGGCCAGTTCCGATTCGCTCATCGGCAAGTTGACCCTTTTGAC
>JANOBY010000664.1:0-24095 GCA_031411935.1 Planctomycetales bacterium | reverse complement strand
TAAGGAGCGGCAACTCCTCAACGAGGAAGAGTACAAGGCTGCCCGGCTCGAACACGGCGACGCCTTCGAAGTGGACATGGGCGCCGAGGCGATCAAGAAGCTGGTGGACCTGAACGCGCCCGAGGTCATCATCCGCAACGAGAAGCGGATGCTCCAGCAGGCCGTCGACGCGCTCTTCGACAACAACCGCTGCAAGCGCCCCGTGCTCGGCTCCAGCAACCGCCCGCTCAAGTCGCTCACCGACATGATCAAGGGCAAGCAGGGCCGGTTCCGCGAGAACCTGCTCGGCAAGCGCGTGGACTATTCCGCGCGTTCGGTCATCGTGGTGGGTCCGGACCTGCGCCTGCACCAGTGCGGTCTTCCCAAGAAGATCGCGCTGGAACTCTTCCAGCCGTTCATCATCCGCCGGCTCAAGGAGCTCGGCCACGCCGACACGATCAAGTCGGCCAAGAAGATGCTCGAGCGCAAGGTCGAAGAGGTGTGGGACATCCTGGAGGAGGTGATCAAGAATCACCCCGTCCTGCTGAACCGTGCCCCCACGCTCCACCGCATGGGCATCCAGGCGTTCGAGCCGATCCTCGTCGAGGGCAACGCGATCCGCCTGCACCCGCTAGTGTGCAAGGGATTCAACGCCGACTTCGACGGCGACCAGATGGCCGTGCACCTGCCGCTCTCGATCGAGGCGCAGGTCGAGGCCATGACGCTGATGATGTCCACCAACAACATCTTCAGCCCGTCCAACGGCAGCCCGATCATCAGCCCCACGCAGGACATCGTCATGGGTAGCTACTACCTGACGGTGCACCGGCCGGGCGAGTTCGGCGAGTACCGCAAGGACGAGAAGAACTTCGAGCACGGCGTCTTCTCGGGCCCTCAGGAAGTCTTCCTGGCCTTCAGCCAGAAGAAGGTCGGCGTCCACGCCCGCATCAAGATGCGGCTCCCGGCCCACAAGAAGCTCAAGGGCGAGGGCGAGAAGGAATACACGCCGGGACAGGTGGTCACCACCACCGTGGGCCGCGTGAAGTTCAACGACATCCTGCATGCCAAGATGCCGTTCTACAACCTCGCGCTCGGGCAGAAGCAGCTCCAGGGCATCATCGCCGACTGCTACCAGATCCTCGGCCGCGCCGAGACGATCAACCTGCTCGACAACATGAAGGACCTGGGCTTCCGCGAGTCCACCCGCTCGGGCCTGTCCTTCGCCACCGACGACCTCAAGACGCCGGAGAGCAAGAACCAGATTTTGGCCGACGCCGAGAAGGAGGTCGCCAAGGCGGCCAAGCTCTACCAGCGCGGCATCATCACGGAGCAGGAGCGGTATAACAAGGTCCTCGACTTCTGGACCCACGCCCGCGAGCGCATCACCACCGAGATGATGGAGCAGCTCAAGAACGACGTCCGAAACGGCGAGGTCTACCTGAACCCCATCTACCTGATGGCCGATTCGGGTGCTCGTGGTGGCGTCGAGCAGATCCGCCAGCTGGCCGGCATGCGAGGTCTGATGGCCAAGCCCTCGGGCAAGATCATCGAGACCCCGATCAAGGCCAACTTCCGCGAAGGCCTGAGCGTGCTCGAGTACTTCTCCTCCACGCACGGTGCCCGTAAGGGACTGGCCGACACCGCGCTGAAGACGGCCGACTCGGGTTACCTGACCCGCAAGCTGGCCGACGTGGCGCAGAACGTCGTGATCACCATGGAGAACTGCGGCACGTCGCAGGGCATCACCAAGGGCGTGATCTACAAGGGCGAGAAGGTCGAGGTCTCGCTCTCGCAGTCGATCCGCGGTCGCGTGAGCCGGGTCAACATCGTGAACCCGATCACCGACGAGATCGTGGTCAAAGAAAACGAGATGATCACGGTCGCGGCGGCCCGCAAGCTCGAGGACATGCAGATCGAGAAGATCCAGGTCCGCAGCCCCATGACCTGCGAGGCCACCCTGGGCATCTGCCGCCGCTGCTACGGCATGGACCTGTCCACCGGCCAGCTCGTCGAGCCCGGCATGGCGGTCGGCATCATCGCCGCCCAGTCCATCGGCGAGCCCGGCACGCAGCTCACCATGCGTACGTTCCACATCGGCGGTGTGGCCACGCGCGGCATGGAAGAGAAGGACGTGAAGTCCAAGCGCGAGGGCAAGGTCAAGTACGTCGGCATCAACCTCGTGACCAACGCCGATGGCCAGAAGATCGCCCTCTCGCGTAACGGCGAGATCCAGATCCTCGACCCCAAGGGACGCGAGCTCGAGAAGTACGACGTGCCCGACGGCTCGGAGATGAAGGTCGAAGACGGCGAGATGATCGCCAAGGGCACCATGCTCTGCGAGTGGGACCCGCACAACGTCCCGATCCTCACCGAGGTCGGCGGCCGGGTCCGCTACGAGGACATCGTCGAGGGCGAGACCATGAGGATCGAGATCGATCCCTCGGGCCACACCCGAAGGACGATCATCGAGCACAAGGGCGATTTGCACCCCCAGATCCTCATCGAGGACGCCGAGGGCAAGACGCTCGCCTACTACTACATCTCGGAGCGTGCCGGGATCGAGGTCGCCGAGGGCGCCCAGGTCGGCGCCGGCACCCTGCTCGCCAAGACGCCCCGAGAAGTCGGCGGCACCCAGGACATCACCGGCGGTCTGCCCCGCGTGACCGAGCTCTTCGAGGCCCGTCGCCCCAAGGAGCCCGCGGTCATCGCCGAGATCGACGGCCGCGTCGAGCTGCTCGAAGAGAAGCGCCGCGGCAAGCGGACCATCATCGTTCGCAACGAGAGCGGCATCGAGCGCGAGCACCTCGTGCCCCACGGCCGCTACCTCCGCGTGCACGGCGGGGACCGCGTGAAGGCCGGCGACGCCCTCATCGAAGGGCCGCTCGTCCCCCACGACATCCTCAAGATCTCGGGCGAGGAAGCCGTCCAGCGGTACCTCCAGCGCGAGATCCAGAACGTCTATCGTTCGCAGAGGGTGGAAATCGACGACAAGCACCTGGAGATCATCATCGCCCAGATGCTCCGCAAGGTTCGCGTGGACTCGGTCGGCGACACCGGCCTCCTTCCGGGCTCGGTCATCGACAAGTTCGAGTTCCGCTCCAAGAACCAGGAGCTCATGGGCTGCGTGAAGATCAAGGACCCCGGCGAGACCGACTTCCGCCAGGGCGACATCGTCCCCCGCGACCACTTCGACGCCGAGAACCTCCGCGTCGAGGAAGCCGGCGCCAAGAAGGCCGAGTGGGTCCGACCCAAGCCGGCCTCCGCCAGCGTCCAGCTCCTGGGCATCACCAAGGCGGCCGTGCAGTCCGAGAGCTTCATCTCGGCGGCGAGCTTCCAGGAAACGACCAAGGTCCTCACCGAGGCCGCGCTCGCGGGCAAGGTGGACTACCTCGTCGGCCTCAAGGAAAACGTGATCCTCGGGCACCTCGTGCCCGCCGGAACCGGCTTCAAGATCCACCAGGAAGCCGAGGTGCGGATCCGCCCCGAAGCCCTGGAAGCCCTGGCCGAACGCGGCCCCGGCTACAGCCGCTATCCCAAGGACGAGACGGTCGAAGCCGGGAAGTAATCCCGACCTGTCGAGCGGTCTTTCGCTTAACGCCGGCCTGTCTCCCCTCCCAGGGGCGGCAGGCCGGCGTCGTTTCTTATGCTCGCCGGAGGGCATGATGCTTCGATATGAGAGCGATGACCATGATGGCGACGTAGGATCGCAAGATGGTCATTCCGATAATTTCTTGATCGTTATCCTCCGCGACCGGCCCGCCGTGGGGTTCTTGCCGGTTTCTCCCTCGGCAGGCTTCCGAGTTGGTGATTCAAGGTTTGAACCGACGACTCTCAGTAATTGCATAACCTTCTACGCTACCTTGAGGGACGCAGCAGGGGGCTTTGCAGGGCTGTTCTGGTGTGGATCGGAGAGTGACTTGTTTTTGCTTGGGTCACGCATGCCTCAGGCTGTCGAGCTCCTGCGAGATTTCCGCGACCGCCTTCGATCGCTCACATACGTCGAAGACGACCGCTTCATGATCAAGATCCTTCTCAAAGACCACCTATCCCCCGTGATGGTCGAGTCAAATGGGGAGGAGGCGTTCGGCGAGACCGGCATCTATCGCGCTGGGTCCGGAGAGTTTGCAATTTCGTTCGACACATCTCTCCTGGAAATCGATGATCGACAAGTGGCCAGGCTGATCGGTACCGAAGTCGTCGAGATCACAACAACAGTCTGATCCTGTCGACAAAATTCGAGGCCCTTTCCCACGCAGGCCCCTTCCATATCTCACTTTAGGGTCGGACGATCCAAGGAGCTTGCGTGGCAACCCCTCCCCTTTGCTGGTAAGGGTGCGAAGGCCTGGCAGCCACGAGGTCCTGATCCCGTGACGGCTGGGTCCGTCTTGGTTACGATAAAAATCGCCCCGCATCGCTCCCCTCGGAGGCTTGACCCTCATGGCCACCGTCACCGATCGCATCCGCTTCAGCCTGGCCGATCATGGCCGCAAGCTGACGCTGGAAGAATTCGAGGACGCCGACTTCGAGGAAGGCTATCGCTATGAGCTTGCGCGTGGAGTCCTCGAAGTGACCCTTGTGCCGGGCGAGCCTCACGGCCTGATCGTCTATCTGTTCTACAAACTCCTGACCCGCTACGACGATGCGAATCCCGGCGTGATCCACCGTTTCGGGGGCGCCTCCGAGTTCCGCCTCTGGCTGCCCGCGATGGTGTCGGGTCGCAATCCTGACCTTGCCGTCGCGCTTCGCAATACGCCTCTCGACGACAGAGGGTTTCGGCCCCCTTCGCTGGCGATCGAAGTCGTCTCTGAAGGGGATGAGGCTCGCACCCGGGACTATGTGACGAAGCGCGAGGAGTATCTGGCCTATGGGCTTCGCGAATACTGGACCGTCGATCGCCTCGAGCGGAAGGTGACCGTGCTCAGGCGTGGCGGCGATACCTGGGCGGAGAGCGTTTTCAGCGACGGTCAACGCGCCGAGGGGCTGGTTTTGCCCGGCTTTTCGGTGGCTGTGGACGATCTGTGGCGGATCCTTTCGGACGGCGAAGGGTCATGACTTCACAGGTTCGAGACCTCCGCCGTTCCCGACTGGAGCGTCAGAACGCACGTATCCGAGGATGCCGGGCCTGCCACCTTCGGGGCTATCTCGACGAGGTCGAGTCCGTGCCGATTGTGCGCGATCCCGAGCCCGGTGCACCCCTCCCGCGAATCCTGCTGGTCGGGCAGGCCCCGGGGCTTCGCGCAACGATCACCGACCGCCCGTTCGCGGGCGTGGCGGGCGACAAGCTTCGAGCCTGGTTCGAGGCGGGCGGGATCGCTCGCGAGGACTTCTGGACGAAAATTCACTTCGCCGCGGTGACCCGGTGCTATCCCGGTCGGTTGCCGGGGGCGAAGGGGGATCGCGTGCCCTCTCGCGAGGAACAACACCTCTGTCGGCCCTGGCTGGACGGGACGATGGACCTCCTGAAGCCCGAGATCGTCCTTCTCGTCGGCCTGCTCGCCATCCGGACCTACCTCGGCCCGGTGAAGTCCCTGACCGAGGTCGTCGGGACCGCCGAGACCCGCGATGGGGTCCGCTACCTCCCTCTCCCGCACCCGTCGGGAGTCAGCCGGTGGCTTAATGAAACCGCGAATGTCGAGGCCGTAAGAAGGGCGATGGCGATCCTCAACGGCTGGGTCCGCGATCTCGGAATCTAGGCCGATTTGACCGAATCGAGGGAAGGGGGCGTTGCGATAGTCTGGGGAGGCGGGACACCTCCGGTCTCGACCGGCTCATTGACCCTTGAATTGGACGCGCCTTCACGACCGGAGACCCCGGATTGTGCGAAAACATGAATTTGCAGAACGAACCCATTTGGTCCGCGACGGACTTGAAGCACATTCGATCGAAAGTGATGTGCAGTTAAGAGCTTTGGTCATGCTGAAGGTGCGAATCGGAGGGCGTGCTGAGGTCTTCCAAAGGGAAAACGAACCCAAAACGAACCCAAAACGAAGCCAATTTTGGGCATTAAATCGAGGAACGAACCCAATCGCCGGGAGCTGTCGAGGTGAGAATCGGCGGCATGGTTTGGGCCATTCCTGATCGCCAGGCGTCCAGGGCACTTCCTCCTTCCCGCCAACCGAAAGGCGAGCCGCCGTTCTGCTCAACCTTCCGACGCAAGATCGGAGGAATGCGGATCAATCCGCTCACGAGTCTCGATGATAAAAGTACCGGAACCGTCCGCGAGGGCAGGAAGGGCCTGGAGTCGCCCGAGGCCTCCTGTTGCGGGGTAGATAGCCGGGGACCGAGACGGCCGCGCTTCATCGCGGTGAGAGACTCTCCGACCGAGCTCGATTACCGCGTTCTCAGGGCCTCGACGAGGAGGTCGTTGGAGTGTGACCAGCGAAATGTGGAGGCAATCTCCCGGCCTCTGGCCACTCGCCGGCCCCTCTCGTCGTGATCGTTGAGGAGATCACGGAGGGTTGCGGCGATCTCCTCGTGGTTCGACGGGTCGAAGTACCAGCCCGCCTCGCCCCCGATCTCCGGCAGGGCGGTGTTCCCGGCGAGCGCCACGGGGCAACCCTGGGCCATGGCCTCGACGGCGGGGATGCCGAAACTCTCGCAGGTGGAAGGGAAGACGAGGGCTGAAGCCTCGGCATAAATCGCTCGCAAAGCCTCGCGCTGGCGATAGCCCGGCGTCTTCACCACGGCCTTTCGCGGGAGACAGGAAACCGCCTCCCGGACCGCTCGTGCTTCGGCTTCCGACCCTTCGCCGATCAGGACGATGGCGAGTTCCCCCTCGGCCACCTCCCGAAGCCGCCCCGCCGCCGCGAGGAGCCCCGCGAGGTTCTTCCTCGCCTGGAAGTTGGCGACCGAGAGCAGGTAGGGCTGGCCCGGCCTGAGCCCCAGGTCGGCCCTCGCGGCGGACCGTTCGCGATCGGTCGGGGCTTCGAAGAAGAGGTCGTCGGCCCCGTTGGGGACATAGGCCGTGCGATCCTTCAGGTCCGGGAAGGCCTCGACCAGCTTCGCCGTGTTGAAATGCGACACCGAGAGGACCAGCGACGCGAGGGCGAAGATCCGGGCCAGGCGATCTTTCCGCTTCGCCCCTCCCGTGGTCAGGTCCTGGAGGATGTCGTGACTAGTGACCGCAATACGGGCCTTCTTCGCGGGGATCAGGTATTCGGCCGGGCAGTAGACCCAGTCCACGGGTCCGGTCCACCAGTCGATGGGCGGGCCGGGGGCGAGCCTCCAGAGGCGGAGCATGTCGCGGGTCCGGAGCGGCATCTCGCGACGGGGCAGGGGGGCCAGCGACTCCCAGAACACGAGGCCGTCGGGCTCGGAGATCCGCCCCGAGACCGCCCGAAGCTCGACCTCGGGGCGACGGGCCAGGAGCTGAAGCTGGGCCATGGCGTGGCGGGTCACGCCGGTCGGCCCCCGGCAGGCGTCCATGTCGTAGACCAGGGCCACCTTCATCGCGCGATCGCTCATGAGCCGACAATCCAAAAGACCACCACCGCCAGGCAGAGGATCACACCCACCACGACCCAGGTCGGGCGAGACCTCGGGGCGTCCTCGCGAGACAGATAGCGCTCGCACGACGGGCAACGCTCGGCGTCATCGTAAACGAGTTCGCCGCAGTACGGGCAGGGCTCCGTTGGGTCGTCCTCCCCGTCCTCTTCATCAAGAGATGCCCACGCGCGGTCTTCCGGTTCGTCGTCCCTCATGAGCCCGGCGATCTCCCGAGGGGCGATTCTCCCTGATTCTCCCGAAGCGACGATGGTAGCGCAGGGGACGGGGTGCGTCAACCTCCCCCGCTTCCCCGGGTTTGACTCCGCCCATTGACGGTGTACGCTCAGGGCAAAGGCAAGAATTCGCGAATTTCTATGTAATCGGTGAATTCACGGTCATCCGACCTTTCTCGCATATCGAGGGTATGTCGCTATGGAAACCCGGGCCCGCCGTCGTCTTCTGAGGCGTTCTTCGTCGCGGCCCAGGCTCGAATGCCTCGAGCCCCGCCAGTTACTCGCGACGTTCCAGGTGACCACGACGCTGGATGATGGCGCGGGTTCGTTGCGACAGGCGATCATCGACGCCAATAGCCTCTCCGGGCCCGATTCCATCGTGTTCGACCTTCCGGGCAGCGGGGTGCGGACGCTCGCCCCGGCATCGCCCCTGCCCGAAGTCACGGATCCGGCCGCGATCGACGCCTCCACGATCAGCGGCTACGCGGGCACACCCCTGGTCGAGCTGAACGGCGCGAATGCGGGGAACGATGCGGGAGGGTTCGTCCTCAGGGCGGGTGCAAGCATCGTGCGCGGGTTCGCCATCAATCGCTTCCGCGGTTCGGCGATCGAGGCCATCGGCGATGGCAACACCATCACGGCCAACGTGATCGGAACGAACGTTGCGGGCACCCAGGCCCTTGGCAACGGGCGCGGGATCGTCCTGAATTCTCGCGGCAACCTGGTCGGCGGAACGGCCACGGCGGACCGTAACCTGATCTCGGGCAACACAGGCTACGGCCTCACGCTGGGGGGCACGGGCGGACTTCCGTCCTCGAACCGCGTGCAGGGGAACTTCATCGGGACGAACGTGCAGGGGACTGGCGACCTGGGCAACGGCGGCGGAGGGATCCTGATCAACTCGTCGGACAACCTCGTGGGAGGGGCCACCACGGCGACCGGGAACATCATCGCCTTCAACGGCGGGTCGGGCGTGCAGGTCGGCGAGTTCAACTTCCAGACCGGGATCGTGAACAACGCCATCCTGACGAACTCGATCTTCTCGAACGTGGGGCTGGGCATCGACCTGGGTAGCCAGGGCGTGACGACCGGGATCTCGGGATTCGGGCCGAACAACCTCCAGCCCTTCCCCACGATCACGTCGGCCTTCCCATCGTCGGGCGGGACGCGCGTGGAAGGGCGATTCCAGGGGGTCGCCGGTACGCCGGTCACGGTCCAGTTCTTTGGGAACACCGTGGCCGACCCTAGCGGGTTTGGCCAGGGACGCACATTCCTGGGCTCAACCGTGGTGACGACCGACGCGAGCGGATCGGCGAGCATCGCGATCACGCTCCCTACGGCCCTGGCCCCCGGCCAGTTCGTGACGGCCACGGCCACGGATCCCTCGGGGAACACCTCGGAGTTCTCCTCGGCCAGACCGGTCACGGCCACGGCCTCGGCCGATCTCTCGGTGTCCGGGTTCGCAAACCCGGACCCGGTCCAATCGGGTGAGGTCGTCGAGTTTATCGTGACCCTGTCGAACTTCGGCCCCTCGCAGGCCACGGGCGTGATCCTCGAGGACATCCTTCCCGCGGGTTCGACGTTCGTCTCGGCCCGTTCCACCCAGGGGACGGTGAGCTTCGCGAACGGCGTGGCCACGGCCTCGATCGGCATCTTGAACAGCGGGCAGAGTGCCACGCTGACCGTTGCCGTCCGCCCCACGGTCCAGGGTAGGGCGGTGAACACGGCCACGGCCCGCGCGGATCAGCCCGACCCGAACCCGCAGAACAGCACCGCGACCCAGGAAGCGACCGTCGTGGCGGCGTTCCCGATTGATCTGTACATCTCCGGCCAATCGACCCCGAATCCCGGAGTCGTTGGCGCAGAGCTCACCTATCTGTTCGTGGTCGGTAGCAACAGCTTTCGCAACACGGCGACCGGCGTGACGCTGATCGACCCCCTCCCCGCCGGGCTCGAATTCGTGTCGGCGAGGTCGAGCCAGGGGAGTGTCTCCTTTGCCAATGGGACCGTCACGGCGGCGCTAGGCTCGCTCACCCCATTCGCCAACGCGACCGTGGTCATCGTGGTCCGTCCCACGCTTGCGGGCGCGGTCTCCAACACCGCCCGGGTCGAGGCGAACGAGCCCGACCCCAATGCGTTGAACAACGAGGTCACGGTCGAGACGGTGATCACATCCGCACCTCCGGCCGACCTGTCGATTGTGATCACGGCCGCCCCGCAGCCCGCCGACGTCGGGCAGCCATTCACCTACGCCTGGATCGTCTCGAACAACGGGCCGGTGCAGGCGACCGGGGTCGTCGTCTCGGGGGAACTGCCCGACGCAGCCTCGTTCGAGTCGATCTCTTCAAGCCAGGGCACGGCCACGGTCATCGACGGTGCCGTCACGGCGAAACTGGGCAACCTACCCGCCGGTGCATCGGCCCTGGTGACGATCCGACTGCGGCCCGGTGCGCCCGGATCGATCGAAAGCCGGGCCTCGGTCACGGCCAACGAGCCCGACTTCTTCGTGGCGAATAACTTCTCATCGCTCTCGACGCAGGTCGTCGGCCCGCAGGGAGCGCCCTACCTGGTTGCTCAGAAGCTGGTGACTTCCCGCAAGGCAATTACAGGCATCGTCCTGACCTTCAGCGAGGAGATGGACCCGATCCTGGCCTCCGACCCCGCAAACTACAAGATCATCGACCTCGGCAAAAATGCGGCCGCCAAGGCTTCCTCGGGTCAGGAGATCACGATCGCCACCGCGGTGTACGACCGGGTCACCCGCAGCGTAACACTGACCCCCCAGGCAGGCCTGAGACTTGGTCGGTTCTACCGAGTGCTGGCGAACGCTCCGGGGGGCCCCGGGCTGACCGACCTCTCGCGCACCGTGCTCGACGGCGATCGCAACGGGCTGGCGGACGGGATTTACTCCTCGCTCATCGGTCGAGGGACCCACGAGAGGCCGATCCAACTTCAGGTCGGTGCCTCGAAGCCCGCTCAGCCCAGGGCCCAGGGCAAGGTCCCTCGGCCCAGCGCGGTGAAGACCCGGCCCCGAACGCCCCGCAACAAGAACGTGACCGTGATCGTCAATAACGGCTGATCAGCATGGAGGGTTCCGACACAAAGGGGAAAGGTCTGGTCGAACCTCCCCTCGATTCGTTATGATATCCAACCTCAGCCCCGGCCAGACCAGACGAGGCCGGGGCGTCTGCGTCCCATTGCGAAGTTCACGCGAGGTATCCCGTGTCGTTCCGACCCCGCAAGAAAAGCATGAAGCAGTCCAAGTTCAGCATCTGCAAGCGTTGCGGCGGCCGCATTCGCAAGCATATCGCCCGTTGCAAGAAGTGCAGCGAGAAGAGCTGAGCCCGGCCTACGAGCTTGAGTGAGGTTGCGGCGGGAGACGGTTCCGCCGCTCTTCCTCGATTCCAATCTTGCAATGTTTTCAGTCCGCGGGACGGTTGCCCGGTGTCACGCCGCTTGCGGACGCGCGGCCGAAGACGGCCACGCTCAGGTCGGACTCGACCCGGACCTGGCAAGACAGGCGAATGTCGGGGCCGAGGCTGGCCTCGCGTGCCAGGCGTTCGCGCTCCGATTCCTCCATCGGGGGGAGATCGCCGGAAATCACCTGCACACGGCAGGTCGTGCACTTCGACACGCCTCCGCAGCGATGCAGGATGTCAATCCCGGCGTCCTCGATCGCCAGCACGAGCTTCGTGCCGCTAGCGACCTCGAACGACTTCTCCCCTTGAACCGTGACGGTGGGCATCGCGAATCGACTCCGGGACCTTGCGATCGGATTAGAAAAGGACAGCCTAATCCTTGCCCGAGCACGGAAGCAAGGGGCGTGCACGACTCAGGCATGAAGCCGCTGCGGGGCCCAATTCGTGGCTCGTTCCCATCGCCTTCGCACATGAGGCTGCGGCTTCAGGTCCAGATGCTCGACCTGGTCCGGACGGAGGATCAAGAGCGAGAAGGCCGAAGGGATGGGAGCGGTAGCGGGAGGGACTTGACGAAGCTCCTCGGAAGCGACGAAGGAAGTCCCGGGCACTGGCCAGAAGAACATGGCGCGGGAGGCATCGCTCAGGGCCCGCCAGCTCTCGGCGCGACGTGCGTCTTCGTGGTCGATCAACTGGACGCCCCCCGCGACGCGATATTGCTCGAAGCGGTTGCGGAGCCAGAAGACGACCTCGGCGAAGGGCCGATCGGCCAACTGAAGGTTCTTGTCGCTCCGGGAGTCGCTCGTGATCCACAAGGATCCGTCGTCATGAAGCTTGCGGCAGACGACCGAGCGGGCGCGGGGGCGATTATCGGCATCGACCGTGGCCAGGGTGGCGACCCGGGGCTTGCTCCCATACTCATCGGCCAGGGCGGCCTGCAGTTCGTCGATCCAGTGAGTCATCAGTGCCCCTCAACGTCCAGAGCCGAGACCGGCATGGTGACCTCGGGTAACGGGTCCTCGCCGACCGTGTTCAGTGGGCCTAGAAGAGCGATTTGGGGCCACTTGCGCGCTGTGAGGATCACAACCGCGATGCATCCCACTCCGCCCAGGACGACCGCACGCACGGTACCGAGGAACCTTGCGGCCACGCCCGATTCGAAGGCCCCAACCTCGTTGGACATCCCGATGAAGATGCTGTTCACGGCCGAGACCCGGCCCCGCATGGCGTCGGGCGTGCGTGCCTGGATGAGGGTCGAACGGATCACCACGCTGATGTTGTCGAAAACGCCGGTCAGGACCAGCATGGCGAAGGACAGGATCGGATTCCGCGAGAGCCCGAAGACGATCGTGGCCACGCCGAAGCCCGTGACCGCCAGCAGAAGGTCACGTCCCGCCCGCTGAAGGGGAGGCCGGTGGGCCAGGATCAACGCCATGCCAAGGGCACCGATCGAGGGGGCGGCGCGGAGGATGCCAAGCCCGCCCGGGCCGATCCTGAGGATGTCCTCGGCGTAAACCGGCAGAAGGGCCACGGCCCCGCCCAGAAGGACCGCGAACATGTCGAGCGTGATGGCCGCGAGCACCAGGGGGGAACCCCACACGAAGCGAAATCCCGCCGAGAGCGAGGACCAGTTCATGGGCTCGCTCACGACTCGAGGCGCGGGGCGGACGGGGATCGATGCCAGCAGGAGGCACACGATCAGCCCGCAGATCCCGTCGAGAAAATAGACCGGCGTGGCGTACCCGAAGCTAGCCAGTCCCAGTCCGCCCACTCCCGGTCCCATCATCGCGGCAACTTGCCAGGCGCTCGTCCGCCAGGTCACAGCGTTGTGGAACACGCGGGCCGGGACCAGCTCGGGCATGAACGCCCAGCGGGCCGGGAACGAGAACGCGCCCGCGATCCCGTTCACGCCCAGGATCAGATAGAACCACCCGATCGGGGCCTGCATCCGAGATGCGACCGTCAGCCCAAAGGACCCGCAAGTCATGATCGCGGCCATGGCCAGGACCACGTTCCGCCGGGGGAACCGGTCCGCCACATGCCCCGCGGGCAGGGACAGGAGCAACACCGGGAGCGCCTGCACCAGCCCCACATAGGCCAGAGACAGAGGCGACTTCGTGCGGGTGTAGAGCTCCCAGCCCACGGCCACGCTCTGCATCTCGGCGCCGATCGTCGCCGCCACGCTGTTGATCAGGTAGAGGCGGAAGTCGCGATAACGAAGGGCGGCATAGGGATCGTGAGCCGTCTGCGCGGAAGGATCATCGGGCTCATCGCGAGATTCGCTCATCCTTGATCGTTGACTCCCGAGCTACATCGTTTGGCAAGCGGAGCGAGGAGGAGAACGGAGCCGCTCAGCACAGCCCCGACGGTCATGGAGACGTCGCCGGGATGAGGCTGCTAATCGCCTCCGTTCTCATCATGGTCCGGTGGCCAGGGCTCAGCTCTTGATGATTTCCTTGACCGTCCCGCCCGCCGGGATCATCGGCAGGACGTGCTCCTGGTAGGGAACCAGGATGTCGAGCACGTAGGCGCCGGGATGGGCGATCATCTCCTTCAGTGCGGGGATCACGTCTTCCTTGCGACGCACCTGCTTGGCCTCGATGCCGAAGCCCTTGGCGATCGTTACGAAGTCGGGGTAAGTCACTTCGGGCAGGTCGCCCTCGCCCTGGCCGGTGTACTCGGGGTGATCGATGGGGCCGAGGTAAGTGTGGCCGCGGTTGCCGCCGTGGAAACGATCTTCCCACTGCACGACCATACCGAGGTGCTGGTTGTTCAGGACGATCATCTTGATGGGCAGGTCCTCGCACTTCACCGTGGCGAGCTCCTGGATGTTCATCACGAACGAGCCGTCGCCGTCGATGTCCACGACCAGCTTGTCGGGATAGGCGGCCTGGGCGCCCATCGCGGCGGGGAGGCCGAAGCCCATCGAGCCGAGCCCGCCCGAGGTGACCCACGTGCGGGGCCTGAGGAACCTCGTCCATTGCGCGGCCCACATCTGGTGCTGCCCCACGCCCGTGGTCATGAGCATGTCGCCGCCTGTGATCTGCGAGAGCATGTCGATCACGTATTGCGGCATGATCGCGTCGTCGCGCTGGTCGTACTGCATGGGGTCGGCCTCGCGCCAGGCGTCGACCTGGGCGTGCCAGTCACGGTAGTCTCCGGCCTCGACGCGCGGGTTCACGCCGTCGAGGAAGCTCTTCACGTCGGAGTGGATCGCGATGTGGGCGGTCTTGTTCTTGTTGATCTCGGAGGCGTCGATGTCCACGTGGATGATCCGCCCGTGCTTGGCGAACTCCGAGAGCTTGCCCGTCACGCGGTCATCGAACCTTACGCCGAGGGCCAGGAGCAGGTCGGCCTCATTGATCGCCACGTTCGAATAAACCGTCCCGTGCATGCCCAGCATGCCGAGCGAGAGGTAGTGGTCGGTCGGGATCGCGCCCAGGCCCTGCAAGGTCATGGCCACGGGGATCTTGGTCTTCTGGACGAACTCGAGCAGCTCCTCGGCCGCGTTGCAGCCGGTCACGCCGCCGCCGCAGTAGATGATGGGCCTCTTGCTGGCCTTGATCGCGGCGATGGCCTCGCGGATCTCGTCCTCGGTGGGGGGCTGGGGCAGTCGATAGCCCGGAAGGTTCATCTCAACGTCGAAATCGGGGTTGGCGATCAGCGTGTTCTGGATGTCCTTGGGCATGTCGATCAGGACCGGACCGGGGCGGCCGGTGCTCGCGAGGTGGAAGGCTTCCTTGACCACCCGGGCGATGTCCTTCGCGTTCTGAACAAGGTAGTGGTGCTTGGTGATCGCGCGGCAGACCTCGACCATCGGCGTTTCCTGGAACGCGTCGGTACCGATGACCTTCGTGGGCACCTGGCCGGTGATGGCGATGATCGGCAGGCTGTCGAGCTTGGCATCGGCCAGGCCGGTCACGAGGTTCAGGGCCCCGGGACCTGAGGTGGCCATGACCACGCCCGGCTTCCCGGTCACGCGGGCGTAGCCCTCGGCGGCGAAGATCCCGCCTTGCTCGTGACGCGGAAGGATGGTGCGGATCTTGTCCCGGACGCGGGTGAGCGCCTGGTGCATGGGCATGCTCGCCCCGCCGGGATAGGCGAAGAGCACATCCACTCCGTGCCGTACCAGCGACTCAACCAGAACGTCGGCCCCGGTCCTGGGCTGCGTGGAGGTATTGGTCGCGTTGGGAGACAGGTCGATGGTGGCCACTTCGCATACCTCTCGGGCCGCTCGGCCCGGACAAGTTGGGGAGAGACTGGATCCGCAGATCGAAGTTCGTCATTGTATAAGACCGACCCCCGCATGGACAACCTCCCGGGCTAGCGGGTTCATGCGCTTTGCGGGCGATCTTCCGCGGGAACGATTCGCCGCCACGGGGATGGCGGTGACCCGAATTCGTCTCCATGGAGAGCTTTGCGAGAATTTCATGATCCTGAAAACGGCGGTCGTGACCGGCGCTTCGGCCGGAATCGGTCGAGAACTTGTGAGGCAACTCGTCCGCGATCAGGGGCTCGTGGTCCTGGCCACCGCGCGTCGGCTCGACCGACTCCAGGCCCTGGCCGCGGAACTGCCGCCGGGCTCGGTCCTCGTTCTAGAAGGGGATATCGCCGACGGAGGGTTTCGCGACCGCCTCTGGCAGCGAGCGTTGGATGTCTTTCCGGGCGGTCCGGATCTCCTCGTGAACAATGCCGGGCTGGGCCATTACGCCGAGTTCTCGGAGCAAGATCATGCCGCCTGGCGGAGCATCGTCGAGGTCAACATGATCGCCCTCATGGATCTGACCCAGAAGGCCATGGGGTCGATGAAGGCCAGAGGCTCGGGCCAGATCCTGCAGATCTCGTCGATCCTTGGCTATGTGGGGATCCCTTACTCGGCGGTTTACGTGGGGTCGAAGCACTTCGTCAATGGACTCGTGAAGTCCCTGCGTTACGAACTTCGCGGATCCGGCGTTCGTATGTGGGCGGCATGTCCGGGCAGGACCGAGAGCGAATTCGCGAGCGCAGCACTCGGGCGGAGGGGGCAGAAAGGGCGAGACGCGAAGGGCGAGCCGACCGATCGGGTGGTGCGCCGGATCGTCCGGGCCCTTGACGGACGCCAAGACTTCATGATCCCGAACATCGCCCCTCGATGGCTCGTGGCGGCCTCGCACTGGCTGCCCGCCCCCTTCGAGTTCATCATGAACCGCTGGTCGCCGGGCTATTTTCGACGAGAGATCGAGCAGGCCCGCGCGGTCCAGCCGACCGGATCCGCGGAGTGAGGCCTCGACGAGATCGATCGCATGGGACGGCTCTCCTTTCGGGTCAGCTTGAGGGGCATGCTCGACGGGATCGCCTGCGTGGCGGTCTTGCTCGCGCTGAAGACGAGGTCGGACCGCTTTGCGCGGATCTCGGAGCAGCACCAGATCAAAAGCCTGAGCGTCCGCTTTGTGGGGAGCCCGGACGAGGCCATGAATTCCCTCGTGTCGCTCCCCTCACTTGAGGCCATCCAGAGGCATCACGCCGACCTGGCGATGAAGTATGACAGGGCCGCAAGCCGTCCCTGGTCGATCGTCCCGGCCGACCCACCAGCACCTGACCTGGGCCCTGATTTCGAACTCGAAGTCCGGTTCCGCAGGTGAGCATCTTGTGAGGCAAAAGCCATCGGGGGCCGAGGGCTCTTCTCGATCCCAGGAGCGTCACATGGGGACTTTTTGCGAACGAACGAAGTGGTTGTCCCGGGTCTTGGCCTTTCGTTCGGCGGCGAAGAGCTCGGCCTGGGCCTTGTCGGTGTAGTCGAAGGTCTGGATCGTTCGTCCGCCGAGATCGCAGACCGTCCAGACAAGCTTCATCTTCTGATGGGCTTCGGGCTTCGGCCGCGACTCGCTGGGGGCGGATCGGGGTTTCCTCTCGGGCGGAGTGTTCAGGCCCAGACGTTCGGCTGCCTCGACCTGCGCCCGAAGGTCGCGAATACTCACGGTGCGTCGTGCCATGTCCGGGAGCTCTCGGTAGGTTCTCAAATCCGGTTTCGAGATTATAGCTTCGGGCCAAAGTCAGCCAATGGGATTTCCGATCGACGACCGGGCGGAGAGATGCGGGGGGAGGCGATAGAGGGTGGACGAGTCGACCTGCTCGAACCCCAGGGATCGATAAAGCCCGAGGGCGGGCTGGTTCTCGGCCGAGGTCTGGACCGCCAGGACGTCCGAGTTCTGGGCCCGGGCGTGACGCATGATCTCGCCAACAAGATGCCGACCATACCCCTTGCGTCGGTGGCCGGGATCCACCTGCACATGGATCAGGCCGGTCCGCGACCTGCCGTCCCCCAGCCCGGCCCCGCCCGCAATCTCCCAAGTCCAGGCGCTTCCCAGAACCTGGTTGAGCGACTTCTCGAACAGATCGAATCGACAGGGCCGAAATAGACCCAGGGCCAGGGCCTCCCACCAGCAGGGGATCATGGCGTCGTCCGTCAGCTTCAGGCTGAGCTGGCGACGAAGCAAGGTGGACTTCGGGTCGCGAGGCTCGGGCACGGAGAGGTCGGCTTCCAGAAGGATCGTTCGGGCGACAGGCTCGTATCCGGCCCGGATCACGGCGAGAGAGAATCCGCGGTGCGAATCAAGGATGCCCGCAAACTCGCTCCCGCCATAGATACCCGAGTAGAACGGATTCAGCGGGGCCTGACCGCCCGCGTAGAAGACCTTGACGCCCTGCGATCGAAGATAGGCCTCGGCCGCGGTGAGAAGCCCGATCTCGATCTTGGCCTCCTCGCGCTGATGCTCCGGGTCGGTCACCAGCATGGCCACCGTGCCCATGGACGGGTCCAGCCGGTGTGAAGGGCCCCGAGGTTCGCTCGGACCGAAGCCAGCATGAGCGAACCCGACCACATGGCCTTCATCCTCCGCCACGATCAGCCCCGCGCGATCGAACCCGATCTTGCCCACCACGAGCATATCGAATTCGTGCGGAGAGAGCGGGCCGACCACGCCTTTTTCGGGCAAGCCCCGATTCCAGAGGTCCACGAGCGCGGGCGGATCGGTGTTGCGGAACGCGCGGAAGGTCGTCACCGGGAGGAGTCTTCTCGCTAGAGAGTTCGGGAGATGAGGGTGAGGGGAACCACTTTCACTCAGGCTACGGCTACAAGCACGTCGTTGTCCTCGATCCGGACCTCGAACACGGGCAGCCTGAGCTTTTTGTTGATCGGAGTCGAGCCTGTCGTCACGTCGAACTGCCATCCGTGCCAGGGGCAGGTCACACAGTTGCCCGAGACCGGTCCATCGGCGAGCGGGCCGCCCTGATGCGGGCAGATCCCGTCAACCGCCGAGATCTTGCCGTCGATCAAGAAGATGGCGTAGACCCGGCCATCGTGCTCAACCTCCCTGGCGTGCCCTTCGGCCAACTCGTCCAGAGTCGCCATCTTGACCCATCCTGGCATCCCGACTCGTCTCCTCGATCCTGGGACGTCTCGATGTCCTCATCGTTTCTGCATCCTCTTGAATCATATCGAGCGAGGGCCGGTCATTCCAGACGCGGCCGTGCCGCGCGTCTACACTCTTGCTAAGTATCTTTCATTCGCAGACAGGGTCGAGCGGCAAGATCGGCGGAAACATGATCGACCTGGTGGTGATCGGCGGGGGGATGGGAGGGCTGGCCACCGCCGCGCTCGCCCAGAAACGCGGGCTGAGCGTGGCTCTGCTCGAGTCGCACACCAAGCTCGGCGGATGTGCCGGGTACTTCGCACGCGGACCTTTCCATTTCGACGCCGGGGCCACGGCCCTCATGGGATTGAAACCCGGCGAGCCGATCGGCGACCTGCTCGAGCTTGTGGGCTCTGACTTCGAGTCGATGGAGACGCCCGCGTACCGCGTTTGCCTGCCCGATCGCGAGTTGCGGATCACGCCCGACCCGGCGAGCTTCCTTCGCGATTTTTCCGCTGCATTTCCCGGCGACGATTCCGCAAAAGCGTTCTTCTGGAAGCTCCAGGCGGCCGTGGGCAACACGCTCTTCGCCGCGGCATCTCAGGTCCCAAGGCTTCCGGCGCGAACCTTGAATGACCTTGTCCACGATCTCCGAATCCTCGGGCCTCGCGGGTTGCTCGCGGCCTCCACCTGGCTCCTCTCGGTGGAGAACGTGCTTCAGATTTTGAAGCTGAACGACGATCGTCCGTTCCGTTCGCTGATCGCGATGCTCCTGCAAGATACCGCCCAGGCCGGGCCCGAGACGGTGCCGTTCGCCAATGCCGCGGCGTGCTTGCAGGCCTATCGGCTGGGGATGAGCCGGCCTCGGGGCGGGATGAAGAGCCTGGTCGAGGGCCTGGGCCAGCGATTTGCGGAGCTGGGAGGCGATCTCCGGACGGGAACCAAGGTCGATCGCGTCGAGGCGGCCGAGGGCGGGGGATTTGTGGTGACCACCCGACGTCGCCAACGCCTGGTCGCCCGTCAGGTGGCCTTCAACCTGCCGCTGGACCTGGCCGCGAACCTCCTTGGGAGAAGCCTGGGAGGGCGATTGTCCCGATGCGAGAAGCAGTCACGTGCCCGATGGAGCGCCTTCACGGGTTACGTGGCCATCCGGCGATCCGTCGTGCCCGATGATTCCCCGCTCTTCCATCAGGTCCTTCAGGATTACGACCGTCCCATCCACGACGGCAACAACGTGCTCGTGTCCCTGTCTCCGCCGGGCGATCCGGGGTATGGCCCGGAGGACGTGCGGGTCGCCACCATGTCCACGCATACCTCTCCCTCGGACTGGGAAGGGCTGGGCCGCGAGGAGCACGAGATCAAAAAGGCAACCTATCGCGCGATGATGCTCGCCGCGTTAGGTCGCGCTCTACCCGAGGCTCCGGACAACCTCGTGCATGACGAGTTCGCCACGCCCCGCAGCTTTGGGCGCTACACGAGGCGCAGGCAGGGCGCGGTGGGCGGCCCCCCCGTCTCGCGCCGGAACAGCAACTTCCTGGCGGTTGGGTCCGACGTGCTGGGGCCGGGGCTCTGGGTCGTCGGCGATTCGGTGTTCCCTGGTCAGGGCACGATGGCTGTGGTGCTTTCGGCCATCGGGGTGGTCGAAAGGATCACGGGCGAGCCCTGGAGCCGCCTGAAGTCGCCCTCAGATCGCGTCGAGGCCGACCCGAGAATTGCAATTCCGTCGAGGATCTGATCCGCTGGTCTCTCCCGATCCTCCCCGATTCCCCCCCGGAACCCTCGAGATGCTCGACGCGCTTGTGGTGGCACCGCATCCCGACGACGCCGAGATCGGGGCCGGAGGGGCGATCCTCCGCATGATCTCTCAGGGCTGGAGCGTTGGCATCCTGGACCTCACGAGCGGGGAGCCGACTCCGCTCGGCTCGATCGAGACGCGGAAGGCCGAGACCGCCGCTGCCAACGCCGCGTTGGGCAACCCCTGGCGAGAGAATCTCGGGCTTCCGAATCGCAACCTGGAGGCCACCCTGGACCACCGACGTGCACTGGCCGCGGTCTTCCGTCGAGTCCGTCCCCGCTTGCTCTTCGCCCCGTTCTGGGAAGATGCCCACCCCGACCACATCGCGGCGACGAAGCTCGTCGAGGAGGCCCGGTTCTGGAGCAAGCTCTCCAAGAGCGACATCCCCGGCGAGCCGTTCCACCCTGCCCGCATCCTCTACTACTTCAGCGTCCACCTGAAGATTGTAGAGAGGCCAAGTTTCGTGCTGGACGTGAGCGATCAGAGCGAGGCCAAACGCCTGGCCCTCACCGCCTATCGTTCGCAACTGAAAGACGCCGTGGTTGAATCGGTGTTCGACCGGACCCGGTTCTGGGGTCACACGATCGGCGTCCGTCACGGCGAGCCCTTCGCCAGTCGAGAACCGGTCGGGCTTTCGGGGCTGAGCACGCTCCTGCTCTGACCGCCTCGTCCATCAATCCGATTCGGCGAGCGTCTTGACGTGCTCGAGGACGCGAAGATGGATGCGGTGGACGATCGCGTTGGAGAAGAATCGCCAGTAGAACTCCGGGCTCATGTGGTGCCGGTACCAGGTCGTGCCCTCGAGCCTCGTCCCGCCTCCGGGCAGTGGGACGAGCCGGAACTGGCCTCCCTGGGAGACCAGAAAGTTCTCGAGGTGGGGAGGCTTGACGGTCGCCCAGGGACTCCACTCCCGCATGGGCGGAGGGCTGGACGTGACCGAGAACCGGAGCAGGCGGGGCTCGTCCCAGACCTCGATCGGCTCGACGAACGTCCCGGTGGTGAACACACACCGGCGTACGGCCCCCACGCCCGTGCCGTCGATCTCGGCATGGGTGGGATAGGCGATCCCCGATCGCAGGATCCAGTCGGTCGGAGGAGGGATCGTGCCAAAGGTGACCACGTCCCGCCAGACCTGTTCGGGAGGCGCGTCCACCTCCACGGCGGTACGGACCGCGAAGAGCGTCGGGGCCTGGCGGGCCGCCCTCTCGGCCCCCATGAGGCCGGGCAGGGCGGCCATGACCACGAGCATCGGCTTGATCCAGGCGGGGCCCCCCTGGGCCGACCGTTTCAGGGACCAGCCAAGCAGTCCGCCAACGCTCGCGCTGACTGCAGCAATCGGCCATGCCATGACCAGGCAAACTAGCCCCTCGATCGCCACGCAGAGCAACATGGTCCCATACACGATCAGCGCGAGGTTGGCCACGCTGAGGGCGCGACCGTAACCCTTCGAAGGCGGGCGATGGTCCATGAGCGTGGCGATCAGGCCGACCGCGAAAGGGATGCCCAGGAACAGGCCCCATCCGTAGTCTCGGAGAGCCAGGGTGCCGAACACGGTGACTGCGACCCCGAAGCCTGCCGCGAGAAAGATCGCGAGCGTAACGCTGCTGGGCTTCGACAACGCCGAGGGCTTCCCACCGTCCGGATCGGGGGCGGAAACTGGCCAGAGGCCCGGATCCTCGGCGATCGTCTCGGCCACCTCGGAGGCCAGAGCATCATCCGAGACGGAGGGCAGGACCGCCAGAACGGCGAAGAAAAGCAGGTTGATCACCGGCACGAAGAACAGGATCAGGAGCCCGACCGGCATCCCGCTGTCGATCATCCGGCGATGGGTGAGGATGAGCCCTGCTGGGAGGAAGGGCAGGGCGACGAGGAGCATCGTGCCGAAGAAAACCTGGTCGTCTCCACTGGCCGCCAGCAACCCCAGCGCCGATCCGGGTAGGAGATAATTCAAGGGCGACCAGGGGCGGCCGAAGATCGTCGAGGCGACCACCAGATCGAGCAGGAGCTTCAACGCCGTGAGCATGGCCCCGAACATCAGGAAGCGACTGCCGGTCAGGGGCTCGCCCCACGCCAGGAATTCGGTTCGTCCCGGCTTCATGTGCGGGCTCCCCTCAAACGGATTCGTGCGGCTCTCAGGGCAGGATTTTCACACGTCGGCCGTGCCTCTCCAACCGGCCCTGGGCGTAAAGCTCGATGGCCTCGGGAAGGACTTCGCACTCGGCCTCGAATACGCGGGTGGCGAGGTCGACGGGCGTGTCGATCGCGAGGACCGGGACCACGGCCTGGAAGATAATCGGGCCCGTGTCGTAGGTGTTATCTGCGAAGTGCACGGTGCAGCCCGAGACCTTCACGCCGGCCTCGATCGCCGCGCGATGGACGGCCTCGCCATGAAACCCCTTGCCCGAAAATGCGGGGATCAACGACGGGTGGATATTGATCACTCGACCTTCAAAATCCTCGGGGATCTCCAGCAAGGAGAGGAACCCGCCGAGGATCACGAGGTCGCTGTTCGCCTGGCGGACCAGGTCGAAAACCTCGGCGCTGAATTCCACCACGCTCCGCCCTTTCCGCTCGACCACCGACACGGGGACGCCCGCGCTTTCGGCCCGCCCGATCGCGCCGATGCCCGCGCGACCGGCCACGACCTGGACGATCTGGGCGGAAAGACGCCCGTCGCCGATCCGGTCGATCAGGTTCTGGAGCGTGGTGCCTCCCCCCGAGACGCACACCGCGAGGCGAATGGGCGGCGAGGCGATCGGAGGGTTCCTCGGGGACTCGGGCATCCGTCTTCCTCTCGATTCAGGAGCCGGGAGGAAGGGCCCGGATCACCCGGGCGCAACGGTCGCAGAGGGTGGGGAACTCGACGTCCTGGCCGACGCTCGGGCGAAGGTTCCAGCATCGCTCACACTTGAGATGGTTCGACTTGCCGGACTCCGCGGTCACCGTTCCTTCGGCGGTCGAGCCCACTCGATCCTGGATGGACAGGTCGGAGACCCCGCAGATCGAGGTGAGCAAGGCCTGGTGGCTCTTCAACGAGGTGAAGGTCGAGGGATCGCTCGCCGTGAGGGTGACTTCGGCCTCCTGGCTGCTGCCGATGGTCTTCGTCTTGCGGAGTCCTTCGAGGGAGACCAGGATCGTGTCGCGAATCTCCTGGAGACGGGCCCACCGCTCCGATCGTTCGCTGTCATCCCACCTGGCGTCGGCCACGGGCCAGTCGGCGAGGTGGACGCTAGCGGGCTTGTCAGATCGATCGGGGAGGAAGTCCCAGAGCTCGTCGGCCGTGTGGGGGATGAACGGGGCGAGGAGGATCGTGAGCACCTCGTGGAGACGCGCCAGGACGAACTGGGCGGAGCGGCGATCGGGGCCGTCCGGGAGCTCGGCGTAGAGGCGGTCCTTCAGCACATCGAGGTAGAAGCTCGAAAGGTCCACGGCGCAGAACTGGTAGATCCGCTGATAGACCTTGTAGAACTCGAAGGACTCGTAACTCGCGGTCACATCGCGAATCACTCCGTTCAGTTGCCCGAGAGCCCACAGGTCAATCTCTTGCAGCGTCGAGGTGTCGAAAGTGGAGGGATCGAACGTCGTGTAATCCGCGAGATTACCGAGCATGTAGCGAAAAGTGTTGCGGATCTTGCGATAGGCTTCCGAGGCTTCCTTGATGCCCCGCTCGCTCATCCGGATGTCGTCGGCGTAGTCGAGGCTGGCCACGTAGAGGCGCAGGACGTCGGCGCCGTATTGCTCAGTCGCCTTCACGGCTGACACCGCGTTACCGCCCGACTTGGCCATTTTCTTTCCC
>JANOBY010000663.1:0-2526 GCA_031411935.1 Planctomycetales bacterium | reverse complement strand
CAGAACCCGGGCAGGGAAGCCGACCTCCAGATCCCCGTCTCCTGCGTCTCGGTTGTGTAGAGGTCGTCTGTGCGGCGGTGAAAAACGATCCGTCGCCGCTTCAGGTCCACGTAGACGATCTCGGGGATCTGCGCATCCTGGAAAGCGGCTTTCTTTCGGCCGGTATCGTGCTTGCGGGTCGATCTCGAAAGGGTCTCGATCACAAGGAGTGCCGGTGGCGAATGCGGACCTTCGCCGGACGGAACGACGAACACGTCGGGTTCGGGGTTCCGGCCCGGGGCGAGCTGGAGGACGCCCGGCCCGAGCACAACCTCGCCCAACCCTTTCTCGCCCGCGAAACCGCTAAGCAGGAAGAACCAGAATCCCACGTTATCCTGATGGTCGCGAGTGGCGGGCGATGGCATGTAGACGACCCCGTCGAGATACTCGCAGACTCGGCCTTCCGGGGCGTATTTCCACCAATCGGCCTCGGACACGCCCTCGATCGTGACCATGGCGTCGGCCGTGATCGAGGAGCGATCGAACCACGCTTCCGGCGGAATCCCTTCGTCCGAAGTCCCTTCCTCGTCGTAGGGGGCATTCGGCTGGTCCGTCGGGAGGATGGGCGCGTGATCGGGGGTCGCCGTGGCCATCGCGGGTCTCTCCCTCGGTCTCAGAAGAACGGGGCCTCGGGCCAGTTCTCGTAGTCGCGGGCGTTGCGGAAGGCGGCGAACCAGAAGTTGACGTCCCCCACGGCGGCCTCGCCCCGGGTCACGTAGATTTCCCACCAACCGTCGGCGGGCCTGAGGAGGTTGCCGAAGTCGCCCCTGGCCTTGGGCTTGGAGATGATGATGGAGGAGAGGTCGGGATAGTTGTTTTCGAGGCACACGGCCTGCAGGGGCTTTAAGAGCTTCGCGGCGATCGTGCGGGGGGTTTCCTTGATGCCGAGATCCTTGCACCTGGCGCAGAAATCGTCATACGAGACCCAGGCGGTATTCCGTTTTTCGCGAGCGGCCAGCGAGAGGTCGCGGGCGATCTGGACGAGAATGGGATACGCCGCTCGCGCATTGTCGAGGGACATCGGCCGGGTTCCTGGGAGATCGGAAAAAGAGAACGGTGACCGGGGCCGCGCCCAATCGGGGGGCGCGGTCCGGCTCATGATCACCAGGATACGCGGGCCGGGGGACTGACGCCAGACCCTCGGCCCGCCCTGAGGCGGTTGACGCTTACTTCTTCTCTTCGAACTCGACGTCGATCACGTCGTCGGCCTTGGGGCCTCCGCCGTTGCCCGAGGCCCCGTCGGCGGGGCCCCCGCCGAAGCCCGCCCCGGCCGAGCCCGCGGCCCCGGCGCCCGCGGCGGCGTAGAGGTGTTCGGCCATGGCCTGGCTGGCCCGGCCCAGGTCCTCGACCGCCTGGTTGATGGCGGCGGGGTCCTCGCCCTTCTTGGCCTCGTTCACGCGCTGGATGGCGGCACGCACGGCCGAGACGTCGCCCTCGGAGAGCTTGTCCTTGCTGTCCTCCATCATCTTCTCGAGCTGATACACGCGCTGCTCGGCCGTGTTGCGGGCCTCGGCCAGGTCGCGCTTCTGCTTGTCCTCGGCGGCGTGGGCCTCGGCGTCGCGCTGCATCTTGTCGATCTGGTCCTTGGACAGGCCGCCCGAGGACTGGATCGTGATCTTCTGCTCCTTGCCGGTGCCCTTGTCGCGGGCGCTCACGGCGAGGATCCCGTTGGCGTCGATGTTGAAGGCCACCTCAACCTGCGGCGTGCCGCGACGTGCCGGGGGGATGCCTTCCAGGTTGAACTCGCCCAGGAGCCGGTTATCGGCGGCCATGGGGCGTTCGCCCTGGTAGACCTTCACGGTCACGGCGGTCTGGCCGTCCTCGGCGGTGGTGAAGGTTTCCTTCTTCTCGGTCGGGATCGTGGTGTTGCGCTCGACCAGCTTGGTGAAAACGCCGCCCTGGGTTTCGAGGCCCAGCGACAGGGGGGTCACGTCCAGGAGGAGCAGGTCCTTCACGTCGCCGGTGAGCACCGCGCCCTGGATCGCCGCGCCGATGGCCACGACCTCGTCGGGGTTCACGCCCTTGTGGGGCTCCTTGCCGAAGATGTCCTTGACGATCTGCTGGACGCGGGGCATGCGGGTGGATCCGCCCACGAGCACGACCTCGTCGATGTCCGAGGGCTTGAGCTTGGCGTCTTCCAGGGCCTTCATCACGGGGCCCCGGCAGCGCTCGAAGAGCTTGTCGGTCAGCTTCTCGAACTGCGCCCGGCTGATCGTCATGGTCATGTGCTTGGGGCCGTTCTGATCGGCCGTGATGAACGGCAGATTGATGTCGGCCTGGGCCTGGAAGGAGAGGTCCTTCTTGGCCTTCTCGGCGGCTTCCTTCAGGCGCTGCAGGGCCATCTGGTCCTTGCGGAGGTCGATGCCGTGTTCTTTCTTGAACTCGCCGGCGATGTAGTCGATGAGGACTTCGTCGAAGTCGTCGCCGCCGAGGTGGGTGTCGCCGTTGGTGGACTTGACGTCGAAGACGCCGTCTTCGCCGACTTCG
>JANOBY010000662.1:0-6049 GCA_031411935.1 Planctomycetales bacterium | reverse complement strand
GGAGCCCGTCGGCCTGTCCGACCCTGCGCTCGTGCCGCTGGAGAAGGAGCGGTTCGACCGCGCCCTGAAGCACGCGGCGGCGGAGCTCGAAGGGATCGTCCTGAAGGTCGGCCAGCAGCTCGGCCCGGCCGAGGCCGGGATCTTCCGCACCCACCTCACGATCGTGCAGGACCAAGGCCTAGTGAGCAAGGTCCACCTGCTCGTGGAGACCCAGAGGCTCACGGCGCTCTCGGCCCTGCAGACCGTGCTCCAGGACTACGCCGCCACGTTCGCCCGCCACGAGCACGAATTCTTCCGCGAGCGCCTGGCCGACATCCGCGACGTGATCTCGCGCATCGGGTCGCACCTGAGCCTGGACGTGACCCCCGCGCCCGTGGAGGTCAGCGACGACACGCCCAAGCCCGGCGACCAGCCGATCATCCTCGTGGCCCACGAGATCCTCCCGAGCCAGGCCATGAGCCTGGGCGCCCTGCCCATCGCCGGGATCGTGACCGAGACCGGCGGGGGGACGTCCCACGTGGCCATCCTCGCCCGCAGCCGAGGGATCCCCGCCGTGTCGGGGTGCGAGGGCATCACCGCCGACGTCCAGTCCGGCGACCTGATCATCGTCGACGGCCGCGATGGTGTGGTCCAGGTCCGCCCCGACCCCGAGGTCGTGGCCGCCTACCGCAAGATGCAGCGCGAGTTCTTCGACCTCAAGGACCGCCTCGTCCTGAACCGCGACCAGCCCGCGGCCAGCTCCGACGGCGTGCCCGTGGAATTGCTCGCCAACATCAACAACCTGGCCGACGCCCGCGCCGCGCAGAAGGTCGGCGCCACCGGCGTGGGCCTGTTCCGCACCGAGTACCTCTTCCTCACCCATCAGGACGTGCCCGATGAGGAGGAGCAGTACGAGCACTATCGCCAGATGATCGAGGCCTCGCCCAGGGGCTCGGTCACGATCCGCACCCTGGACCTCGGCGGCGACAAGACCGTCCCCTACCTGGGACGCCGCAACGAGGCCAACCCCTTCATGGGCTGGCGGTCCATCCGCCTGGCCTTCGAGCACCCGAGGCTCTACGAGCGGCAGATCCGCGCCATCCTGCGCGCCGGGAAGCATGGCAAGGTCAACATGCTCTTCCCCATGATCACCACGCTCGAAGAGCTCCGGTACGTGAACAAGCTCGTGGACGAGTCGCGCCGGAACCTCAGGCGCGAGGGCGTCCCGTTCGGCGAGGACGTCAAGACCGGCGTGATGGTCGAGGTCCCCGCCGCCGCCGTGTGCATCGACGCGATCTTGCGGGAGACCGAATTCATCTCCATCGGCTCCAACGACCTGATCCAGTATTTGGTGGCCGCCGACCGCGACAACCCCAAGGTCGCGCACCTGTGCGAGCCGCTCTCGCCGGCCATCTTCAAGGTCCTCCAAATGGTTCTGGACGCCTGCCGACGCACCGGCACGCCCGTGACCCTCTGCGGCGAGATGGCGGGCCAGCCCCGATCGGTGCTCGTCCTCTTCGGGATGGGCCTCAGGCGCTTCAGCATGAGCCCCGCGTTCGTGCCCACGATCAAGGCCCTCTTGAATTCCGTGACCACCGCGCAGGCCGAGCGGTTCGCGCACCAGGTCCTTCAACTGAAGACCAGCGAAGAGATCCGCACCTACCTCAACGCCCGCCTCCACGAGGTCTCCAGCGACCTGGAGATGTTCGACTTCTCGTAATCCGGCAATGTCATGGTTCGTCCGGCCGTGAACGTCGTCTCTTCCTTCGAGAGGAGAACGAGTCTCGATGCCGAATGACGCCGACGACCGCCTGGAGCCCTATCGCCGGTACATGCTCGTGCTCGCGGGCCTGCACCTGGACCGCAGACTGAAGGGCAAGCTCGACGCCTCCGACATCGTCCAGCAGGCCATGCTCCGCGCCTCCTCCGCGATCGGGGACCTGCGCGAGGACGGCCCCGAGGTGCTCGTCGCGTGGCTGCGCAAGATCCTCGCCCGTACGCTTGCCGACGCCGTCAAGCATTACGAGCGGGACCGGCGCGACGTGAGGCTGGAGCGGTCGATCGAGGCCGATCTCGACCGCTCCAGCTCGGGCCTCGCGGCCTGGATCGCCGCCGACCAGACCTCCCCCAGCCAGGCCGCCTCCCGCAACGAGGAGCTGCTCAGGCTCGTCGACGCCCTGGCCCGCCTGCCCGACCCCATGAGAGAGGTCGTGATCCTCAAGCACTGCCAGGGCTGGACCCTCGGGCAAATCGCCGACCACACCGAGAAGACCATCCCTGCCGTGGCCTCCCTCCTGCGAAGAGGCCTCGCCGAGCTTCGAAGAGTCATGACTTAAAGACCGGGGACCTCACCGCAGATGACGCAGATGGTCTCAGATAACATAAGTAAAAACTCTTAATCTGTGATCATCTGCGTTATCTGCGGTGAGGTCTTCCTCCCCCATCCCTCCACATTCCCAGGGGCGTCAAGAGATGAACCCGGAAAGCTCGCCCGACCTCGACGCCGCGATCGCATCCTACCTCCAGGCCGTCGAGGCGGGGCAGGTCCCGAACCGGCAGGAATGGCTCGACGCGCATCCGGACCTCGCCGACCCCCTGCGCGCCTTCTTCGCCGACCTCGACCGCATGGACTGCATGGCCGCTCCTCTGCGGATCGACGCCAGTTCCGACGCCACCATCGACCTGCAACCCCTTTCGATCGCCCCCAGCCTCATCCGCTACTTCGGCGATTACGAGCTCCTCGAAGAGATCGCCCACGGGGGGATGGGCATCGTCTACAAGGCCCGCCAGACGAACCTCAACCGCGTGGTCGCCCTCAAGATGATCCTCAAGGGAGCGCTCGCCACGCCACAAGACGTGCTCCGATTCCGCGCCGAGGCCGAGAGCGTCTCCGAGCTCGACCACCCCAACATCGTGCCCATTTACGAGGTCAACGAGCACGAAGGCCAGCAATACTTCACCATGAGGTTCATCGACGGAGGGCCCCTCAACAACACGCCCCGAGGGACCATCCGAGCCGAGGTCGAACGACTCCGAACCATCGCCCGCGCCGTGAGCTTCGCCCACCTCCGAGGGATCCTCCACCGCGACCTCAAGCCCTCGAACATCCTCCTCGACGCCGAGGGCACCCCCTACGTGACCGACTTCGGCCTCGCCAAGAAGCTCGAAAACCCGGAAAGATCCCTCACCGAGACCGGGCAAGTCCTCGGAACCCCCCGCTACATGGCCCCCGAGCAAGCCGCCGGAAGAAAAGACCTCACGGTCGCCGCCGACGTGTACAGCCTCGGAGCCATCCTCTACGAAAGGCTAGCCGGCCGCCCCGCCTTCGCCGGCGACAACGTCCTCACCCTGCTAAGGCAAGTCCGAGAAACCGAAGCCCCCCCGCTCTCCACAATCGTCCCCCTCATCGACCGAGACCTCGACACGCTCGTAAGAAAAAGCCTCGAAAAAGACCCGCGAACCCGATACTCCACCGCCGACGATTTCGGGGACGAATTGGACCGTTGGCTCAAAGGAGAACCGATCGTCGCGCGTCCGGTCAGCCAAGCCGAACGCCTGCGAAGATGGTGCATAAGAAACCCAGCATTGGCCACAGCCGGAGGCGTGGCGATCGTCGGTATGGTTCTGGCCACGATCACCTCGATCGGCCTGGCCTCCCAGTCCCGAGCCCGAGCGAAAGCGGAAGGAGAAAAGCGTCAGGTCGCCCAGAAAGCGGAGAAGGACGCGATCACCGCCCAAGACGCCGCGGAGAACCTGCTAGCCTGCAGCCTGGTTAAGTCGTTCAACCCCGACGATCCCTTCAATCCGGCTGTTTCGTTCCACGAGGCGGAGGCGCTCTGGGAACTCGCCCGCGAAAGCCCGAACGGCCTCGGGCTTCGGGCGATCGACGCTGCCCTCCGCGACCCCTCTTTGCTGACCCAGCTTCGAGGCCGGTGCGAGCCGGCGATGATCGCGGCGGTCGGACTCGACGAATCCCTTCGCGACCACGCCGCCGAGAAGCTCGCGGTTTGGCTAGGCGACTCAACCCGAAGCCTTGATGAGAAAGTGGTAGCCGCAATGATGGCTTTAGAACTCGCTGCCGAGACGGGGCCGCTTTCCGCAACTTGCGCGAGTGCTTTGTTAAAAGTTGATGGAAACCGACCAAATTTGATGCAACATATAATGGCTCAGTATTGTTTCAATAGAAACGACCCTTGGCGGGGTCGAATCAAGCCCGCCGACGTGGCCAAGCAGGCCGCTGAAGCTCTGGCGGACCCGCCTACCGAGAATAAGTTGATTCGCATGGATCTCGCGCTGGGCCTGGCAGCAGTGGCCGCGAAGATGCCGCCGGCCGACGCGGCCAGGGTGTGCGCCGACGCGGCCAAGGTCCTCGCCGACGCCATGGCGGGCGAACAGCAGGATGATTTCGTGCTCGGTTTTCTCGCGGTGGGCCTGTCGGCGGTGGCCGCGAAGATGCCGCCGGCCGACGCGGCCAGGGTGTGCGCCGACGCGGCCGAGATACTCGCCGACGCCATGGCGAACCCGAGGCATGATTACAGCCCCGCGTACCTCGCAAATGGTCTAGCGGCGGTTGCCGAGAGGATGACACCGGCCGACGCCGACAAGGTGATCGCCAACGCGGCCAAGGTGCTGGCCGACATCCTCGCGCGCCAGAAGGATGGGGACTACCAGGGCACTGGACAGGGCCTAGCAGCTATAGCCAAAAGGATGCCGCCGGCCGACGCGGCCAGGGTGTGCGCCGACGCGGCCAAGGTCCTAGCCGACGCCATGTCGCGCGAGCGGGACGGACTAGCTCGCGCGGCGCATGCGCAGGGTTTGGCGATCCTAGCAGCGCGGCTGACTTCGGACGCCGCCAGACAAGCTTGCTCTCAAGCGATCCGTGGTTGTCTGGATCGTCCTAGTAGTATATCTCTGGCTCGAACCGCAACCTTCGAAACCCGCCGCCCATACTTCCTCGCGATCGCCGTGTCGCTGTCGCATATGGAGCAACGCGAGGCCCACGAGATCGCTAGGCTGTTATCGTTCGAGATCGCAGCCGATCAGTCAGGGACCAGGTTCATCGAATTCGACATGAACGCGTCCGTGCCCATGCTCGAAGACATCCTCCCCGACAACGGCCGTGAGGAGCGCCGCCGCCACGCCGAGCGTCTGGCCGAAGCCTGGCTCGACGGCGACGACGTGACGTTCGCCTTGATCGACGCGGAGCCGTATCCCTGCCGGCTCTCGACGCCCGACTTGGTCGAGCTGCTCAAGATGCCCACCCTCTTCGGCGCGTCGCGCCGGGTCGTCCTGGACCACCTTGGCAACCGGTACGGTCGCAAATTTGCCAACCACTGGCAGTTCGTCCGGTTCGCGAAGGAGAAGGGGCTGGATCTGGACTTCACCTCGCCTCCCGCACGGCCGGACCCCAGGGCGTTGCGGGCGAAGGTTCTGGAGATCCTGGAAACCCCGCAATCGAAGTGATTGGGGCGTGGCTTGAAGCCTGGTTCGGGTGTGGGCGATAATTGGTTGTGGATTGATGTTGCCGACTTGGGAGGATGCGTTCGTGATGGCGACCTCGGCGATGGCCTCGGCTCCTGGTTCCCTGCTCGGCGCTGAGCAATATGCTCAGCGACCCGATCCGGGCTATCCCGAGGAACTGGTCCGGGGTGAGGTCGTTGCGATGCCGCAGGCGAAGCGTCGTCATGGTCAGATTTGCGCTCAGGGCGTGTACCTACTACGGCTCTACCTTAAAACCACGATCTCGGCCATGAGCTGAGTAACGATGCTGGCGTGATCACCGAACGGATTCGGACACCGTTCGTGAGGCCGATCTGGCCTTCTACAGCTTTGCTCGATTGCCGAAGGGGCCTTTGCCCGCGAGCTATGGTCCGGAGGTGCCCGAGCTGGTGATCGAGGTGTGTACGCCCAGCGACCGCTGGCCGAGTGTCTTGGCGAAGGTTTCCGAGTACCTTGACTCGGGCGTGAATGTGGTGGTGGTGCTTGACGACGATCGGCGAGGTGCCCAGGCCTTCCAGGCGGATGACGATACCCGGGTTTTTGGACCCGGCGATGTCCTGACCTTGCCCGC
>JANOBY010000661.1:0-14069 GCA_031411935.1 Planctomycetales bacterium | reverse complement strand
CCCCCTTATGCCTTGGATGATCGCCTGGGCAGTCCCGTGCGAGTATCCAGGCAATCCACGCAACCGCTGCGCCAAGGGAATCTCAAGGCGTTAGCCTCCGTCCGGCATCGCGACGGCCAGGGGTTCGGCGGCGGGCGGCGTTGGGGGTTGATCGTCATCCTTTTCGCCAGGATCGATCGCGTAATCCGTGAGCGTGCGGGGCGGGAAGGCCATCCTCAAGGCGTTGGCCACGGCCAGAACGTCGATCACCTCCTGCACGATCGCTCCCGCCACCGGAGGGAGATAACCCGCCGCCGCGAATAGCATCCCGATCACGCTCAGCGACATCCCCCCCACGGCGCTCTGCATGGCGATCGTGCGCATGCGGCGGCTGATATGGAGGAACTCGTCAATCTTGTGCAGCGAGGTGTCCATGATCACCGCGCCGGCCGCCTCGGTCGTGATGTCGCTGTTCTGGCCCAGAGCAATGCCCACGGTCGCGGCGGTCAGGGCGGGCGCGTCATTGATGCCGTCCCCCAGAAACACGGTCTTCGCCTTCGCGGTCTCGCGACGGACGATCTCAAGCTTTTGCTCGGGGCTCTGGCTGGCCATTACTTCCTTGATACCCACCAGGTCGGCCAGGTAGCGGGCTTCGGACTCGCGATCGCCGGTGACCAGCATCACGCGGTCGAACTGGTGCCTGGGCTTCAGGTGGTGGATGAAGGAGAGGCCCCCGGGTCGGGGCTCGTCGCGGAACCTCAACGTGGCCGCGTACCGATCATCGACCAGGCAAAAGCACTCCAACCCGCCAACGACCGGGGGCAACACACCTTCAAGGTCGGGCTGGCTCGCCAATAACTTCTTGCGGCCCGTGACCTGGACCTGGAGCCCCTCGACCGTCCCGACGAGCCCGGCCCCCGGCGGCTCGCGGACCTGGGTCACCTCGCGCAAGGTCACCCCGACCGTGCGAGCCTGGTCGAGGATCGCGCCCGCGAGGGGATGCTTGGAGAACCGCTCCAGGCTGGCCACGAGCGTGAGGACCTCCTTCTCCTCGAAGCCCGGGGCGGTGAGGATCTCGGTCAGTCGGGGCTTGCCGTAGGTCAGCGTCCCGGTCTTGTCGAAGATGGCCGTCCGGCATTCGTCGATGGATTCGAGGACAGCCGGATCCTTGATGATGATCCCCCGCCTCGCGGAGAGCGAAATCGCGCCGATGATCGCCACCGGGATCGCGATCAGCAACGGGCACGGTGTGGCCACGACCAGCACGGCTAGGAACCGGATCGGCTGCCCGCTCACCGACCAGGCCACGACCGCGATCGCCACGGCAAGCGGCGTATAAAAGGCCCCAAGTCGGTCGCCCAGCCTGCGAAGTCGAGGCTTATGCTGTTCCGAGGCCCGCATGACGCGCATGATGCGAGCGTATCGGGAGTCCTCGGCTCGCTTCTCGGCATGGATCGTCAGGGCGGTCTCACCGTTGATCGAGCCCGAGATCACCGCCGAGCCGGGAGCCTTGGACATGAGATAGGGCTCGCCGGTCAGGAACGACTCGTCCATGGTCCCACGCCCTTCGGTCACCGTGCCGTCCACCGGGGAGATCTCGTGGGGGAGGATGACGAGCTCGTCGCCGATTTCGACCTGACCCAACGGCACATCCGCCAGAACACCATCGAGCTTGCGATGCGCCATCGACGGCATACGGCGGGCCAGCGCCTCGAGCACCGAGGACGCGCTGCGGACCGCGTAAGCCTCCAGCGCCTCGCCCCCCGAGAGCATGAGCACCACGAGGCACCCGGCCAGATATTCGCCGAGAAAGACCGACGTGACGATGGAGATCCCCGCAAGGAGATCCGATCCAAACTCCTTCCGAGACACCTTGCCTAGCAACTCAAGGACGAGCGGCCCGCCTCCCAGGAACAGGCACAACAGGAGAGGGACGTCCGCCGTCCGCATGTCGAAGATCCGCCTGGAATCTGGGAACGCGTAACGCAGACCCAGGTGGACCGCAATCATGAGGATCGTGAAGAGGGCGATGGCGGTCTCGCGGCGGCTGGACGCAAATCCTCGGGTTTCCGGCAAATCCACAAAAGGCTCCTAGTCATGAAGACCCATGGATCGGAGTTCACCGACAACCTGACGGAGCGAACTCTCCGGATCGCGCCCGGAATCGACGTGTCGAGTTAATCGAAGTGTGTTGGGGCCCGGATCTTCCCATTGGCGGGCCGCCTCCTCGTGGATCGACCAGTCTGCATCCGAAGCATCGTTCGTGCGATTTTCGAGCCGCGATCGGATCACTTCGGGATCGGCCTCACAGACAAAAAACCTTGACGCAACGCCGCAACGGGTCGAGAGATCGAGGAACCTCCTTCGTTCCGACTCTTTAATGAAGCTGGCGTCCACAACAACCCGTTTGCCCTCGAAGAGCAGAGCCTCGGCACGTCGCGCACATTCTCCGTAAGTGCGCTCTGTCCAGTCGCTCGAGTAGGCGCCCCGACCATAGCCGCTTGGTCCCGCCGGTTCGCCCGCGAGGTGGAGTCGCTCTTTCCTGACCACGTCGGATCGGACCACGTGAAACCCCGCCGTCTCGGCCAGCCTGCGTGCGAGGGTCGATTTTCCGGACCCGGGTAGGCCGCCGATGAGGATCAGTCCCGGGCGTTGATCGGGTTCCTCAAGCTCTCCGAGGGCGAGTAACCAGCAGGAGCGAGCCTGGATCAGGGCGAGCTCTCGCTCGGACTCGGGGATCTCGGGTTCGGTGTATCTCAACCCCTCAACCTTCGCCTTCACGGCGGCGCGATACGCGGTGTAGAAGGGCAGCAGCTGCTTCCCTTCTTCATCCCCCGTCACCTCGAAGTAGCGGACGGCAAAAAGCGACGAGAAGTCCCGACGGCCGTATCGTGCAAAGTCCAGGACGAGGAATGCGGCGTCGGACACGGGGTCCGCATAGCGATATCGCTCGCTGAATTCGATGCAATCGATGATGAAGAGGTCCTGGCCCCGTTCGGGAAGCCGATAGACGTGGCCCAGCCGGAGATCGCCATGAGTATCGCGGGGCACACCCCGCGCGCATCTCGATCCGACAACTTGGCGATTCTCGGACGAGGCCCGCACGGTCAAGAGCTTCAACCGCTCGAACACGCGGGGATGGACTGAGGTTCCGACCAGGGCGGTCGATTCTTCGAAGTTGTCCAGGGCGTTTTCTGCCACGACCTCGTACCGGGCCCCGGCCGAAATCTCGGGGCCTGCCTCGGCTCTTGCGTGAAACGAGGCAACGTGCTCGGCGAGTGCCCGGACCTCATCCGTGTCGAGCTCGCCCCTCTGGATCGCATGCTTGAAGGTGGCGTCTTCGGGCAAACGGACCATCTTCACGGCCCAGTCAATCACCTCTCCTCCACCAAAGAACCCGACCTGACCGCCGGAGTCCACGACCGGTACGACTCCGAGGTAGAGATCGCCGGCGAGCCGGCGATTCAGGATGACTTCTTCCTGGCAGAAGTGGCGCCGACGCTCCAGGCGAGTGTAATCCAGGTAGCCAAGGCGAACCGGCTTCTTGAGCTTGTAGGCAAACGGCCCCGCGAGGAGGACCACCGAGATGTGCGTCTGACGGACCTCGACCACGTCCACCTCGTGGGGATAGGCGCGCGGGTTGGACAGCGCGTCGATCAGGTGGGACAGGGTCATGGTCGGAATCTCGGGCAGTTGACGTTCACACCACGTGGATTCGCGTAAGCTCCACGCCCCATGCGGATGCGGGAAAGATCACGCCTCAAGTGGCTGTGCCCGCGGCGAGGTCTCCGCTTGAGGGGGTCATACGCTCCAGCGCATGCCGCACGAGCTTGGCCACCTCGATCACCGTGACCGGCAACAAGGACAGGAGAAGGATGGGCAGCCAATCGCGTCCCGGAGGCCCTGGGATGTCAAACACGGGGTAGATCCAGGGGATGGAGACCACCGCAACCTGCAGCGCCGCCGAGACCGCGATCGCGGCGAACATCGAAGGATTAGTGAAAAGCCCGAGTTGGGGCAGCGTCTCCCGCTGGCTGCGGCACGCCAGCGAGAAGAAAAGCTGGGCAAACGCCAGGGTGCAGAACGCCGCCACGCGGGCCCGGTCCAGGTCCTCGTCGGTTCGATAGGTGTAGGCGAACACCGCCACCGTGACGATCGCGATCAGGCTCCCGTGAAGCAGGATGAGCAGTCCGGCCCTGAGCGTGATCACGGGCTCCTTCGGAGGGCGAGGTGGCCTGCTCATCACGTCGCCTGCCGGAGGCTCGACGCCCAGGGCCAGGGCGGGCAGGCCGTCCGTCACCAGGTTAATCCAAAGTAGTTGAACGGCGGTCAACGGGGCCGGCCATCCCAGGATGGCCGCGACCAGCATGAAGAGCACCTCGCTCGTGTTGCTCGCCAGCAGGTAATGGATGAACTTGCGGATGTTGTCGTAGATCCCGCGCCCTTCCTCCACGGCGCTCACGATCGACGCGAAGTTGTCGTCGGTCAGCACCATGTCCGACGCCTCCTTGGTCACGTCGGTTCCCGCCAGGCCCATGGCAATCCCGATGTCGGCGGCCTTCACCGCAGGGGCATCGTTCACGCCGTCGCCGGTCATCGCCACGACCTCGCCTCTCGCCTTCAGCGCGAGCACGATGCGCAACTTGTGCTCCGCGGTGACCCTGGCGTAGATCGAGACCCGATCCACGACCTCGGAGAGACCATCCCCGAGACGGTCGAGATCTTGCCCCGTCATCACGCTGTCGTCCTCGCGGGCGATGCCCAGTTCCTTCGCGATGGCCAGCGCGGTGTGGGGGTGATCGCCGGTGATCATGATCGGGCGAATCCCGGCCCGCAGGCAGGTGAGAACGCCCTCGCGGGCCTCCTCTCGCGGCGGGTCGATCATCCCGACGAGCCCCACGAACACCAGGTCATCCTCAAGACGGGCGGCCTCGTGATGGCGGCTCGGGTGGTGCCGATCGGCCAGGGCCAGCACGCGCATGGCCTGCCCGGCCATGACGGACGCCGAGTCGAGGATCTCGGCACGTCGTTCGTCGCCTAGCGCTTCAATTTGGCCGTGACGCCACTCCCGGTCGCATCGCGAGAGCAGGACCTCGGGGGCTCCCTTCGTGTACATGGTGGCGGAGTCGTCCGGCCCCTTGACCACGACCGACATGGCCTTGCGATCGGAGTCGAAGGGGATCTCGTGGAGGATCTGGGCGTCGCGGTCGTGGGCATGGACGTCGGCCTTCCTCGCGGCCACGATCAACGCCCCTTCGGTCGGATCGCCGAGGATCTGCCACCCCGCGTCGCCGTCGGGCCGAGGAACGACCTGGGCGGTGTTGCACCACGCGGCGATCTGCAGGGCGTGCATGAGGTCGGGCCAATCCTGCGGATCGACGGGCTCTCCGTGACCCTCCGCTTCCCGGGGATGAAACCCACCGCGAGGCTCGTAGCCCGCCCCGGCCACGCGGTAGGCCGCGCTTCCGGTCACGACCTCACGCACCGTCATCTCATTCTTCGTGAGCGTGCCGGTCTTGTCCGAACAGATCACGGTCACGGCCCCGAGCGTCTCCACGCTCGGAAGCTTTCGGACCAGGGCATTCCGCTTGACCAGGCGTTGGAGTCCGATCGCCAGCGCCAGGGTGACCACAGCGGGCAGGCCCTCGGGGACCGCCGCCACGGCCAGGCTCACCGAAATCAGGAACGACTCCAGCACCGGTCCGCCGCGGATGAGACGCATCGCGAAGATCACGGCCACCACGACCAGCACCAGGACGATCAGCACCTTGCCTAGCTCGGCGAGCCGACGCTGCAACGGGGTGGGGGCTCTCTCGGCCCGGGCGAGCATCCCCGCGATCCGCCCGAGTTCCGTCTCCATCCCCACCCCGACGACCACCGCGTCGGCCTTTCCCGCCGCGGCCGTGGTGCCGAGGTAGATCATGTTGCGGCGATCTCCGAGCGCGGACTCGCGATCGATGAGGGCCTGCGCGTCCTTCAGGACGGGCATGGACTCGCCAGTGAGTGCGGCTTCCTGGACCTGGAATCCGAACCCGCGAATCAGACGGGCATCGGCCCCCACGCTGTCCCCCGCCTCGACCACGATCCGATCGCCTGGAACCAGCTCACGCGACGGCACCGACCGCAGTTGCCCGTCCCGGAGGACCCTGGTCAGTGGGGCAGAGAGGCGCTGGAGGGCCTCGATCGCCCGCTCGGCACGCTCTTCCTGGACGAATCCGAGGACTCCATTCAGGAGCACGATCGCCAGGATCGCGACCGTGTCGATCCACTCGCCCATGCCCCCAGCGACGATCGCCGCCGCGATCAGGATCCCGATCACCGGCTCGACGAACTGGCCGAAGAATTTCCTCCACCGCGAGACGCCGACCGCCTGGGCCAGTTCGTTCGGGCCGAAGCGGGCCCGACGGGCCTCCACTTCCGAAGCGTCCAACCCCCGATCGGGATCGACTTCGAGGAGGGCAAGGACCTCCGAGATCGTCAGGTGATGGGCCTGACTCGTCGGCCCGTGCTCGGCCTGGAACACCTGGGGAGAAGGACGAGTCGCCGACATGAGGTTCGTCCTTTTCCGCTCCGGATCGCGATGCCAAAGCCTTCCCGCCGAAGCCCAGGGGCCTCGCCGTAACTCTCACCTTACCCCCTTGCGGTTCAATGCGATAGGAACAAGGGGGCCTCGGAGCGATCGATCATGTTCCGGGTCGTAGAGCCGAGGAAGAACTCGCGTATCCGCGGCTGGCCGTAAGCCCCCATGACCACGAGGCCCGCCTGGTACTGCCGGATCGCGTCCCGGAGGAGCCGTTCGGGAGACTCCTCGGAGGCGATCGTGTGGGCGGTCGCGGCCAGCTCGTGCGATTTGAGGAACTCCACGGCGCGGTCGGCCTTTCGGGCGGCTTCGGTCCTCGCAGGGCCGATGCTCAGGACGTGGATTTCGCGGCCCTTGCCAAGGCCGGTCAACGCGAACGCGAAGAGGGTCCGCGCCGCCTGAAGACTCCCGTCGTAGGCCACGAGCACGGCCTCGCCCTCGACCGCGTTTTCGGGCACCACGATCACGGGGCGCGGGCTCTCGGACAGGACCCGGCTCAACGTCATGTCGGGCATTTCCTCCCAGCCGAACTGGAAGTGCGTCTGACGGCCGAGGACCACCAGGTCATAGCGCTGGGCCTCCATCAGGATCTGCTCCGAGGGCGTCCCTTCGTCCTCAAGCGGCTTGAACGCCACGCCCTCGGAGGCGCATCGCTGGGCACAATCCGAGACGATCCCATCCACCCTGGCCCTCAGCTCGGTCAGGAGCGTCGCGTTCAGTCGCTCGAAAAAAGGCTCGCCGACGAGCAACTCCTCCGGCCCGTGGATCCCGGGCTCATCCACGCAGCCCATGCCGATCAGGAGGGCATCGGACCTTTTCGCCAGACGCATCGAGAAATTCAGCGCGGCCCGCCCCGGCTCCGAGCCATCCAGTCCAACCAAAATCGTGCGCAACATGGGTCGATCTCCTCGGGCGATGGGAAACGGGACAAACACATCCCGATCTCGCAAGTTCGCCGACCTGCGTTCGTGGACGCGTACCGGGCGTGAGGGCCGGTCTCCCGGCATTCAGGATGGCCTCGAAGAGGCCCTGGGGCAAGGCCTTGCCGGATCAGACCCCGGCCGCGGACGTAGGCGCCCCGCCCTGGACCACTTGCGAAACCACTTCGTGATTCGACCCCACCGCCGACGGCTTGATGATGAGCACGGGGCAATTTGCTCGACGAAGGACCGCCTCCGACTCGCTCCCGAGCAGGAGCCGACCAAGGCCCGAACGCCCGTGCGATCCCATCACGATCCAGTCCGCCTTCTCGTCCCCGGCCATGCGAAGGATGGCGAAAGCCGCGCCTCCGACGTCCCTCCGGGTTTCCACAGGCGCGTTCAGATCCGGGCCCTCGACGCGACTCCGGATCGATTCGAGCGCTGCCTGATCCACCAAGGAATCGGTCTGCACGACCGCCATCCCATCGGCAGCGACCATCGGGGGCGTCACGTGGAGCACAATCAATCTTGCCTGATGCGCCCGGGCGAGTTCCCGGGCGACCCAGAGCGCGGGCTCCGAACTCTGGGAAAAATCGGTCGCGTGGAGGACCGTCCTGACGGGCCCGGGCTCGTGGGGAGATTTGCTCGACCTGAGAGCCAGGATGGGGCAACTCGCCTCGCGCAGCACCGTCTCGGCGACACTGCCGGTGAGCAGGCGACGCAGGCCCGTCCGGCCGTGAGTGTCCATCACGATCAGGTCGCACCCGTGATCCCCCGCCGCGGCAAGGATCGCCACGGAGCTTTCCCCTTCCGCGGTCAGGAACTCCATGGGTAGCGGCCGAGACGGGCGGTACTCCTCGCGGAGTCGCGCCTTCGCATCCGCATGTTCCTGGAGGTCGCAAGGGACGCGGATGAATCGGTACGAGGGCTCCCCGGCGTAAATCGGGGCTTCGGGGACGAACGTCGGGTCGAGCACGTTCAGGACAATGACCCGTGTGTGTCCCTCGCGGGCCAGCGAGCATGCCACGTGGAAGGCCTCGATCGACGCCTCGGAATAATCCGCAGCGACAAGCATGGTCTTGAAGGGGATCATCGGATTCTCCTCCGAGTTGCGAGATCCTGCCTGGCCTGCGAGACGTCAAGTCGGATCGCCCAGACGGACGAACTCCGGCACCCATTCGGGCGGTTCCGCGATCACTCCACGGGGTGCAGGACGGAATCGGGTTCGGCCTGAACGGCGGGAGACCCGGCCGCCTCCGACGGTGATCGCTCTGTCGATTCGAGTCTGCAGAGACAACCTTCGTCGCTCGATCGCTCATCCCCGTCCAGCGAGAGGAGGCGTGCCTCGACGTCGGAGATCGCGAGGTCCAGGGTCTCGCGATGCCAGGAGCTCTGGGCCCCTTCGAGATATCCACCCAGCAGATGGGCCAGGTGGGCGACCGCCTCGGCGACCGTCGCGCATTCGGCCCGGATCTCGGGGAAATGGCGGTGATGGACCTCCTTCGTGGGGATCCCACAGTGCTTGCAAACGGCGTCGACCACGATCACGCCTTGGACGTCGGATGACATGGCGGGGCCTCCCTTGGAGAGAAGAGTCGGGCGAAATCACCGCGCAGGCCGTGGGGAGTTCAGGAGACGACCCCTCAAGCAAGGCCGGAGGAGGCCGGGGCACAATCCCCGTCCGCTCGGTCCCGCTGCTTCTTGAAGATCCTCGGATTCTTGACCGTCAGGACGGAACAGGAAGCCTTCCGCAGGACGGCCTCGGCAACCCCGCCAAGGGGCTCGCCATCGGGCCCCGTCCGCCCGTGCGATCCCATCACGATGAGGTCGCACTCCATGGACTCGGCCGCGCGCAGGATCTCGACGGCGGGATCCCCCTCGACAACCTGAATCTCGATCGTCAGATCCGGTCGGGCCTGGCGCAACTCGCGGACGCGCTCTTCCAGGGCGTGGTGGCAATCCACCGTCCAGGGGAACGCACCGGGCATCCGGTCGTAGAGCCACTGGGGAGGCTCGGCCGCGCGAAGGACGTGGAAGACGACCAGTGTGGCCCCCTCGCCCATGGCCATCTGCTCCGTGAATTGCAGGGCTTCGTCGGAGGGCCGGGAAAAATCGGTCGGATGCAGCAAACGACGTATGGGGGACATGGAAGGATCCTCGAAAAGCTCGGGGGGAAACGGGACAACTCCTCTGGGGAGGGCGTCCTCATGGTCCGTTTGGGGCGACACCTCGTCGCGTGAGCACTTTGACAGAATCGCGAGAAAATGCTGGTCTACTATGGACATAATAGGCCTTGGCCTCATGCCCTGACCTCCCAGTGAGGAATTACCTCGCTGAGGGCGATCGCTCCGCGAGCCAGGATCCCAGGTACGCCGTGGAGACTCACTCCTCCTCACGCTCATGGCGGCCTTGGCGGCCTCAAACGGATTCACCTCTCCCTCCGAGAACGAGGGGGCATCGCGGCGGAGGGGCTCATTCGACGATGGAGGCCGAGGACTCCACGGTCGAGGGAAGTGCGGATGAGGGTCCATCGGCCTGGGCCCGAGGGGAAGCCGCTGAGGACGGCGCGAGAACGGTCAGGAACGGGCAATGGCAACGGTTCACGACGGACGTCGCCACGCGACCGAGCGGTTGACGGCGGTCCCCATGCCCATGAGATCCGATCACGATCAGGTCGCAGGCGATCCTCTCGGATACGCGAAGGATCTCGGTGATCGGGTCCCCCTCGACGAGGAAGCATTCCGAAGGGACCGGGCCCATCCGGGCGGCGCGAGAATCCAGCCGTTGTTGGCCCAGGACGCCCTCGTCCCTGCTCAGAACGGCCGCGCCCGAGGGGTCGAGCTGGTGAAGCTGCTCCACGTGCAGAAGGACCAACCGAGCCCCGACCTTGGAGGCGATCAGTTGCGCGATGCGCAACGCCTCGTCCGCGAGGCTAGAGAAATCGGTCGGATGGAGGATGGTCCGGATCGGTGGCATCGATCGCTCCGAGGCAGAGGTGCGGAGGACTTCGTTCATCGATCGGCACTGGTTCCCTTCCTGAAGGCCGGGCCGCTTTGTCGCGGCCCGTCCGGAGGTCATGGCATCGTCAGGGCTGGTTTCCCGCACTTGGGCTCGCAGCCAATCCGAGGGGCTTAGACATCGATGATCGAGAGCAGGATCCGCTCCCGGTCCAGGGCCGGCCCGAGTCGGGCGGCCTCCTCACGGTACTTGTATTTCACTCCTCTCCAGAAGAGTTGGAGGGGGAGGTCGCCCTCGGCCGCCATGATCTGCCGGTCCACCTTACGCAGAACGTCCCGATACTGGTCGAGGAGTCGTGAAGCGGGATCTGCGGAAACGGAGGGCATCTCCTCGGTCGGTCCAGTTGGGCTGTACACCGCATCACCGGAGGGTCGGATTTCCGCTGCTGCCTGGGAGGAGCTCGCCTCGATGGACTCGGGATAGAGGCGAATACGCTCCTGCAGGAACCCCTCGAACCGCCAGAGCTCGGCCTCGACGTCGGCGAGCAGGTTGTGCCGGGCGTCGTCCACCTCGAAGCGGCGGACGAGCCTTCGGGCCGAGATCACGAGGGCCTCGTCGATCAGTCGGATCGGATCGATCTCGCCCAGATTGTCCCGGGGAACGCCGAGATTCCCGAGGCGGGCTTTGAGCCTGTCGAGGTGATCGCGGATCCGCTTCAAGGAGTCGATCTCGGTCAAGTGCCGGGGGATCAAGCAGGCGTCGTCGCCCGGTGCCCGAGCGTCGTCGAGCCACTCGCGACGCTGGCACGCCTGGATCGCCCGATCGAGCTCCGCTCGCGAGGAAATCAGGAGATCGTCAAGTTCGCCACGGTGATCGGGAAAGGCATCGGAGGCCCGGGCACGGGCATGGGCCGAACCGGCCACGGCCAGGGTGGTGGACAGTTGATGGAGGAAGGAACTGCTGTGGGACCTAGGCTCGTTCATCGTTCGTTACTCCCCGGCGAAAGCGACCTGAGTCGATTCTTCGAGCCCCATGGGCACACTGGCGAGGGCCCGAGCCAGCCTGCAGGCGTGCGGATGAGATTGGCCGGCACCCGACGCCGTGAGCTCGCGTCGGTGGATCGTCACGCTCGATGAGGCCTCGATGCCCACGCGAACCTGATTCTTGTGCACAGAGCGGATTGTCACGCGGAGATCATCGCGGATGACAATCGACTCGTTCGGCTTGCGGCCAAGCACGAACATGGGTGGTGTCCCCGTGCGTTGGTGCGTCCGAATGGGAGAGATGTCGGTTGGGGATCAACAAAAGTTCGTCGGCGGCGTCATGCCCCCTCCGCGGGCGGTCTCGGAGGGTGACGACCTCGATCCGATTGATCACGTGGTGTACGCCGGGTATGTCGAGGACCACGGCCTGGGCAACCTGCTTGAGAAACTGCGAGGAGACCCGGCCGCGCAGCTCCAAGCCTTCGAGAAGAGCGCGGCATTCGATGAAGCCGAGCACCAGGTAGCCGCACCGTCGAAGGCGCCGTTCGGCTTCAAGGACATCGGCGAAATCCCGCGTGGCGGCCGGCCTGGTCGCCAATTCCTTCGCGGGCACCGGACTCATCGGTAAGTTCATGGAGCTGCTCCTGAGCGCCTCACGGTGAAATCACCGTCAAGGATCTTCGGGGCGGCAGCCATTACCGCGACCATTTCAAGGCCAGGGACCACTTCGTCCCGACGGAGACTCGAGACAAAAAAACCCAATCTTGCGATGATTCGCAGGACGGGGCCACCTTAGCCTCAAGCGATTGCCACTCACGAGCAATGCTTCTTTTAGACTAGCGTGACCACTCCCCAAGAGCAAGTGGTAAATTTGTGAATCCCGCGAGGGTTTTGAGCCCAGAGCCATCGCGCCGCGTGAGTTTCGTTTCTCCGGCCTTCTCGGCCCACCGCTCTGGTTACAGTGAGTCGGGTTTGCCGTCATCGTGACCTGAGGGCAGGTAGACGCCACGACCATCGGGGACCGAGTCAGCGACGATGAACACCAGCGACCTGTTCCTGCGCTACCAGGAATTGCAGATCTACGTGGGCTGGACGGAGGGGGACGCGAATCGCGTTCAGGCTGCGGCACCTCTGCTCGAGCCGCACCTCCCTGGGATGATCGACGACTTTTATCTACAGATCGAGAAGTTCGCACAGGCCCGCAAGGTGATCACGGGCGGGCAGGCACAGATTGATCGCCTCAAGGGGACCCTCCTGCGCTGGGTCCGCGAGCTTCTCGGCGGGAGATACGACGAGGCCTACGTCGATCGTCGCTGGTGGGTCGGGTGGAGGCACGTCGAGATCGGCCTGGGCCAGGTCTACACGATCGCGGCGCTCTCTCGCCTGAGGACAGGCCTCAATCGGCAGCTCCAGGCCGAGTGGAGGGGCGAGGCCGACCTCCTGAGCAGGACGTCTCGCTCGTTGAACACGCTCATCGACCTGGATCTGGCGATCATCGAGGAAGCGTACCAGGCCGAGAACTCGCTCAGGCTCCAGCGAGCGGAGCGGCTCTCCACGCTCGGGCACGTGGCGGGGGGCCTCGCCCACGAGCTGCGAAACCCGCTGAATGTGATCAAGACCTCGATCTACTACCTTCTCCATGCGAATGCTGCCACGCCGGAGAAAACGGCCGAGCACCTGAAGCGTATCGAACGTCAGGTGGACCTGGCCGACGGGGTGATCACGGCCCTCACGACCTTCGCCCGCATGCCGGCCCCGAGCTTGCGTCCGACCTCGGTCCAGCCTTGCGTGAACCACGCCCTGGCCGCGTATCCTCCGGGCCGGGAGGTCGAGGTCGCCCTGGATCTCCCCGACGAGCTGCCCCTGGCCCAGGCCGACAGGTCTCAGCTCCAGATTGTGTTCAGCAATCTGATCCGAAACGCAAGCGACGCCATGCCCGAAGGGGGTCGGTTGACGATCACGGGGCGAGCAGTGGGGGGCACCCTCGAGGTTGCGTTCGTCGATGACGGACCGGGGATCCCCGCGAGCGAGATCACGAGGATCCTCGACCCCTTCTACTCCACGAAGTCGCGAGGCCTTGGGCTGGGGCTGGCATTGGTCCGCGTGATCCTTGATAAATGCGGCGGTCAACTGAAGGTCGAAAGCGAGCCGGGTCGGGGCAGCACCTTCACCGTCACCCTGGTCGCGTCATTGGCCGAGGCCAGCGGGGAGTCATCCGCATGACAGTCACGCGAAAACCGCGGGTCCTGATCGTTGACGATGAGCCGGATATTTGCCGCAATTTTTCCGACATCCTGACCGACCTCGGGTATGAAAACGATTGGGTGTGCGACGGCGGGTCGGCCCTGGACCTCGTGCGTCGCAAGCCGTTCGACGTGGCCCTGCTCGACCTCCACATGCCGGGCATGGACGGCGTGGCCCTCTATCGCGAGATGAAACGTATCCGGGCCGGGATCGTGGCCATCCTCGTGACCGCCAACGCAGGGAGCCTCATCTCGGACGAAGCCCTCGCGCTCGGGGCCTGGAGGGTGGTGGCCAAACCGGTCCACCTGCCGGACCTGCTCGACCTCATCGACCGGGCGAGCGAACAGCCCATGATCCTAATCGTGGACGACGACCTCCGACTCTGCGACCATCTCTGGCAGGTCT
>JANOBY010000660.1:0-3621 GCA_031411935.1 Planctomycetales bacterium | reverse complement strand
TCCTTGTGCGATGGGGTCGTCAAGCAACGCCATCGTGCCGGGAGGCCCTTTTCATCTCAAGCCCTTGGATCGCTTCGGCTTATCGTTCGCTTAATGCCATTCGGGACATTCTACTTTTTTTGTTACCCAGATTGTCCACATTGCCTAATTTCCCGAGAAAGTAGAATGTCCCCTTTTCCCCCCTCTGGTGCTCTCGGGGAAGCGGCGATCGCCGCGGAGGAAGACGCGGTAGGGGCGGAGCGAGGCGGTGGCCAGGAAGGGCCGGGGATCGAAGGACTCGCCCAGGACATGCAAGACGACACCAGGCATGAACGCCCTTTCGGCTTCGGATGGAAAGACCTCTCATTGTCAGGACTTTTCACGCCCAGGGCTGGGATAGAGCCGGGCGGCTACCCAATTCGGCAGGTGGAGATGAACCGACTTCGCGCCGGCAGGCCAATCGACCACCGTCACCAAGCCGTGGTTTTGCCAACGCAGACCAGCCGGGCCATCGGTGCCATCCAGAGTCGTGCTGCCATCGGACCACATCACACTCGAGACTGCCCCGTAACCGATTGACCAAGTCGGGTAGGGCCTAGTCATCTTTTTGACGAGGACCAGCAGGGCAGCTGTAACGACGACGCCGACGATCATCCGCCGCGTTGTGAACTGAAGCCGGTGCAATCGCATGCTCGGGGCCTCCCTGCCAGTGATGGGATCAACGCCCGCTGTTCTACCAGAACCTCCCCCTCTGGTCGATCACGCATTCACATCTGACAAGCCCCGTTTCTAAACGAGCCCTCTCACTCTACCGAAGACGGAAAAGGGGACGGAGGAAATAACTTGACTTCATAATTTGTCCTGGACTGATCCCCTTCTCCGCCTTAATTTCCGCCGTCCCCTTTTCCGCCGTCCCCTTTTCCGCCCCCTGTCATCAAATTTCGCCCGACGTTCTCAATGGACAACTCATCGTAATCAACGATGGCGAGCGGGCCTCGAGCCACATCGTCCGCGCGAGGCTGCGTTGCCAGGTTGTCACGGAGGCGGACACTCCCCTGGAAGCGAGCATGACATGGACCGACATCATTACCATCAAGGGAGCGGGTGAAGTCGAAGTGAGCGAGGTCGCCGGTCGCGGATTTAAGACCCTTCCCGTCAGGCGACCGCCATACGATGGCGAACTGCTGGATCACGATCTGGCCACCGGGGTCCGTCTTCATGGGATGTGGCGAGAAGATCCAGTAGCCCCGACCCGCATCATAAAAGCGGCAGCTGGCGCTCTGTGCCGCCCAGTGATCGGGACCGAACGCCTCGGCGGCTACCGCATTCACCTGGTTTACCGCCTTGGGGATCGGCCTATTCCATCGTCGCCGGGCAAGCTCTCCCCAGATCAGGATAGCGACGACCGCCACCGCGACCATCATGCCTCGCAGTGTGAAACGAGCACTCGGCAGTCGCATGGGCAGTTACTCCTATCGGGGGCGGAATCCATCCGAACCGCGACCTTACCCGGCGACCGGATTAGCTTCAATGCCTAATTCTTTCGTTGTAAGCCGCCGACTCTAGAACGAGCCCTCGCACTCTACCGTCGACGTAAGTCCTTAATCGATGGAGAAAAATCCGCCGATCCGTTCGGGGGGATGACCCTTTACGCATTTGACATTTGTAAGAATGGGCCGTCGATTGGGGCATTCTCCGGGCGGTCAGACCTCCGTGATCGTACCCCACTCTCAAGCGGGAACCGCACTTGCCGGACATCGTTGGTGCGGCCAGGGTTTGGGGTGTCTGGAAAGCTCGGTGGGATCAGGAAACTCTCTAGATGACCTGTTTCCTAGAGATGTTGTTTTCACATCGTTTTTAATGACTTGAAAAGTCGACATCAATTCTCTAGCTTGTTACCGCAGGCCGGGCGTCTCCGCCGTCGTCGGGCCGCCTCCTCTGCCGGAGAAGGCTGGACCTTTGACGTGCTCCCCGGAGCCTGACGATCCTCACTCGCCGACCCGGTGGTCGGGCTTTTGAGGGCTTTCGGGGCGAGTCGGTCCCCGGGCGGTCTTCTGCCGAGGCTGCCGTCCTGCTTTTGACGAACACCCGGTGTTGAGGTCGGTCCATGATGGTCCACCGCTGGCGGAAGAGCCGTCCCCGCCCTCTGCCCTCCTCCGGTCGGCGCCGCCCCTCGGCGATCCGGGCGTGGAGCGGCGACTGGCTGCTGGAAGATCGCCTCCTCATGACGGCGAATGGGCCCTTCCCGTTCCCCTCGCCGACGGTTGGCTCGGTCGATGCGGTGCTCTATAACGGGGTGACCGGGGGGTACGAGAAGACCGTCACGATCACGAACAACAGCCCGTCGCAGTGGATCTACGCGTTCCTCGAAGGCCAGGGCAGCCGCCAGGCGGTCGCCCCCTACCAGGGCACGGCGGCGTTCGATCCGTATGACCCGTCGAATCAGGAGTATCGCGGCTACGTGGGCTATACCGACGGCACCACGGACTACGCCGGCCTGCCGCCCCTGTCCTCGGTCACGATCACCGTGCCGCTGGTGTTCTGGGATTCCGGCCGCATCATCGTCTCGACCGACGGCGCGAACCAGTTCTCCACCTACGGAGGGGCGGACGGCGGGTCGCCGGTCGGTGCCCCGTTCAACTACCTGGACAGCAACACCCAGGCCATGTTCTTCGGGAACCTCGACGCGACTCAGCCCGACTACCTGAACTTCACGCCCATCTACAACGGGTTCGACCCCGCGAACGGCGGGATGCCCACCACCAGCAACTGGCGGTCTCCCGTGGCCTCGGGGCTGTTCCGGGATGGTCAGGTCCTGACCGTGAGGGGCCCCGGACTGCCGGGGGGCGCGGCCCAGGTGACGGTCGACGCCGCCGACCCGAATCGCCTCAGGCTGCCCAGCCCCGTGAGCACCTCGGTCTCGGCGCAGGAGTACGTCTTCCAGGCCTCCACCAACGAGATCATCGCGCCGACCGCCCGCTACATCGAGCCCGGGTTCGCCTTCACCACGCAGGGGGCGCCCGCGACGACCAACGGGCTGGTCATGTGGTATCACGCCCTGTTCGCGCAGCTGCCCAATAATGACGCCCCCTATCAGTTGACCGAGATCTCCTTCCGGGGCACCTTCTACGACCCGGCGATCAACACGGGCACGGGGTTCCAGTACCTGCTGGGCCCGGACGTGATCCCGGGGGCGAAGATCGACTCGATCGACTACGACATCTCGTTCGTGGACACGATCAACATGCCGGTCGCCATGTCGGCGAGCAACGTGGCGATCCCCAACGTGAACGTCACGCAGCCCTTCGGCTGGGTGGGCTCGGGGCAGAGCCTCGACGGCTTCCAGAGGGCGGTCGCGGCGTTCACGTCCACCAACCCGGCGGGCGGGGCCAACGTGAACGACCTGGGGACCTACTTCGACGGCCGGGGCTACCCCAGCTACCTGCCGGTGGACCCGGGCAACGTCAAGCTCCCCGCGGGCCAGAACCTGTTCCTGGCCAGCCCCGCGATCGGCGGCGCGGCCGACATCCAGTTCTACAAGACGTTCTCCGACAACTCGTTCATCCGGCAGCCCCTCTACGCGCTCACCAGCGGAGGGACCGGGCCCATCACGCTCTCGGTCGGGGGAGATCCGATCCATCC
>JANOBY010000659.1:0-11251 GCA_031411935.1 Planctomycetales bacterium | reverse complement strand
CTTGCTCGCGAGCCGTTGACGAGCCAGGTCGAAGGCGAGATCGCCGGCTTCTCTTCGCGGAGGAGTTGATCGAGATCAAGACGAGTCGAAATGCGATCGTCGGAAAGTCGGGCGAGTTGAACGGGAACACCGGCCACGAGCAGGCGCGCCAGGGCGTGCAAGAGTCCGGGCAGGCCCGGCCTCGACTGGGTCTCGACCGGGATGGCGACGTGATTCCGGCCATTCAGGATGGAGTTCACGATCGGCGAGAGGAGCCCTCCAGGCCCACATTCCACGAAGACTCGTGCTCCGTCGTCGTGCATCCGTTCGATCATCTGGGTGAATTTCACGGGACTGGCCAGGTGAAGTCCCATCCTCGATGCGATGGCCGGAAGGTCCGCGGGGTGGGGTGCGGCATCAAGGTTCGAATAGACCGGGATCGCGGGAGCCTGGCCAAGTCGTTCGCCGAGCAACCGGGTCAGGGGCTCGGAAGCCCCGGCGACCAGCGACGTGTGGAAGGCGCAGGCCACCGGCAACGCTCGAACCCCGAGCCCCAGGCCACGCGCGGAATCCATCGCACGATTCACGGCGTCTCGGGTCCCGGCGATGACCGTCTGGGCCGGTCCGTTGAAGTTCACGGGCAGGACATCGGTCCAGCCGTTAAGGACCTCTTTCACCCGCTCCGGGCCGATGGAGAGTACCGCCATCGAACCCGGTTCGGGGGACGCGGCTTTCACAAGGAACTGGCCGCGAGCCGCGGAAATCTCGGCCAGGTCGCCCGACGAGAGACATCCCGCGGCATGAAGGGCGACGAATTCTCCGTAGCTGTGCCCCGCAACGGCGTCAGGCTTTACCCCGAGCTCCTCGAGGAGGTCGAAGAGGCCGACCGACACCGCCCCTACCGAGGGCTGAGAAACCTCCGGATTTCGCAGCCGAGTTCGATTCTCGGAGCGCTCGGCCTCGGTGAACGCAGTAGGGGGGTAAATCAGCGGCCCAACGGGGTCGCGGCCCTGGGTAATCAGGGCCCCGTCAAAGCCCTCAATGGCCGCCCGAACCGGCGAGAAGGCGATCGCAAGATCCCTGAGCATGTCGGGCGATTGCGAGCCCTGGCCTGGGAACAGGAACGCTATCCTCGATCCTCGGAACTCGGGCTCCAGCGCGAGGTAAAGACCGCTCGACCTGGCGGCTGGCGAGGACCTCGTGCGAAGGGCGTCGCGGGCATGATCGATCCGGGCACAGAGTTCATCGAGCGATCCGGCGACGATCGCCACGACCGGTCCCTCCACTTGATGCTGGAACTCGCGGTGAATGGCCCCGGCAAGGTCGACGAGCGAGCAGGAGGGGCGCGTCCGGAGTCGCTCCGCCAGGGTGTCGAGTCGCCCGAGAAGTGCCTCCGCGCTCTCGTCGCTCCAGGCAAAGAGCTCTTCCGTCCATTCGCTCGAAGGCGGGCTCGGGGGCGTGAGATTCGCCTCGTAAGCCTCAAGCACTGCGTGGAAATTCGTCCCGCCGAATCCGAAGGCGCTCACGCCTGCGCGGCGAGGCTTGGTGAGATCAGCGTGAATCCACGGGCGTGGCTCCGTGCTGACGCGGAGGGGGCTGTCGTTGAAACCGATCCGGGGATTGGGCTCCTCCACCCCGATCGTGGGTGGAAGCACCTTGTGGTGGAGCGCCAGCGCCGCGTTGATCAACCCGGCCATTCCCGCGGCGCATTTGGTGTGACCGATGGACGACTTGACCGAGCCCACGTAGCAGGAGCCCCGAGGTGCGCCGGCCTCGTGCATGAGGGCGGCGAGGGCCTGCGTCTCCACCACGTCGCCCACGGCCGTCCCGGTGCCGTGACACTCGACGTAACCCACCGTCTTGGGATCCACCCCCGCCTTGTCGTAGGCTCGGCGGAGGGCGAGGGTTTGACCATCCACGCTGGGCGCGGTGAGGCCTCGCGCTCGCCCGTCGCTGGAGGAGCCGATCCCCTTGATCACGGCATAAATCCGATCGCCATCGCGCTCGGCATCCGCCAGCCTCTTGAGAACGACCGCCGACACGCCTTCGCTGATCACGATGCCATCCGCCGACGCATCGAAGGGGCGGCAACGGCCTCGGGGCGAGAACGCTTGCGTCTTGCTGAAGGCGAGGTAGGTGAGCGGATTCTGCACCGTGTCCGCCCCGCCGAGGATGACCATGTCCGCGGCGCCGGTTTCCAACTCGCGAACGGCGAGATGGGCCGCAGCGAGGCTCGATCCGCAGGCCGCGTCCACCGCGTAGTTCGACCCTCCAAATCCAAATCGGTTGGCCACACGGCCCGCCGCCACGTTGAGCAAAAAGCCCGGGAACGCATCCTCGGTCCATTCCGGCAAGCGTCCCTCGCAGGCCCTCAGCGCCTGGGCGCCCAGGCCCGGAGTCACGGAGTCGAGCATGGGGAGGTAGGCGCGGAAGGCATATCCCATGGCCATCTGCGCGGCCCCGCCGCCGATCCCAAGGACCACCGACGTTCGCTCCCGGGCAAAGGGCCTGGTGGAGTAGCCGGAGTCCTCAAGGGCCGCCCGAACCGCTTCGAGGGTCAACAACTGCACCGGCTCGACCGACGAGAGCGAGTTCGGCGGCATCCCGTACTGCAACGGGTCGAAGGGGATGTCGGGGACGAATCCGCCCCATTTGGAGATGATCTTGTCGGGGGCCTTCGGGTCGGGGTCGTAGTAGGGCCGCCAGTCCCAGCGGTCGGGGGGGATTTCGGTAATCGCGTCGCGACCTCGCAGGGTATTCTCCCAGAAGGTTCTGACGTTCGAGGCACCGGGGAAGATGGCCGACATCCCCACGATCGCCACGTCCGACGGGCGAGAGGTGGGGAACTCCTCCACGGAGGGAGTCGTCTGCTCGATCAGCCGCGTCGAGTGCTCGCAAAGTTCCTCGTGAAGCGCGGCGATGGAAGTGACCGAGTCGCGAAGAACGGCTGCCTCGCCGAGCATGTAGAGCCCGCGATCGTGCTGTTCGGTGTCATCGACGGGCACGATGCGGGAATCGGCACCGGCAAGGCGATCGACCCCTTTGGCCGCCACGCGGAGCCGCCCGGCGTTGAGCGTTTCGAGCTCCTGACGAATCTCCTCGGCGGGGCGGCCCTTGGCCAGGAGCTTCCGCCGGGTCGCCTCGAACCGGTTAACGAAGGGGGAGGGGGCCACGCGCACCTCATGCCCGGGACCCGTCTCCAGAAGGACGGTCTCGCGGCAACGCATCGCCTCATCCTGGAATCGCTGGACGATGGCTCGGCTGGCCACGGCCTCCTCGGTGAAGAGATAGGCCGTCCCCACGAGCAGCCCGACCTTCACCCCGAGAGCCGAGAGGGGTGCGGCCATCGCGGCCACGCATGCGGACGACCTTGCGTCGTGGAGCCCTCCGGCAAACAAAACGCGAAAGTCGTGAGCAGGGATCCCCGCGCCCACGGAAGACTGGAGGACCTCGATCGCCTGCTGCCAGAGGACGAAGCTGGATCTCGGTCCGACGTGCCCGCCGCATTCGCGTCCCTCGAACACGAATCGTCGCGAACCTTCCTGGATGTATTGCCGAAGCAGGCCCGGAGATGGAGCATGCAGATAGGTGGCGATTCCGGCCTGTTCGAGTTCGAGGGCCTGATCCGGCCGTCCTCCCGCGATCAGGGCAAACCGGGGACTCGCCTCGATCACCGCGGCAACCTGGTCCTGGCGGAGTTGCGGATCGACAAAACCGAGCAAGCCGACTCCCCACGGCCGGTCGCCCAGTCGTTTCCGCGTGCTGGCGAGCAACTCGCGGACTTCCGGCCCCTTGAGCAAGGCCAGCGCGATCATCGGGAGGGCTCCCCCCTGCGCCACCGATGCGGCAAACTCCGCCCCATCGCTGACCCGGGTCATCGGTCCCTGGACGATCGGAAACCGGGTGCCGTGATCGATGGCGAGCGGCGATCCTTCAGCCAGGGGTCTCGACGTTTTGGCCTGGAGGAGCCCGGAATCGATGGCGTGATCGACCTCGGTCACGATCCCTCCGACCGTCACGAATCGCCTCGCCAGGGTCGAAGCCAGGGCACACTCTTGACCGACTGGCCACGCCTGCTCGTCCCCCCAGCCGATCCATCTCTCGGTCGCGGCATGCCAGGCTTCCGGCCCCTGGACCGTCGCCGCGCGGAGTTCGGCGAGTGCCCGCGACCTGGGCGGAGCGAGGACTCTCCACCGGGGCAGGCCGGATGGCCCGATCACCACCGTCTCGCTCCCATCCAGACGACGAATCCGGTCGCGCGCCGCCGGGTCAAGCGGGGATTCCACGCCCAGGAGCGTGGCTCCATCCAGGACCACTCCCGAAGCGCCCATCGCGATGCACCCCGCTGCCGCCTCCCGCCCGATCCCCCCGCGAGCCCACACGCCGACCGGGCCCAATGCGAGCAGCTGCTGAGTGAGGATGAGCGTCGAGAGTTCCGCAATCTGCCCGCCGGCCTCGTGTCCCGAGGCAATCAGCCCGTCCGCACCGGCTTCGATGGCCTGAAGGGCCGAGGCCCGGGAAGTCACCTCGGCCATCGCGAATCGCCCGTTCGCCCTCGCGGCAGAAAGGAAGGCCTCCCAGCCCGCTCCGTCCGCCTGCCGTCCGATCACGAAGGCTACGGAGTTGGGCAGAGATTCCAGCCATCCCTCGGGCGTGACGGTGGTCGGGAGCCGAATCCCGATGGGTTTTTTCGTGAGTTTGCTGACTTCCCGGATGGCCGCGTGCAGGGCCTGGGGATCGACCTCGAAGTCATTGAAGCTGAGGACTCCCAACGCCCCGGCACGACTTGCCGCCGCAGCGTGCCTCGCACCCATTCGGCCCCGAGGTGCATAAACCAGGATGCGGGATGGGCGTTGAATCATGGTGCAGTCTCGATGAAGCGTCGGGCGAATTCCGTACGCCCCTCCCTACCGGCCGCACGATCCTTAAAATCGATCCGTTTCCAAAAGACGGATAAAGCGGACCAGAGTTAAGGCGTGAAACGAACCCGAGAGAATCGAGTGGTTTCAATGTCTGGAAAGCCTATCACACAGAATGGGAGAACTGGGTGGAATGGGGCGAATGCGTTTACCTGGGGGCCTTCTTTCGTGAGAGGATTTCCCGGCGGACGCGTCGAATCTGGTCCTGGGCGATGAGGGAAAACTTGGATCGAAGGATGGCCGCCCCCTGGAACCAGTCGTTCGGCTCGTAGACCGCCAGGCGGGATTCCACCACCAAGGTGTCGGGGGAACTCGCCAGGCGGGTGCAACGGGCATACGAGATCGATCCCGAATAAGGTGTCGGGCGGCCCGAGACGACGCCTTTTCGGTCGAGGGCCTGCCACGCGTTGGTATGCGGACCTTCGGCGTCGAATCGCCGGTCCGTTTCCGACGCCACGGCCAGGGAACGGTCGGACCGGGACACCTCAACTCGGTTGGTCGTCTGCACCTGGATCCGATCCAGCATGTCGACCGAGTTGTGCGAGAACCACCCGGTTTCCTGGGGCGGAAGGACGATGTTCCGCGTTCGGAGGTCGTTGGCGTCCAGGATTCTCGTCGCGAGCTTCATGTTGGCCGCTTCAAACGCCTTGTTGTCGGCGTCCTGGGCCGCTTTCCCGGGGTCGATCGCGTCAAGATTGGCGCGAATGGCAAAGACCAGATGGGCGTGACGGATCACGCCTCCCGGTGTTTTCTGGTCGCGAAGCTTGAGGACGAAGGGGGCCGTCACGGAGTCACGGAGTAACTCGTCCACCGCCTTCTCGCTGCCCGCAATCTCGACGAGCTTGCGGCGCTGGTCTTCGGCGGCCTGTCCATCTCGCAGGAGTGGAGGTTCGAGCGTCACGCGGGCCCCGTCCAGATCCACTCCTTCCGTGACCAGCCTGCGGTAGACGTCGTTGGTGGGATGATCCGCATCGCCCTGAGGCTGGCCCAGGAGGGAGATCGAGAGGAACAGGAGGGGGGTCATGGAACGATTCTCGCGATGATGAGGGATGTCCGGGCAAGTTTTTCCGCCTCCGGACCGATCCTAAGTCATAGGGTTTGTTCGACGCTGGAATCCGTCGATGCGTTCCATTCCGACGGTAGTGGACGGGCTAATGTACCGGACGATGAGGGCGGTCTGCCTGGCTCTGGCGAGCCTCTCGCTCCAGATGGGCTGCTCGGCCATCCCGTTCTCGGGCAATGTGGATGGGCATTTTCGCGGCGAAGCCCAGGTGGCCACGACCGTCCAGGGAACGCTCGAAGTGAAGATCCCGCCCGTGGCCGAAGCCGGCCCCCTGACGACGAAGGTGGTACGCCCCTCGCCGATCGGCGCGGGAGGTCCCCGCGTGGCCATTGTCGACCTGGATGGCCTGATCCTGAACCAGAACTTCACCGGTCTCTACTCCACGGGCGATAATCCCGTCTCCCTGTTCCGCGAGAAGCTTCATGCGGCGGGCTGCGATCCCCAGGTGCGTGCCGTGGTCCTGCGGATCCACAGCCCCGGCGGAGGCGTGACGGCGGCCGACATCCTGGCCGAAGATCTCAAGCGGTTCCGCCGCGAGACCGGCAAGCCCGTGGTCGCCTGCCTGATGGATGTGGCCGCCGGTGGAGCCTATTATCTCGCGCTGGGTGCCGACCTGATCGTGGCCCATCCCACGACCATCACTGGCGGGGTGGGAGTCATCCTGAACCTCTACAACCTTTCCGACGCCATGGCCGCGCTCAATGTCCGCTCGGAGCCCATCAAGTCGGGCGAGCTCGTGGACATGGGGGCGGTCACGGCGGCCGTGCCGGACGAGACGAGGAAACTGCTCCAGGAGATGGCCGACAGCTTCGCCGAACGGTTCCGCGGTCGCGTGGCCGAACGCCGCAGCGCGATGACGGCCACCGATCACGCGGCGATTCGCGACGGCCGGGTCGTCACGGCGGCCAGGGCCCTGGACCTCAAAATGATCGACCGCCTCGGGTACCTGGACGATGCGATCGATGAGGCCCAGAACCTGGCAAGGCTCAGCAACGCGGAGGTCGTCCAGTATCAACGACCCGGGGGAGCGGCGAACTCGATCTATGCGATCGCGCCGAATACGCCCCTCCAGGGGGAAATCCTGCCGTTGAGCTATCCCGGGCTGGATCGGAGCAAGACGCCGACGTTTCTTTCGCTCTGGCAGCCCGACCCGACGGTCCTCAGGCAAAGCGGGCGATGACTCGCCCAGGCAAACCCCTCGTCCTCGTGACGGGAGCGGGCGGATTCGTCGGCGGGCATATCGTGAGACGACTTGCCGCCGAGGGGCGGTACGGAGTCCGGGGTCTGACTCGTCGCCCAGTCCGGGAAGTGGGAGAGGATCCACCCCTTGAGTGGATGTCGGGTGACCTGCGCGATCCGACGGTCCGGCAACGAGCCGTGGATGGGATCGACTCCGTGATTCATTGCGCCAGCTGGGTCCGGCTGGGGCAAGATCCCTCGGGGCTGAGCGCCGAGGTGAATGTGGTCGCCACGCGAAGCCTGCTCGGCTCGGCACGACGAGCCGGCGTTCGGCGTTTCGTCTACACCTCGACATTGCAGACCCTCGCCGCGGGAACGAAGAGCCATCCGGCCGATGAGCGGAGCCGCTGGAACCTCCATTCGGTGAGATCCCCCTACACCGAGACGAAGCGAGAGGCCGAGGCCCTGGTCCTGGGCGCTTCCTGCCCCGACATGACCACGCTGGCCCTGTGCCCCGGTATGGTCATCGGCCCGCGCGATCCGGGGCCCACGTCGACAAGGGTCCTGCTGGCGATGTCCCGATCGCCCGTGGCGGCGCTTCCGGGAGGAGGGATTCCGGTGATCGAGGCGGAAGTCCTGGCGCAGGCCCATCTCGCCGCGCTCGACCGAGGGAGTTCGGGCCAGCGGTACGCGGTCGTGGGGCCCTATCTTTCTTTCCGTGATCAGGCCCGGATCGTCGCCAAGGTCACCGGAAGTCCGCGTGGTGTGCTCCCCATCCCCGACGTCCTTGGTCCCCCGATCACCGCAGGTGCTGGAATGGTCGATCGTCTGGTGAGGGGACGCTGGCTTTCGGTCTCAAGGGCGATCGTCGCGGGAGGGTTCCTTCACTTCCACGTCGATGGGACGCTCGCCGACCAGGAGTTCGGCCTGGAGCATGGTTGCCCCGTGGCCGCCATCCGCCGGACGCTTGAAAGCGCCTACGAGCGGGGCCAGGCTCCCTGGCTCAAGGGGCGGCTTGAGCGGACTCATGGGGCAAGTTCCCCATGAGTCGCGACCGGCCGACCGTCAGACGGTGCAGAGAGTCACGGCTTCGGCGAGGCTCACCAGGGGATCGCGGACGGGGAGGAATTCGTGGGCGAAGTAGCCGTCGAAGTCCTTCAACCCCGCGATTGCCCGGGAGATCGCCTTGTAATTCAGCTCCTGGGACTCGTCCAGCTCATGACGGCCGGGATTTCCGCCCGTGTGGTAGTGGCCGAACGCCTTCGGGTTCTTCTCGATGGTGCGGATCACGTCGCCTTCCATGATCTGCATGTGGTAGATGTCGTACAGGAGCTTGAAACGGTCGGATCCCACGCGATTGACCAGCTCGACGCCCCAGGTGGTGTTGTCGCACATGTAGTCCTTGTGATCGACCTTGCTGTTCAGAAGCTCCATCTGGAGGGTGATTCCGGCCTTCTCGGCCACCGGCGTGATCTCCTTGAGGGCCTTCACGCAATTCTTCATGCCGGTCTCGCGGTCGATCCCCTGGGCGTTTCCGGAGAAGCAGATCACGTTCTTCCAGCCCTCCTTCGCGGTGGCTTCGATCGCGGTGTGGATCGTCTTCAGAGCGGAGTCGTGATACTTCGGGTCGCAGAGGCCGTCGGACAGCGGGTGAGAACTGGTCATGGTGCAGACCAGGCCATGCTTCTTGACGGTCTCGAAATCGCTGGGCGTGAGCAGGTCGATGCCAACCAGGCCCAGCGTCTTGGCCGTGGTGCAGAGATCCTCGAGCGAGGTCTTGCCGTAGCACCAGCGGCAGACCGACTGGCGCAGGCGTCCCGCCGAGGAGGTTCTGCCCGGTTCATCGGCCCCGACGGGGCTTGACCCGGCGAACGAGGCGGCCGCGGCCAGAGCGGCGGCCGAACGGATGGCTTTTCGCCGAGAGGGGAGAGGGGCTCCCTCGGAACGCATGCCCGTCATGGTGGGGTTCTCCTGGAGAGTCGGCTCAGTGCGTGGACGTGGGGCCCCGGGCGAGGGTCGTCTCGGGAAACGAGTCGCCCGGTCGAGGGATTGTCGCACCTGCCGGGGCGCTCGGCCAGACCCCTCCATGCAGGGAGTCCTTGCCACCATCCTGTTCTCAAGAGCGCTCGCGTACGACGAAGATCCGCCCGTCGTGGAGGCAGATGTCCAGACGCTCGCCCTCGAGCCCCGGGAGCTTTGCGTCCATGTACGTGCTGCCGCCATCGGACCAGGTGTCGATCGTGCCGTCGGATCGACGGATCCCGTGCCCAAGGCCGGATATCGCCGAGGCTAGCTGATCGAGAAGAATCGCAAGCTCCGGAAGTTCGGGCGAAATAATCGTGGACATTCGACACCTTCATCCTGTGAACGCGGTCGTCGAAGGTTCGTGAAGGATTGATCTTGGTGGACTAGCCCCGGGGAGGAATTCCCAAGGGTCGATCACCTGGACTTCACGGACCTGATTCCAGGACTGGCCATAAAGGCCTTATGAAGACAACATCGTCTTCCGAGAAACCTGGGGCTTACGACGTCCCCGCTATGATCCGGACGAGTCAGCGAGCAGCCCATCTTGTGGGTCGCCTTCAATTGCTTCTTGGATTATGACAGACTTTCCTCCAGCTGTCGAGTCCAAATCCGCGAATTCTTCGAGGACCTTTTCGGATTGGCTTTCTTCGTCCCCTCGTTGCACGACGACGGACTTCGGCCCGTAATCGAAAATCTGGCCTGTGGCCCCACCTCCCGCGAGGATTTTTCATGAGATCGCCAATCCCGACATGGGTCTTACTCGCCGTGGCGGTCGCTCAGGGATCCTCCGCCCTCGCGGATCGGCCGATCGCCTTCGATCGCGACGTCCGTCCGATCCTGGCCGATAGGTGCTTCGCATGCCACGGCCCCGACGAGCAGGCGAGGGAGTCGGGGCTCCGGCTGGACATCCGAGAGGACGCGATCAAGCCCGCCGAGTCGGGGAAGCCCGCGATCGTGCCGGGCAAGCCCGAGGAAAGCCGCCTGGTGACCATGATCACCAGCCGGACCATCCGCACGCCCATGCCGCCCCCCGAATCGAACAAGACGCTTTCCGATGCCGAGAAGGCGATCCTTCGCGAATGGATCGCGCAGGGTGCGGAGTACACGGCCCACTGGTCCTTCCGAGCCCCCGAACGGGTCGAGCCGCCCGCCGTGGACAGGCCGTCCTGGGCGAAGAACCCGATCGATCGGTTCCTGCTCGCGAAGATGAAATCCGAACACCTCGAGCCCTCTCCGGAGGCGGATCGCAGCACCCTGATCCGGCGTGTGACCCTCGACCTGACCGGGCTTTCTCCCACGATCGCGGAGATCGATGGCTTCCTGGCCGACACCTCGGCCAACGCTTATGAGAAGGTCGTGGATCGCCTGCTCGCGTCTCCTCGCTATGGCGAACGCATGGCTCTGGACTGGCTCGACGCTTCGCGGTTCGCGGATACCCACGGCTATCACATCGACGCCGGCCGCGACATGAGCCGCTGGCGAGCCTGGGTCATCGATAGTTTCAACGCCAACAAGCCCTTCGACCAGTTCGCCCTGGAGCAGGTCGCGGGGGATCTCCTCCCGTCCGCCACGCTCGACCAGAAGATCGCCAGCGGGTTCAACCGCAACCACATGATCAACTTCGAGGGGGGGGCGATCCCCGAAGAATATCAGGCCGCTTATGTGATCGACCGCGTGAACACGACCGGGACCGTCTGGCTGGGCCTGACCATCGGCTGCGCCCAGTGCCACGACCACAAGTTCGACCCGATCACGCAGAAGGATTACTACGGCCTCTATGCCTTCTTCCACAACGTTCCCGAGAACGGCCTCGACGGCTCCAAGGGCAATGCCGCTCCCCTGATTTCCGCCCCTACGGCCGAGCAGGCCGAGGAACTGGCCGCGCTCGACTCGCGGATCCTCGAAGGGAAGGCCCGCCTCGGCGCGCCCGATCCCGCCACCGATCGTGATCAGGCCACCTGGGAACGCGAGGGATCCGGCATCACGCAGTGGGAGCGGTCGCCGGTCATCTCGGCGCAGTCGTTGGAGGGTGCGACTCTGAAGGCCGACGAAACGGGCCTGATCGTGGTCGATGGAGCGAACCCGG
>JANOBY010000658.1:0-1533 GCA_031411935.1 Planctomycetales bacterium | reverse complement strand
CCACGTGCTGAGCTTGCTGGGCTCGCTGGTGGCGATCGCGGCGTTCTTCGACCTCACTCGCAGGGAACGCGGCGACTGGGACGCGATCGCCGGGACGATCCTCTTCTCGGCCTCGCCCCTGTTCCTCTTCTACGGACGCGCGGTCCTGCCCGAGCCCTGGATGCTCGCGTCGATGCTCGTCTCGGCCGCGTCCTATCGCCGCTATCTCGACACCGGCCGCACGCGGTGGCTCGCCCTCGCCACGGTCGGGGGCCTGTGTGCCGCGTTGTTCAAGTACTTCGGCCTGATGATCTTCCTGCCCCTGGCCGAGATGACGCGCAGGCACGCGGGGTCGTGGCGGGCGGTGGCCTCGCCGCCGTTTTTGGCCATGAGCGCGCTGATCCTGGGGCCGGTCGCGCTGTGGATGGCCCTGGTGTTCTTCCGGACGGCCAACCCGGTGCAGTCGGGGTGGGTGGACGGGATCGTGCACCCGTATTTCAGCTTCCAGGCGCCGGGGATCTTCCTCACCCGCGGGTTCTGGGCGGGCCTCACGAGCCGGTTCCTCGTGCGGGATTGCGGGCCGGTCACGGCGGGGCTGATGGCGGTGGGCGCGGTCGTTTCGGCCATGCGTCGCCGGTCGCCGGGGGGATACCTGGCCGGGTGGACCGTGATGGGGCTCGTCTACTACGTGCTGCTGGCTCCCAAGTTCCTCGACCACGATTATTACGAGCTGATGATGCTGCCGGCCGCGGCGCTCTGGGCGACGATCGGCCTGCGGGCGATCGCCGAAAGAGCCGCGCGTCCGGGGCGTGAGTTGCGGCTGGCCGGGGCCCTGCTCGGGCTCGCAGTGGTCGTGCAATCGCCGTGGATCTCGGGCGGGTTCTTCCGGCAGGACGAGGGGAAGCTGGCGCTCGCGGCCCGCCTGAAGGCGCTCACGCACGAGGACGACCGCGTGGTGGCCATGGGGCCGGGCATCGAGTTCCCCACGGTGGTCCACTACAGCTTCCGCGAAGGGTGGCCGGTGCACAGCACGCTCCTGCCCGAGGACTGGCAAGACCGCCTGGACCTCTACCGGACCCAGGGGGCCCGCTACGTGGCCGTGTACTTCGAGCCAAAAGCCACGAGCGAGCAACGGGCCTCGTACGCCCCCCTGCTCCGCGCCCTGCCCGTGGTCGAGCACCACAAGGGCACGCCCGCCAGGAGCGGAGGCCCGTGCGAGTTCACGATCCTGGCGCTCGAGGGCGGACCCCGCAGGCAGTGACGCGGGATCGTCGCGGGACGGCAATTCGCGACCGTCCCTGCGCTGCCCATGGCATCCGGTTCTGGTATGTTTTGATCCACTCACGGACAAGCAACACCCGACCGCGAACCCGAAACGGTGGGACGGCGATGCGCCCTATTTTTGCAGCGATCTTCTGCGTGGCGGCGCTAGGCTGCCGGGGCGAAGGCCAGGAACCCCTGACCGTCAAGGCGGTCCTGGCCGAGCTTGAGCGGGACGTCGAGGCCGAACCGACCGGGCAGGTCACCGTCGGCGGGCGCATCCGGCTCTGGGAC
>JANOBY010000657.1:0-33491 GCA_031411935.1 Planctomycetales bacterium | reverse complement strand
GTGCCCGAGTTCCACGCCGCGTTCTCGCCCGACGGCACCCGGCTCGCCATCGCGATCGTCGAGCAGTCGGGCACGCAGGGCAACGTGGACATCGCCACGAGCGCGAGCGACGGATCCGGACTCAAAAAGGTCGTGGGGGACCTCAGCGGCAAGCTCTCGCATCAGGACTGGCCGTCGTGGTCGCCCGACGGGTCGCGGTTCGCCTTCAGCTCCACGCACGAGGGGAACCAGGAGATCTACACGATCAAGGCCGACGGCTCGGACCCCGTGCGGCTCACGCAGAGCCCCGGCCACGACGCCCACCCGTCGTGGTCGCCCGACGGCTCGTCGATCGCCTTCGCCACCGACCGCTGGGGAGGGCTGGAGATCGCCACGGTGAAGCCCGACGGGACCGGCCTGCAACGGATCACGACCCGCAAGGGCATCGACGACTTCCCCGCCTTCTCGCCCGACGGCAAGCGCCTGGCGTTCGTCTCCACCCGCGACGGCCAGAGCGAGATCTACGTGGCCAGCGCCGACGGCTCGAACCCGCAAAACCTCACGAACCACCCCGGCCGCGACCTCCAGCCAAGCTTCACGCCCGACGGATCGGGCCTCACGTTCGTGTCCGACCGCGACGGGGGGGCCGACCTCTACACGGTGACCCTCCCGGCGCGAGATTGATGCCGGGCGCCAGTTGAAGAAAATTGAACTTGACATTCACTTTGTGAACCTCAATCATCCTGAAGTCAAGTTCAATAATCGTGAACCCACGGGGTCCGCGGCGTGAGCATGGCCGAGACGACCACGCAGGCGGCCTGGGTGGAGATGCTGGACGTGGAGGATTTCCAGTTCCTCCGCCGGTTTCTGCTGGCGTCGGGTTCGCTGAAGGCCGTGGCCGAGGAGTACGGGGTGTCGTACCCCACGGTGAGGGCCCGGCTGGATCGCCTGATCGCCAAGGTTCGCGCGACGGAAGACCCGAAGGCGGGGGACGTTTTCGAGCGGAAGCTCCGCGTGCTCGTGGCCGACGGGGGGATCTCGGCGACCATGGCGAAGGACCTCTTAAAAGCCCATCGCGACGCGGTCCAACAAGGAGCATCGTCATGATCGAGCCATGGTTCATCGCGCAGAACTGGGCGTGGGTGCCCGGGACGGTCCTCGGGCTATTCGGCGGGCTCTGGGGAGCGGCGTCCGGTTCGCTCGCCCCCCGGGGCAAGGCGAAGGGGATCATCCTGGGGTCGGGGATCGCCGCCCTGATCGCCTCGGCCGTGTCGCTCGCAGCCGGGCTGGTCGCGCTGGCGGTGGGACAACCGTTCGGCGTGTGGTACACGCTCCTGTTGCCGGGGGTGCTGGGGCTGATGGTCCTGTGCCCGCTCGTCCCGATGGTGTGGTTCCGCTATCGCCAGGCGGAAGGGCGGAAGATGCAGGCGGACGACCTCTCGCTGTCGTAGGAGGGCCCTCGGGCCTCACCAGAGGCCCGGCACCAGGCGGTAGCGTACGCCCGAGGCATAGGCCTCGTATCCTTCCAGTTCGGCCCTCAGGACGCGATCCTCCATGGACGTCCTCCACACGAACAGCGCGATCAGCGGGACCAGGGGCGCGATCGACCACCACGAGCCCATCAGGATGCCTCCGCTGACCGCCGCCACCATGACCGACACATAGCCGGGGTGCCGCAGGAACCGGTACGGGCCGTCGCTGACCACGCGATGGCCCCGGTCTCGCTGGATCCGCACCGCCGACGAGAAGAACCGGTTGACCCTCATGGCCCAGGCGCCGCAAACCAGGCCCAGCAAGTAAACTGCCATCGCCACGCCGTGGACCCAGGTCGGCATGGTGCTCGACCAGCCGAACCGGCCCACGTCCAGCCCCGCCACCGTCAGGTGGAGCAGCAGGCACCCGCTCGCCACCAGGCGGACCCATCGGTCGCGAGCACCGGGGCCGGGCCTCCATCGTTCCCTCTTCAGGTCGGGGTCCATCGAGCCCTGGATCGCGACCATGGCCACGGTATGGACCGCGATCAACGCCCAGAACCACGGCACATCCCAGCGGCCCGCGGCCGCGAGGAACACCCCCGCCAGCACGGACTCAATCGCCATCACCTGCAACAGGATCTTCACCGCAGGAGCCTCCTCTTCGAGTCGATGGGGACGGAGACGTCCGCCCCACAAGGACACTATCGGCTCCAATTTCTTCCGAGTCAATCCTTGATTTTGGACATCCAAAATTTTGATGCATTCGGGCGTGCCCGGGATGTCGGCCGGAGAGCGACTTCCCCTTGACCTTTTTCCTTCCCCGCCTTAACTTACGCGCCACTCGACTTGTGACCGCACCCGACAGGGATGGAGCCCGTGGGGATGGACCGGACGCACATCCTGGTTCTGAATTACAACGGCCGGGGGCTGCTTGAGGCGTGCCTGCCCTCGGTGGTGGCCGCGGCGGAGGGCTCGCCGATCCCCTGCGGCGTGACCGTGGTGGATAACTCGTCCACCGACGACTCGCTCGCGTATCTGGCCGAGGCCTGGCCCCATGTGGCCGTGGTGAGCGAGCCGAACCGGGGTCTGGCGTCGTTCAACGCGGTGCTCGCCCGCATGAGCGAGCCGGTCGTGCTGCTCCTGAACAACGACGTGACGCTCGAACCCGACGCGTTGGCCCCCCTGCTCGCGGCGTTCGACGAGCATGACGACGCGTTCTTCTCGGCCCCGCAATGCTGGACCATGGACGACTCGGCCTACGAGGGGATGCGCACGCGCGTCCGCTCGCGGTTCGGTCTGGTGCAGGGGATGAGTCGCGTTCCGGGGCACGAGGGCGTGGTCGAGGCCGCCGACCTCACGGCCGCGGCCGGGCCGGTCCTGGCCGTGCATCGGTCGCGGTTCCTGGCGCTGGGCGGGTACGACCCGATCTACTTCCCCGGCCGGATCGAGGACCTCGACCTGGGCTTCCGCGGCTGGATGGCCGGCTGGAAGGGGTACTACGTGCCCGAGTCGCGTGCCCATCACGTGGGGTTCGCCTCGTTCGAGCCCGCCTTCGGCCACGACGGCTGCGACCGCCTGGCCGCGCGCAACACGCTGCTCTTCTGCTGGAAGAACCTGGGCGGGGCGAGGCTCGCCGCGCACCTGGCCTGGCTGCCGATCCGCTTGATTCACGCCCTGGCCACGGGCCGTCGCGGCCACCTGGCCGCGTTCGTCGAGGCGGCCTCCCGGTTCCGCGCCGTGATCGACCGACGCCGCGAACGCCCGCTCCGCGCCTCTCTCTGGAACCTCCGCCAGGAAGCCTTCTTCGAGCGGTTCCGCTGGTGATGAACCGCCAAGACGCAAAGACATCCAGATTTTGTGACTTAACATCCTTTTCCTTCCTTCGTAGCTTGACGGTTCAACGATTGTCTTCCTGAATCTCAGACGACCCGGCGCACGGAGGCGCCCCGCATGCCCGCACTGTCCCGCACCCTGGTGATCGACGCCCGACCTCGCGGGCCTCGCGGCCCCCTGGCCGGCGAGGAGGTGCTCGGGCGATCGGTGCTCACGCATCTGGTCGACGCCGCGCGGGGGTGCAGCTCCGGGCCGTTCGCGGTCCATGCGCGGGAGGACGAGCATGAGGCCCTGGCCCGGCTCATGGGCGAATCCGCGGGCTCGGTGGTGTTCGCGACCGGTCCTCCGCCCGAGGATCGCGTGATCCTACGCGCCGATCGCCTTTACGACCCGAATCGCCTGCGACGCGCCGTGAGATCGGGCCGCGATGTGGAGACCGCCGTGCTCTGGCGGCTCGACCAGCCGTCGTCGTTGCAGGCCGCCGGCGAGGAGCTCGTCCGCCGCCGCACGTACCAGCCGATCGGGCGGTTCTGGGCCTTCGTCCCGGCGAGGGCGCTGGCCCGCGCGCTTCAGCCCACGAGGGTGCGGCCCAACGCGGTGACGATCGCCGCGGCGGGCTTGATGCTGGGCTCGGCCCTGATGATCGCGATCGTCCCCGACTCGATCGTCGTGCGGGCGGCGATCGCGGGCTCGCTCGCCCTGGGCCTGGTGCTCGACACGTCCGACGGCCACCTGGCGCGGTTGCAGGGCACGGCCAGCGAGTTCGGCCGATGGCTCGACGCGGTGCTCGACGAGCTTGCCGACATGGCCCTGCACGCGGCGATCGCGTGGGCGGCGTACAGTCGCACCGGCTCGGCCCTGTGGCTTCTCCTGGGCATGGCCTACATGGCGGGCAAGTATCTGTTCGTGGTGGCGCAGCAGGACGCGGCGACGGTTGCCGCGTCGGGAGGGACGGTCGTCGGAGATCCCCCTTCGTGGTCGCGGAGTGCGGTGAGATTGGCCGGGCACGCCGACGTGCGCTGGCATGTGTGGATCGTCCTGGCGGCGTTCGGCCGGCTCGATCTGGCGTTGATTCTCTATGCGGCGTACTTCCCCGTGCGGACGATGGCCATGGCCGTCCGCAAGGCGGCGCGTCATGCCTGAGCCCCGGATCTCGGCCCTGATCCTCGCCCGCGACGAGGCGGAGAACCTCCCCGACTGCCTGGCATCGCTCGCCTGGGTGGACGAGGTGGTCGTGGTGGTCGACGCCGCGACCCGCGATGCCAGCGAGGCCATCGCGACCAGCCTCGCCCACCGCGTGCTTGTCCGCGAGTTCGACGACTTCGCCTCCCAGCGCAACGCCGCTCTGGGCCTTGCCTCGGGCGACTGGGTGCTCGCCGTCGATGCCGACGAGCGATCCTCGCCCGAGATGGCCGCCGAGGTCCGCTCGTCCATCGCGGGGGACGGTCATAGCGGCTACCGCGTGCCGATCCGCAGCGTGGTCCTGGGGCGGGCGTTCCGGTTCTCGGGCACGCAGCACGACCGCCCGCTACGCCTCTTCCGGCGCGATTGCGGCCGGTGGGTCGGCAAGGTTCACGAGACCGTGGACCTGCTAGGCACGGCCGGGCAACTGATCCACGGATTGCGACATCGCACGCTTCCCGACATGCAGACATTTCTGTCCAAGATCGACCGCTACACGACGCTGGAGGCCCGCAGGTTCGCCGACGAAGGGCGCCCCGCGAGGGCGCTGGACCTGACCCTGCGGCCGGCCTGGACCTTCGCCAAGCTGTACCTGGGCAAGCAGGGGTTCCGCGACGGCCTGGAAGGACTCATGTTCTGCGGCCTGTCGGGCATGTCGGTGGCGGTCCGGGCGTGGAAGCATCGGGAGCTCCTGCGAGCCGGGGGGGCCTCATGACCGGGGTCCACGAGCGTTACGTGGCGGATCGGTTCGACGCCCTGGAGGCGCGGTTCCACGACGAGGTTCCCGCCGAGGACTTCCGCCTCGCGGGCATCGTCGAGGCGCTCGGAGACGTGCGCGGCCTGCGGATCCTCGACCTGGGTTGCGGCAAGGGGCGGTTCGCTCGGCGATTGATCGAGAAAGGCGCGGAGGTCGTCGGGCTCGACCCGTCGTCGGGCATGCTGGCGAAGGCGCACGGGCTCGATCGCGTGCGGGGCTCGGCCACGCGCCTGCCGTTCGGCTCAGGGACCTTCGACGCCGTGATCGCCGTGGAGGTGATCGAGCACCTGCCGGAAGGTGGGCTGGCGGCGGCCCTCGACGACATGCGCCGGGTGCTGAGGCCGGGCGGTCGGCTCGCGATCGTGGACAAGAACCTGCTCGCCCTGGACGCGAACCGGCCGTGGCTCCCGAAGGCCGTGGTGAAGCGGATCGACGAGCGCCGGGGGCTCTGGATGTATCCGAAGGGCGGCCCCGTCCGCGAGCGATGGTTCGTGCCCGGGAGGCTCGCGGTGGACCTGAGATCGCGATTCGCCCGCGTGGGAATCCGTTATCTGCTCTCGCCCCAGGAGGCGAATCACGCGGTGTTCCGCCGGGTGGCCAGGGCGCGGCTCCTGGCGCTCTGGCTGGCGGAAGCGCCGGGGGGGCTCGCATGACGCCTTTTCCCGGCCTGGAGATGCCGCCCCTGCCGTTGCTCCTGTGGGACACCCCGCCTGCGGTCGAGCAGATGCTCATGCAAGAGGGCGTGCCCTTTCGCGTGGTCGCCGATGCGCATCCGATGGCGTTCGCGGCGGGTCGGTTCGTGCTGTTCGACGGCAAGCGCGTGTCGTCCCGACGGGTGCGAGGATCCCTCACGGGCGGCCACGTGGCGATCGACGTGGACGTGCTCCGTCGCGAATCGAGCGGCGGCGACCCGTTCGCCCGGCTGATCGACACGAACGCCGACCGCAAGAGCTGGACGGTGGGCGGCGCGGTCCTGACCGAGCGCCTCGCACGCTTCGACAAGGCCCCTTTGCGGCGTTCCTTGATCCTCAGGATTCGCCACACCGTGACCCGTGCCGGGGGCGTGTGGGCGAGGCTCTCCCCGTACCCGCATCCGTACCGGGGCGCGTTCAACTTCCGCGCGGACCTCGACGAGTCCTATCCCGACGACTACTTCGCCTTCGCCCGCGCCCGCGAACCGATCGACGATTGCTCGACGAACTTCGTGAGCACGCATGCCTACGCCGACCAGCCCGCGGTCCTGGCCGACCTGCGGCGCGGGGATGCGCAGTCGCACGGCCATTACCACGTGGTCTACCGCGACGAGCAGGCCAACCTGCGGAACCTCCAGCGCGCGGACAGAGTCTTGCGCGATCACGGGATCACGTGCGAAGGGTTCGCCGCGCCCGAGGGGCGATGGAACGAGGGGCTGGATCGGGCGATCGATTCGCTTGGCTATCACTACTCGTCGGACTTCCACCTCGGCCACGACGATTTGCCGTTCTATCCGAGACGCGACGGCGGGTTCTCCCCCGTCTTGCAGGTGCCGATCCACCCCATCTGCGAGGGCCTGTTCCTCGACGCCGGGAGGCCCGACCCGGGCGAGATCGCGGCGCATCTGGTGCGCACGATCCGGGCGAAGGCCGCGGCCGGCGACCCCGCGTTCGTGTACGGGCATCCCGAGCGGAGGCTGGGGAGGTTCCCCGAGGTGGTCACGGCCGTGGCGAGGGCCGCGGGGGAAATCGACGGCCTGTGGCGGGTCACGCTCACCGAGTTCGCCCGCTGGTGGCGATGGCGGTCGCAAAGGCGCTGGACCCTCCTGCCCAAGGGGGAAGGCCGCTTCTCCATGCAATTCGACGAGTGGGATACGCGCCATCCGCTGGCCCTGGAGATCTTCCGCGGAGACCACTCGGCCACGATCCCCGTGGTCGGGCCATGCCAGGTGGTGAAACCGCACGAGCTGGTCTACGCGCGGAGGACGCTCCGCGTTGATGCCCCGCAGGCCCGGGCGGCGCGGCCCTCGCGCAGCCTGCGTGCGGCCATGAGGGCGGCGATCGACTGGGAGACCGTGACCCCCGTGGACGACCTGCCCGCGCGATCCGTGCGCGATCGCATCAAGAAGCGGCTTCGGGCCTGGCGCGCCCCAAACCCGTCTCGCAACGGGGGTGACTCGTGGCGATGATCGCGCGAAGGGGTTCCGACACCGAGTGGCTGGGCCGCAGGGCCTCGGGCGTGATGACTCCCGGAAGCGTGATCGTGCACGCGCCCTCGGCGGCCTTCCAGGCGCCGGGCGGCGGCGAGAATCAACTGATCCAGACGTCGCGACATCTGGAAGACCTGGGGCTCGCCATCCGCCCGTTCTGCTCCTGGGGCGACCGGCTGGAGGACGCCCGCCTGCTGCATCTTTACGGGATGAGCCGCGAGGGGCTGGAGCTCGCCCGCGTGGCGAAGGGCCGGGGCGTTCCGGTGGCGGTCTCGCCGATCTGCTGGTTCGAGCCCCGGGCCCTGGCGGCGCTCGCACCCTCGCGGACGAGGGCGGCGATCGACCTGGCGAAGTGGCTCTCGCGGCGTGCTCTGCCCGCCCTGCCCGACTGGCGGAGGCATCTGCTGGCCCTGGCCGACGCGATCCTGCCCAACTCGCGGGCCGAGTCCGCCCAGTTGCAGGGGCTCTTCGGCGCCGACCCGCGGAAGATCCACGTGGTCTCCAACGGCGTGGACCCCCGGTTCGCCCGGGCCGACCCGATCGCCTTCCGGGAACGCTTCGGCGACGAGGAATTCGTCCTCTACGTGGGGCGGGTCGAGCCCCGCAAGAACGTCCTGAACCTGATCCGCGCGTCGAGGCTGGCTGGCCTGCCCCTGGTGGTCATCGGCGGAGGAGTCCCCGGCCATGATCGCTACTTCCAGCAGTGCCGCCGCGAGGCCGGCGACGGCGTGCGTTTCCTGCACCGCGTGGATCATGCCGACCCGATGCTGAAGTCGGCCCTGGCGGCGGCGCGGGTGTTCGCCCTGCCGAGCTGGTTCGAGACGCCCGGCCTGGCGGCGCTCGAGGCGGCCCTGGCCGGGTGCGCGATCGTGATCACGCCTTACGGATGCACACGCGAGTACTTCGGCGATCATGCCGTTTATGCGCCCCCCGGACACGTGAAGCGGATCGCCGGGGCGCTGCGGCTTGCGTGGGAAGTTGGCGGCTCGCCCGGCCTGGCGGGGCACGTCCTGGAGCATTACCCCTGGTCGGCCGCGGCCCTCGCGACGAAGGAGGCGTATGACCGCCTCAGCGACTGACTCCAGGCCGGTGCCGGTCCCGGTGCGGCGCTACCGCTACAGCAAGCTGCGGTGGAGGGTGCTCGTCCACGTGCTCGACGCCGTGGGGCGGGTGCTCATGGCGCTCTGGAGGCTGTTCCGGCCCGCGCCCTCGGTGAACGACCCGCGATCGATCCTGATCGTCCAGCTCGATCATCTGGGGGACGCGATCCTCACCACGCCGATCCTGCCCCGCCTGCGCGCGGCGTATCCCCGGGCGAGGATCGACGTGCTGGCCTCGCCCAGCAACGGCGCGGTGTTCTCGGCGGACCCGGACGTGGACCGGGTGATCGTGGCCGAGAAGAACTGGTTCGCCCGCGGGTCGGCCGGCTGGGCGCTGGGCTCGGCGGTGTGGAGGCTCGGGCGGAGCCTGCGGGCCGAGCGTTACGACCTGGGCATCGACGTGAGGGGCGACGTGCTCACGGTGCTCGTCCTGGCCCTGGCGGGGGTGAGACGACGCGTGGGGTGGGCCATGGGCGGAGGGGGGTTCCTCCTGACCGACGTGGCGTTGTGGGAGCCGGGCCGGCACGAAGTCCGGTCTCGCCTGGCGCTTCTGGACGCCCTGGGCCTGCCGAGCGATCCCGAGGCGAGGGTCAGCGTGGGCACGAGCGACCGCGACCGCGCGCGGGTCTCGCGATTCCTGGCCGAAGCCTGGCCCGAGACTCGCCGCAGGGCCCAGCCCTCGCGCCTCGCCGTGGCGTCGGTCACGAGGCGGGGCGGCGCGTCGGGCCCCGCGAGGCCGGTCGCCCGCCTCCGCCCGCACGATCATCACGCCGACCCGGACCCCGACCGCCTGCACGCGGGGCGGTTCGGCGAGGAGGCCCCCCTGCTCGCCGTGCACCTGGGGGCCGGCACCCTGGCCAAGCGATGGCCCCTGCGGCACTGGCGGAAGCTGGTGGCCCGGTTCCTTGAGGCCGGCTGGCGCGTGGTGGTCGTGGGCGGGCCCGAGGACGTGGGCCTGGCCCAGGCCCTGGCCGACCACCCGAACCTGCGCGACTGGACCGGCCTGATGGTCATCACCGAGACCTCCGCCCTGCTCGAACGGGCCGACCTGTTCGTGGGGTCGGACTCCGGCCCGGCGCACCTGGCCGCGTGCGCGGGGGTGCCCTCGGTCATCCTGTTCAGCGGCACGAACCGGGTCCGGCAATGGCGTCCCTGGTCGCGACGGGCGCTGGTCCTCCGCCGAAACGTCTCCTGCCGCCCCTGCCATCACAAGACCTGCCCGCTGGCCGATCACCCGTGCCTTGCGGGGCTCGACCCCGAGCACGTGTACCGCTCGGCGAGGCGATGGTGGGCAAGGCTCCATCGCGAGGAAGCCCCCCATGCCCCGCTTTAGAGGGATTTCGTCCTGGCTCGGGCACGAAGATCCGGGTGCCACGGGTGACTTGCCCACCAGGGCTGCGGGTCGGGGTCAAACTCACGGACGGGTGCGCCCCCCCCAGGTGCCGCCAGGGTCGAAAGTCGATCGCGATCGGGCCGCAAGTCACGCCCCGGCGAGCCCCAACGACCGCCCCGGTCCGCACGCGCGACGGCCCCAACCCGACTGGCTCGGTTGGATGGCCCTGGCGTGGGCCGTCGCGTTTGGGTTAATTTATATGGAGATGCTCGGGCGCGCACGGCTCCCCGGGATCGCGGCCGCGATCCGCGGCCTGATCTCGCGAGCCTGAAGCCGTGCCTCCATGCTTCGATCGGGGCCCGCAGTCCGCTCCCTGATCATGGCCATATAAGGCGACGTCAGGAGACGTAATGGTGCGGAAACTTCGGGTTATTCCGGGTTTTTTTGTTAAATTTGGTATTTTATTAGCGAATTTAGGCATGAATCGGGGTCGAGGTGGATCGGAGTCGGGTAAGCTCAGTTCAAGGGGACGTGATCCGGTCCTCTCGGCTTGCGAGGACGCATGAATCATGGCCCTGACGCCCTCTGTTTTGCGATCGGCCTCGGTTCGTTATGGGTTTGCCGTGGTCGCCACGGTCCTTGCGGCGGGTTTTCGGCTCGCGGCGATCGGGGTCCTGGGCCGTTCTCGACCGATGGCCACGTTCTTCCTGGCCACGGCCGTCACGTCGCTGGTCGAGGGGTTCGGCCCCGGGGTCCTGAGCCTGATCCTGGGCACGGCGCTGGGGACTTACCTGCTGATCCCCCCGATCTATTCGTTCGCGGTCGCGGATCCCCAGGAGATCTACGGCCTCGAGGTCTTCTGGGCGACGGGCCTGGTCCTGGCGGGCGTGGGCGAGGCCATGCGCAGGAGCAAACTCCGCGCATGGAAGGGCCAGGAGGACCTGCGGCGTGAGATGGCCGAGCGCCAGGCCGTGGAGGCCTCGCTTCGCGCCCACGACTCGCGGTTCCGGACCCTGATCGAGCACAGCTCCGACGTGGTCACGATGCTCGGGGCCGACGGCCAGATCCTGTACATGAGCCCGTCGATCCAGCGGGTCATGGGATACACCAGCGAGGAGCTTGTGGGCGAGAGCGGGTTCCGCGAGATCCATCCCGAGGACCTCCAGGACACGGCCGAGGCCCTGAAGGGGGCCATCGCGCAGCCCGGCGTCCCCCGGTCGTTCAGCCTCCGCGTGAGGCACAAGGACGGGTCGTGGCGCCGGGTGGAGAACGTGGGCACGAGCTTCCTGGACGACCCGGCGATCGCCGCGGTGGTGGTCAACACCCGCGACGTGACCGAGCGGCACGCCATGGAGGAGCAGATCCGCCAGGTCGACGCCCGCTTCCGCGCCTTCCGGGACAACTCCCCCACGATCGAGTATGTGAAGGACGATCGCGGCTACTACGTGTGGGGCAACTTCTCGTGGGCCCGCCAGTTCGGCAGGCCGGTCGCTGAGCTGATGGGGCTGGACGACTTCGACCTCTGGCCCGAGGAGGTCGCCCGAAAGTTCCAGGAGAGCGATCGCCGGGCGCTGGAGTCGAACCGGACGGCCGAGGCGGTCGAGACCTTCGGCGAACGCCACTTCATGAGCCTCAAGTTCCCGCTCGAGCACGACGGGCGGAGGCTCCTGGGCGGGATCACGCTGGACGTGACCGACCGGGTGGCGGCCGAGGAGGCCTCCCGGCGCAGCGAGGCCATGCTCCTGGCCCTGGCCGACACCATGCCGGCGATCGTCTGGGCGTCGCGCCCCGACGGCCAGCCCGACTACTTCAACCGCCGCTGGTTCGAGACCACGGGGCTCTCGCCCGAGGCCACCTACTCGGCCCACGGGTGGAGCCAGGTCCTCCACCCCGACGACGTGGACCGCACCCTGGCGACCTGGTCCTCGTCCGTGCGGTCCGGCGAGCCCTACGAGATCGAGTATCGCTTCCGGGACGCCCGCACCGGCGGCTATCGCTGGCACCTGGGGCGGGGCGTTCCCGTGCGCGACGAGGCAGGCGCGATCGTCCGCTGGTACGGCACCTGCGCCGACATCGACGACCAGAAGAACGCGATCGAGATCGCCGAGCGCGCCAGCCAGGCCAAGACCCGGTTCATGGCCGTGCTCAGCCACGAGCTGCGCACTCCGCTCACGCCCGTGCTGCTCTCGGTCTCGGCCCAGCTCGACGGCGGGACGCCCCTGGACCCCGAGGTGCGGGCCACGTTGGAGCTGGCCCGGCGCAACATCGCCCTGGAATCGCGCCTGATCGACGACCTGCTGGACGTGACCCAGATCGCCCGCGGGCCGATCGTCCTGCATCGCGAGCCGACCGACGTGCACGCGGTGATCGCCCGCGCCCTGGAGTTCTGCGCCTCCGATCTGGAGGCCGCGGGCCTGTCGCTGGTGCTGGACCTGGCCCCCGAGACCACCGTGGTGGAGGCCGACCCGTCGCGGCTCCAGCAGGTGGTCTGGAACCTCGTGAAGAACGCCGTGAAGTTCACCCCCGCGGGCGGGCGGGTCGCGATCCGGACCCGCAGGCACGATCAAGACTCGGGGCGAACCCTGGTGGTCGAGGTCTCGGACGACGGCATCGGCATCGCCCCCGAATTCCTGCCGAGGATGTTCGAGGCGTTCGAGCAGGCCGAGGCCTCCCCCTGGATGCGCCGCTACGGGGGGCTGGGCCTGGGCCTGGCGATCAGCCGCACGGTGGTCGAGGGGCACGGCGGAACCCTCACCGCCCACAGCGAGGGCGAGGGCCGGGGGGCCACCTTCCGCGTGACCCTGCCGGTCTCGGCCCGCCCCGCCCCGGCCCCGGAGGCCGCCTCGGCCCCGGCCCCGGCCGCCGAGCCCCTGCCGGTGCTGCATATCTTGCTGATCGAGGACGACCCCAGCACCCTCACGGCGCTCACTCGGCTCCTGAGGCGCAACCTCCACGAGGTGACCACCGCCGACTGCGTGGCGGCGGCCATGGAGGCCGCCGACGACCGGATCGGCAGCTTCGACCTGATCATCTCCGACATCGGCCTGCCCGACGGCAACGGCATGGACCTCATGCGCGACATCCAGGCCCGCAGGGCCGTCCCCGCCATCGCCCTGACCGGCTACGGCGAGGACGAGGACATCCGCCGCTGCCACACCGCCGGATTCCGCGCCCACCTGACCAAGCCCATCGACTTCCGCAAGCTCGAGGCCGCCATCAAGACCGTCCTGGGCGCGGCCTCCTGAGAATCGCCCCATCCGTTTCACGCCGAGGGCAAGGCATGAGTTCGGGGCCCCGGGTGGAAGGACGCATTCCTTGCCGGTGCCCTTTTGCGTCCCGATTGCTCGCCCGGTAGGATGCGTGGTGTCGACGAGGACCCCTCCCTTCTCTCGCGTTCAAGGACCTTCGAGCCATGCGATGCGCCTCCATCGCCCCCGTTCGTCGCCTCGCGGCCATCCTGATCGGCGTCGTGGCCGTGGGCGCCTCGGCCCTCGCCGATGACGAGGTCCGCACCTGGAAGGATGCCTCGGGGAAGTTCACCATCAAGGCCCGGCTGCTCGCGGTCGAGGACGGCAAGGTCTCGCTCGAGCGCGAGGACGGCACCGAGATCGAGATCGAGCTCAAGAAGCTCTGCACGGCCGACCAGAAATACGTGGCCGACCGCCCCAGGCCCGAGGACGACCCGTTCAAGCCCGTGGCCCCCAAGGACCCGTTCAAGGCCAGGGCCAAGAGCAAATCCCCATCCGCCGGCGCCATGAAGGCCCCCCCCAGCGAGCCCAGGGTCGTGGTGCCCGACTGGTCGAAGGCCCGCGCCCTGGTGCTCGCCCCCGACAGCCAGGACTGGAAGATCGACGTGACCCCCTCCCCCCCGACCGCCGCGGCGATCAAGGCCAGGCCGATCGGCCTGCCGTCCAAGGCCGACTTCTTCGAACGGGCCAAGGGCATGGTGGTCTCGGGCAACGGCAAGATGGCCCTGGTGGGCTATAACCTGGACAACCCCAAGCCCCTGGGCGTGACGCGCGTGGTCGAGTGCGACCTGGAGAAGGGGAAGCTCCTGGGCTCGGCCTCCACGCCCGGCCTCATGAGGCCGCTGGCCCTGAACGACGACGGGAGCCAGGTGCTCATGTGCCGGGACGAGTTCGGCTTCGGCAACAACGACCGCCTGGAGTTCTGGTCCCTGTCCAACGCGGGCATCGCCAAGGACCGCTCGTTCGTCCCCTACGGAGACATCAACGGCGGGGACCGCGACGTGAAGTGGGCCGCGTTCCTGGGCGAGAAGACCTTCGCCACGGTGAGCAGCGGCGGGAAGCTCGCCGTGTGGGACCTCGACTCGCTCGACCCGATCTATTACCTCACGATCGAGAACGGGTGCGTGCCGGCCCTGAGCGCCGACCGCAAGCGCCTGGCGTTCACCACGGCCAAGGAGGTCGGCGTGCTCGACGTGGCCGAGGGGCAGGTCCTGGCGCTTCGGGAGAAGCCCTTCGCCGCCTTCCCCAAGCTGGCCATCAGCCCGTCGGGCAAGCGCCTGGCCCTGGGCTCGGCCGACAAGCTCCGGGTGTACGACATGGCCACCGGGACGCTGGAGCGCGACATCCTGCTCACCGGCCTGTTCGCCGGCGACACCCTGCAATGGACCGGCGAGACCTACGTGCTCGTAGGGGGCCAGTTCGTGATCGACGTGGAGAATCAGGTGAAGATGTGGGCCTACCAGGGGGCCGAGTTGAGCGCACCGAACGGGGCCGCCACGCTGTTCGCGATCACCCCGCACAACGCGGTCGGGGCGATGATCCCGGCCGCCCTGCCCCACGCGGGCGCGATCGGCACGCTGAAGCAGGCCATGGCCGACCCCAACTTCTTCGTCCTGAAGCCGGGCTCGACGGTCAAGCTCGACGTGACCGCCCTGGCCGACCCCGGCGAGCGCAACCTGGCGGCCACGGCCCTGGCCACCGCCCTGCGCAAGAACGAGGCCCAGGTCGGCCCCAACGGCGCGGCCACCCTGGTGGCCACCACCGAGGTCGGCAAGGAGCGCGAGATCACCTACCGGACCTTCGGAAGCTTCGGCGAGAAGACCTACAAGATCCGCGAGCACATCAGCCGCGTGAAGCTCGTGTACGGGGGGCAGGTCGCCTGGGAGACCAGCGTGTACAACATCCCCCACTTCGTCTCCCTGAAGGAAGGCCAGACCATGGAGGCCTATCTCCGCGAGCAGGAGAAGCCCAACTACGCCTTCTTCGGCCAGGTCGAGTTGCCCAAGTTCGTGACCCGGCCCACCGGAGGCGCCACCGTGGGGACCTCGCAGGTCAGCGCCTCGGGGATCCGGTAAGGCGATCTCCCTCGGACCCTGGCATTCTCCCGGTGGGGCGGGCGTCCCTGCCCCACGGGGGAGACCGCCTCGACCGGCCGGGAGTGTCCGCAGGCCGACAGACCGGTCATTCGATGATCCTTCGCTTTTTCCTCACGATCTTTCGTTCCCGATCTATTTGTCGAATGATCCACCGGAGCGTAGAAAGAGACGTGGGATGTCGATCGGGTGGTCGGCAGGCCTCCACGAGTTCACGGATTCTACGCGGAGGATCGCCATGAAGTGCCCTATCTGTCATATCATGCTGGCGGCGGCGGATCGCCAGGGGATCGAGATCGACTACTGCCCCAAGTGCTGGGGGGTGTGGCTGGACCGGGGCGAGCTGAATGCGCTGATCGAGCGGTCGGCGGGGATGCCGGTCGAGGACGAGAGCCCCGAGTCCCGCTCGCACGTGCATTCCCCGAACGGGACGGCGGCCTCGGCGCAATCGACCGCGTTCTGGAAGGACATGTTCGACTTCCAATGATCGGGCAAGCGCGCCAGGATGGCCCCTCGGGCCCTGGCGCGACGGCCTGGTCGGGCGACAATTGGACCAGGCCCGTTGTCGGCGAGGCCCGGGCCTCGTGTCCGCGCGGGGGCCCGGTACGTCCTTGCGTGAACCGTGATCATGGGATGGGGAATTATTCCGCCCGGATTCTCGGGTTGGGCTTGCCTGAGTTAGCTTCGATAATGTAGGATTGCTCTGGTATCAAACATCGCGAGGTGGCTGAACGGGGAGCGATGCATGCTCGCCGAGTTGAGTTAAGTTTGATGCGTAGCCGTATGGAGTCGGGTCTCGAGCGGCGTGGCTCGAACGAAGAAGTCTCACCCGGCGACGGACGTTGCCAGGCCTCGTGAAGAGGGAGCCGTCGATCATGAGCGTTGCTGCACCTTCGGGACGCAAGGCGATGGATTCGGGGTTGCGGATCTTGCTGGCCGAGGATGAAGAAGTCCTGCGGATCGCGCTCCAGGGGCTGTTGCGGACGATGGGCCACGTGACCCACGCGGTGCGCAACGGCCTGGAGGCGCTTGAGGCGGCGATGGCCGAGGATTACGACGTGGTCCTGCTGGACGTGCAGATGCCCGAGATGGGGGGCTTCGAGGCGGCGACCCGGCTGCGCCAGGCCCTGCCGGGTTGGGCGGTGCCGAGGATCGTGGGGGTCTCGGGCGAGCCGCAAGACCGGGACGACTACACGGCCGCGGGCATGGACGCGTTCTTGACCAAGCCGGTGAGGTTGAGCGACCTCGCGGGCGTCCTCCAGCCGGTCGGCACCACCAGGGCGCCGGGGCGGGGTTGAGGCGGAGCTGGGGCGAACGATGATCGACGCGGTGGGCCGGCAGTTCAGCAGCGAGGGGTTCCTCCCCAGGGGACTTTGCGGGGACTGGCCCGACCTGCTGGTGTGGGAGCATCTGACGGGCCTCCTGCTGGCGTGGATCGCGTTCCTGTCGATGCCGGTGCTGATCTGGAGGCTGGTGCGGAGGCGGCCGGGCCTGTCGCCGTTCTCCCAGGTCCTCTGGTCGTTCGGCGTGTTCGTGGGGCTCTCGGGCCTGGACCACCTGCTGGACATGATCGCGTTCCGGCACCCGATGTACCGGCTCTCGGGGCACGTGTTGCTGCTCATGGGGCTGGCGTCGTGGTGGTGGGCCTGGGCCATGTTCCGCGCCTGGCCGGCGCTGATGACCATGAAGGGCCCGGCCGAGCTCGAGCGGATCATTTGCGAGCGGACCGACGAGCTGGCCCTGGCCAACGCCCGGCTTCAGGAGGGGGAGGCCCGGTTCCGCCAGATCGCCGAGGGGCTGCCGCAGCTGGTCTGGACCGCCCGGCCCGACGGCGGGTGCGACTACCTGAGCCCGCAGTGGCTGAACTACACCGGGGTGCCCCAGGCCGACCAGCTGGGCGACGGTTGGCTGCAGCAGGTCCACCCCGACGACCGGGCCACGACCTGGAGCCGATGGAGGATCTCGGTCGAGAGCCTGGTGATCTACGACATGGAGTATCGCCTGCGCGGGGCCGACGGCGAAGATCGCTGGTTCAAGGCCCGGGGCATGCCCCTTTACGACGATCAGGGGCGGGTCCTCAAGTGGTTCGGGTCCAACACCGACATCCATGCCGAGAGGCTCCAGGCCGAGGCCCTGCGCGAGAGCGAGGATCGCCAGCGCAGGACCCTGGCCACCGCCCGCCTGGGCCACTGGGAATGGGACCTGAACGCCGGGCTCATCGACCACCAGGACGCCACCCGCATCCTCTACGGGCGCGACGAGGGCCAGCCCTTCCGGGAGGTCGCCGACTACGTGGCGATCATCCACCCCGAGGACCGCGAGATCGTCAAGTGGGCGGCCCGCCGCACCCTGGCCTCGGGCGTGCCCTTCGAGCTCGACTACCGCGTGGTCTGGCCCGACGGGTCGGTCCACTGGATCGCCGGACGGGGGGGCATGGTCCGCCACCGCGACGGGTCCGCCGTCCGACTCGTGGGCGTGAACATGGACATCACCCAGCAGAAGCACGACGAGGAGCAGATCCGGACCCTGAACGAGACCCTGGAACGCCGCGTGACCGACCGCACCGCCGCCCTGGCCCAGGCCACGGACGAGCTGCGGGCCGCCAAGGACGCCGCCGTGGCCGCCACCCGCGCCAAGGGGGACTTCCTGGCCAACATGAGCCACGAGATCCGAAGCCCCATGAACGGCGTGATCGGCCTGACCGACCTCCTGGCCGAGACGGACCTGGACGAGACCCAGCGCGGCTACACGACCCTGATCCAGAACAGCGCCGAGGCCCTGCTGATCATCCTGGACGTCATCCTCGACCTCTCGAAGATCGAGGCCGGCAAGCTCCGCCTGGAGGTCGCCCCGATGGACCTGGCGGCCCTCTGCGAGGAGGTCACCCATCTGATCGCCGTGCAGTCGCCCGAGAAGCGCCTGCGCGTGTCCTGCCGGGTCGACCCCACGCTGCCGCCCCGGCTCCTGGGCGACGGCGTGCGGATCCGCCAGGTGCTGGTGAACCTCATGGGCAACGCCGTGAAGTTCACCGAGGCCGGCGAGGTCGTGCTGGACGTGGCCGTGATCTCCCGGAGCGACTCCCGCGTGGGCCTCGCCCTCTCGGTGCGCGACACCGGCGTGGGGATCGCGCCCTCGAAGCAGGCCCTGATCTTCGAGAGCTTCGCCCAGGTCCAGGGGGCCTCCAACCGCAGGCACGGAGGCACCGGCCTGGGCCTGACCATCTGCCGACGCCTCACCGAGCTCATGGGCGGGCAGATCTGCGTGGAGAGCCGGCCGGGCGAGGGAAGCACCTTCCGCGTGGACCTGGACCTGGACATCGCCGACCCCAACGACGAGGCCTCCCTGCTCCCCGCCGTGAGCCCGCTGAAGTCCCCCTTCCCCCACCCCCTGCGCGTCCTGCTGGCCGAGGACCACGAGGTCAACCGCCTGGTCGCCTGCGAGATGATCCGCCGCATGGGCTGCCAGGTGGACGTGGCCGGCGACGGGTTCGAGGCGCTGGCCTGCCTGGAGCACGCCCAGTACGACGTGGTCCTGATGGACGTGCAGATGCCCGGCATGGACGGCCTGGCCGCCACCCGCGAGCTCCGCCGCCGCGAGGCCCACCGCAATCGCCACATCCCGGTCATCGCCATGACCGCCAACGCCATGGTCGGCGACGAGCAGCGATGCCTGGACGCGGGCATGGACGCCTACCTGGCCAAGCCCATCCGCCCCGGGCTCCTGCGCGAGGCCCTCCAACGCTGCTGCTTCTCCGGCCCGGCCCCCTCCCCCACCCCCTCGGCCGTGGCCCCACCCGAGGCAAACGCGGCCTTCGACCCCGACCTGCTGAACGACTGCTGCGCAGGGGACTCCCAGGTCGTCGGCGAGGTCATGGATTCGTTCCTGAAGTCCGCCCCCGAGAGCCTCGCGTCGATCCACGCCTCCATCGAGGCCCAGGACCCGCAAGAGCTCCAGCGCACCGCCCACCGATTTAAGGGGGCCTGCCAGACCATGGGGGCGCGGCCCCTGGTCGAGGGCTGCAGGACCCTTCTGTCCATGGCCAGGAGCCACGACCTGACCGCCGCGCGATCCGCCTTCGACGAGATGATCGGCCATTGGGACCGCGTGAAGGGCGAGATCCTCGCCCATCGAGACACCCTCGCCCGGCCGACCTGACCCCTCGCCGGGTCGGCTTCAGACCCCGCCCGAGCAGGCACGCACCAGGGCCCCCACGCGGCCGGGGTCGATCCCCAATCGCCGGTCCCCCCGCTCGCAGGCGGCCCCCCGGACGGCGAAGTGGTCGGGATCCAGGTCGCGCAGATCCCGGATCGCGGCCTCGTCCAGCCCCCCGGCGATCACCACCAGCCCGACCCGGAGGCGGATCTCCGCCACGACCTCGGCCCAGCCCCGGTCGATCGCCACGCCGGGCTCCTTCCCATAGGTGTCGATCAGCACGCCCGCGCACCGCGCCCTGGCGGCCTCGGCGATCACCTCGCCCGGCGAGGGGGCCCCCGCCCGGGCGAAGTCCGCATAGACGACCGCGACCCAAGCGGGCCCGTCGCCCCAGGCCGTCCGCAGAGCTGTCCAGCGATCGGCCCAGTCGGCCCCGGCGTGCGCGAAGCCCATCTTGCGGAAGGCCAGCCCCTCGAACCGCGAGGGCTCGGGGCCGGCACGATCGCGCCAGTCTTCCAGATCCCCCAGCGCCACGGTCACGGGCAGGTGCCGGGGCACGATCTGCCGCACCTCGCGCCAGACCTCGGGATCGGCCATGCCCAGGGCCCCGCGATCCGGCTCCTTCACGTCCACGACCGACGCCCCGCCCTCCACCGCGCACAGGGCCTCGGCGGCCGAACGGACGCTGACCAGCAGCCCGGTCCTCGCGGGCACCGGCTTACTCGACCGAGAGCGCGGGCTTCGCGGCGAACCGCCCCGTCACGCGATGGGCCAGGCCGTCCAGGCTGAAGATCACGGCGGTGCCCACCAGCTCGGCGATCAGCGTGTTGCGATAGAACGGCAGGCCCATGCGGTAGCAGTCGAGCAGCCCCGCGAGCGTCATCGGGTACATGTCGTACTCGTGCATGGCCCACACGGCGAAGTTCGTCACGAAGAAGAACATGACCGACGAGCCGAACGCCATGCCCAGGCGGGCCATCGGGCTGTTCGTGGTCTTCAGAGACCGGCCGGCGAGGGAGGTCAGGATCAGGCAGGCGTAGACCGCCAGGCGGTCGAGCGCGAAGGCCGATCGCTCCGTTCCGCGTTCGAGCACGATGTCCGACGCGATCATGGCCACCAGGGGCACGAGCACGGCCCACTTGCGGGGCAGACGGGCACCGGCATAGAGCGCCAGGGCCATCATCGGCACGCCATTCCACGGGAGCTGGGCGAACCGCAGGAGGGTGCCCAGGACGATCAACAGCGTGGCGGTCATCATGCGCGGCGAGCCTCGATCACGATCGGTTCCTGTGCTCACAGATCGGGGAGAGACCCCGCTTCTCGTGAGAACACAACACTATAACTCGCGGCCGGGCGGAGATCAAGGCCACAGCGGACCCATCAACGCAGGGGGTGAACCCCGCCCACCCTTCCAGACGAGAAGATCTCAGGTGATCCGCGCCTCGGGGTCGCCCGCGACGACCTCGAACCGGCGTACGCGGTCGAGCCGGAAGGATTTTTCCTGGCGGTCCAGATGGCACCGGGCGACCACATAGGTCACGCCGCCCAGGTGGCGGAAGGCCCTCGGGGTGATCTCGCGAGGGGTGGTGCCCCGGCTCCCGCCCTCGTACTCGATCCTCACCGATTGGCCCCTCGCGATCGCCAGCTCGAGCTCGCCCCAGCCCGAGGGCACCGGCGTGTCGGTGGCGATCACCGGGTACGCCGGCGGAGGCGGGTCGGGCGGGACGCCCCCGGTGATGGCCATCCACAGCCCCTTCACGCGCTCGCTGTCGGCCAGGGCCCGGTGGGGCCCGAACGGGTCCAGGCCGAAGTGCAGGGCGAGCGTGTCGAGCCGATAGTTCGCCACCTCGGGCACGAATCTGCGGGCCAGGGCCAGGGTGTCCACGACCGAAAGGTCGGGCCGGAGGATCCCGTGCCTCGCCAGCTCCCGGCCCAGGAACGAGGCGTCGAAGCTCGCGTTGTGCGCCAGCAGGGTCGCCCCCGGGGTCTCGTCCATCCACGCCAGGAACGCAGGCAGGACGACCTCGGCGCCGGGCTGGTCCGCGAGCTCGGAGTCGGGGATCCGGTGCACGGCGAAGGCCCCCGCCCCCACGGGCCGACGCGGGTTGACCAGGCTCTGGAAGGTGCCCAGGGCCTGGCCCCAACCGTCGAACCGCCACGCCCCGACCTCGATCACGCGGTCGGACTCGGCCGAGAGCCCGGTCGTCTCCAGGTCCAGCGCCACGTAAATCAGGTTGCGGGGATCGGTCATCACGCCGAGGGGCTCCGGGACCCTTCCAGTATGAATCGGGGCGGGCGGCTTGACCAGCCCGCCGATCGACCATGCTAAGATTGGATGAGCCACGTTGATTCGCGCGTGTACGACCCCGCCCCCCACGAACCAGGGATTCGCCATGCCCCGAGTCCTCCTCCTTCCCCGGTGCCTGCTGGTCGCCCTGGGCGCCTCCGGCCTGCTCGCGGCGGCCTCGGCCGACTCGCCCGGGGACAAGAAGAAGATCGACATCCCCGCCCTGATCGACATGCACAACAAGGCGAGGGAGGCCGAAAAGCTCGGCCCGCTCAAGGCCGACCCCAAGCTCGAGGCCGCCGCCAAGGTCCAGGCCAAGGACCAGGCCGACCGCGGCAAGATGGACCACATCGGCGGCGACGGGTCGACCCCCGCCGAGCGGATCGCCGCCCAGGGCTACCGCTACAAGACCGCGGGCGAGAACGTGGCCATGGGCCAGACCTCGTCCCGCCAGGTCTTCGAGGGCTGGATGAACAGCCCCCACCACAAGGATAACATCCTGGGCAATTTTACCGAGATCGGCGCCGCGTGCTACGTGTCCGAGGACGGGATCCCGTACTGGTGCGTGACCTTCGGAACTCCCTGGCCCGAGGTCAAGCCCGAGGAAGCCTCCACCGCCATGCTCCTGGCCGTGAACGAGGCGCGCGAACGGGAGAAGCTCGACCCGGTGAAGACCGACGAGATCCTCAAGGCCGCGGCCATGCGCCACGCCACCGAGCAGAGCGAGGCGGGCCAGTTCCTGCCCGCGGATTCCGACGGCCAGACCCCCACCAAACGCGCCCAGAAGGCCGGATACAGGGCCGGGTCGATCGCCCAGAGCGACGCCATGGGCCAGACCGACCCCGCCAAGGCCGTGACCAGCTGGCTCGAATCCGAGGACAGCAAGAAGGTCCTCCTGGGCGACTACGAGCACATCGGAATCGGCATCGCCACCGACAAGAAGGGCATCCCCTACTGGACCCTCCTCCTGGGAAAGCCCCGCCTGAGCCCCGGCTTCAAGTGAGCCACCCAGGGGCACGGATGCAGGCCATCCACCGGCGCATCACGGCCGTTTCCCCGTGAGGCCGGCGTCCCTGCCGGCCTGAACCCTCTTTCCTCGTTCCCAAGCCCCGTTGGGAACGAGAACCAACCCTTACCGGTTCTCGCTCGCCTGTAACCCATCGTGAACCCAGTGGGGCGGGCGTCCCGGCCCACTGGAGAATCGCGACGCGCACAATGGAACCGCTTTGGAGTAACTCCACATTGGGCAGGGACGCCCCTACACGCCGGGACTCCCGCCACGCTCACCAGGGTCCTCATCAAACCAATTCCGGGAAACGGCCCGCTTCCCGGCGATCAGCCGACGGGGGGCGCTCCGATAGTATTGGAGGCGTGGGGGCCTACGGGAACCTTGCTGGCTCGTTGACAATCCGGACCCTCAGGCGGGCAAGGCCCGACCACCGGGGAACCGTGCCGCGCACAAAAGTGAAATTTGCAGAACGAACCCAAAATAGCCCCCCAGCTCGGAGGGCTCGATCAGGCGGATGTGATTCCTCTATCAGCGTTTACGACATCCCTTCCGGGCGATCCGCGGGGGCTTCCGGAGGGAAAACGAACCCAAAACGAAGCCAAATCGAACCCAAAACGAAGCCAATTTTGGGCCTTCCGACGGGGAACGAACCCATGCTCCGGGGATCTCGGCGGCGAGGATCCGGGGCCAGGGCCAGAAGCCGTCCCCCCCTTACGCCTCTGCGTTCAGGCCGACACCGGCTGGTTCCAGATCATGGCGTGCAGGACCGCGGAGACCAGCCAGGTCAAGATGAAGAGCACGGGCATCCCTCTCATGATCTTCGTGGCGACCGGCCGCGGAGGGCCCTCTCGCTCCTCGCCCTCTCCCTCGGTGCGCTCGGCCGTGCAGACGAGCCAGAGGAGGCTCACGACCATGCCCACGAGCGAGACGGCGACCCGATGCGGATTGGAGTCGGCGGTCCCCAGCGCGGCCACGAGAAAGCTGGACGAGATCATGAAGATCTCGGTGATCTTGAGCAACCCTTTATCCACGTCGCAAACCCTTCATTCAGGACGTTCTACGTCTCATCATTCCGCCTGCTCGGCCACCTCGGGCGGGGCGGGCTCGGTCACCTCGGCCGCCATCGCCGGGGGCTCCAGCCGCACCATCGCGAGGATGGCATACACCACGAACGCGGCGACGAAGCTCAGCATCGACGCGGGCTGGACCTGCGGGAACCCCACATACGGCACCAGCCCCACGCCCAGGCCGACCGCCCAGGCGATCATCCCGGCGAGATTCACGCCGCGACGGGGCCCCGGCCATCGCCCCTTCCGCAGGGCGTAATCGGCCGCCATGGCCCCCGCAACGGGCGCCGCGGCGGCCCCGATGAGGCCGAACAGGAGCTCGGTCCTGCGGGCAAGCCCCGTGAGGATCAGCGGCCAGGTGAGCAACGCCCCGGCGATCGTCCACGCGAGCCGGGGCACCGCCGGCCAGATCGCCGAGAACTGGCGGGCGATCACGAACGGGTTGAAGCACGCCGGACCCAGCAGGGCCAGCGACAGGACGAGCAGCCCGGTCCCGCCGATCCGACCGCCGATCGGGCGGAGGAAGACCTCGCGCAGGGTGACCGGGGGCGCGTCGGCCGGGGTCCGGGCCAGCGCCGCCCTCGCGGAGGCGATCGTGGGCGGCCCCGTGACGGCCCCGACGGCCGGGCCGGGATCGCTCGCGTCGAGAGGCCGGCCCAGGGCCCCCGCCACAATCAGGAGCCCCACGGTCGCCACGATCGGCCCGGCGAGCATCACGCCCACGAGGCCCCCGAGCCTCGCGTCTCGCGGGGAGTTCGACGCCGCGCCCCAGTCGGCCGAGGCCAGCGCGTTGGCCGCGAGGAAGCCGAACATGAGCTGCGCCATGGTGGCGATCGCCCTCCATCCTCCGCCCTCGAACGGACGCGCCGCGATCGGGCCGAGCCCGGCGGTGGGGATCGCCCACAGGAGCGCCAGCCCCAGCGCAATCGCCGCGAAGATCGGGTACACGAGCATGATCGCCGCCACGAGCCTCACGGCCAGGATGCCGATCACCGCCGAGGTCAACGACCACACCGCCGCCACGAACAGGAACAGCGGGCGAGGCTGGAAGCTCGCGCCCCGGTGGGCGGTCTCCAGCTGCTTCGGGTCGAGCATGTCCAGCGCCGCCAGCCCGCTCAGGCTCCACTGCGTCGCATAGTCGATCGTGATCGCGAACCAGACGATCGAGATCACGCCCAGCAGCACGCCGGGGATCCAGCGCGAGCCCCACGCGCCGAAGGTGCTGGACGCCACGACCGAGAGCGGCCTGCGCGTCTGGGCGCCCCAGATCGCGGGGGCATAATACAGCCCCCAGTAGCCCAGCAATCCGGCGAGGACCGCGCCCACCAGCGACGGGCCCAGCCCCCCCACCAGCAAGGTGCCCTGGGCCAGCCGGTCCAGGAACACGACCGAGATCCACAGCGACACGAACGCCGGCCCCACGCCGTCCTGCCACGCCTTGGGGGGCACGGGCGGGGCGTCCATCGCGGCGCGGAGCGAGGGGGGAAGTTCCGATCTCATCAAATATCCCGGATTCGAGGGAGTGAGCCCGTGTTCACGGAAAAACGGGGGCCATGCTTACGATATCCTAAGCATGACGCCCCGTTCTTCCTTCCTCATGAGGCTCCGGACGACCGGATCAGATCAAAATTCGGCCGGGCCGGTCACCCCGCCGACCATGAGCTCGGCCTCTTCGTGCTTGCTGATCAGCTCGACCGCGCGGTATCCGCCCTTGGTCTTGAAGTAGAGGATCAGCAGCAGGTAGATCACGGCCATGGTCGCGGGCACCGCGGCGGTGAGCTGCAACGCCGTGCGGCTTCCGACGAGGGTGGCGGCGGTCACGAGCTTCTGGTCCTCGGCCGCGGTCCCCTTCGCGCCTTCCCACCAGGTCACGAGCTTCTGCTGGTCCTCGATCGCCTTGGGGCTGGCCTTGGGATCGGCCTTGAGCACGTCCAGGGCGCGGACGGCTTCCTTGCCCCCGTCGGCCAGGGCGCCGACCTTGGCTCCGTCGAGCCCCACCGTCTTGAACACGAGGAACTCGTTCTCGTCCGGGGCCTTGTACCGCTCGAACACGGCGGGATTGGCCTTCATGAGGTCCTCCGAGGCGAACTTGTCCTGCTGGAACCCGATTCCGGGGCCACCGAGCAACCCTGCCGAGAGCATCCCCACGCCGCCGATCGCGCCGATGGTGATGGCCCCGCCCTTGGGGAACTGCTCGGACACGACCGCCAGCATGGTCGGCCAGAGGAACGTCTTGCCCAGCGCATAAACGGTGGCCGCGAGCACGCAGAACAGGACCGAGGTGGCGTTGCTCAAGAGCGTGAGTCCCAGCGCCCCGAGGATCCCGCTGGCGAACAGCAGCCCCAGCGGCGAGGTCTTCTCGACGATCGGCCCGGCGAAGAACCGCAGGATGAACATGAGGCTCGACGTGTACACGAACAGCAACAGGCCGTTCTGCGGGGAGGCCATGATCTGCCCGGTGATCTTGCCGATCCACGAGTCCGTGCCCAGCTCCACATAGCCCACAAGGGCGTGCGTGACGAGCAGGACCGCCAGCAGGATCGGGCCCACGTGGAAGCCCGTCGCGAACGAGAACAGCAGCCACAGGGCCGCGGCCAGGCCGATCGCCACGGGCGCGGCCAGGCCCAGGTCGCTGCGGAAGAACAGGCCGAGCAGGATGCAGATGACGGCCCCGCCGAACAGGCCGATCTCGCGGAGCATGTTCTTGTAGGAGACGCCCTGGCGGCTGGCCTCGGACTTGGGGAAGCTCTGCCCCAGGAGCATCAACCCGTAAATCGCCACCGGGACGAGGAAGCAGGAGATCTGGTACTGCCAGGCCAGCGGCTTGGCCATCAGCTTCACGCCGAACAGGCTCTCGCCGGTGAAGATCGCCGACAGCAGACCGCCCACGACCAGCCCCGCGGGCCATCCGGCGTGGAGGATGTTCAGGTAGTGCGTGCGGCTCTTCGGGAAGAGCGTGGCGACCAGCGGGTTGACCACGGCCTCGGCGATCCCGTTGCCCACGGCGAACAGGAACATGCCCCAGAACAGGCACTGGAACGCCGCCGGCTTGCCGCCCGAGGCGAACGCCGCGCCCGCCGTGAGCGTGAGGCCGGCCGACGCCAGGTGCATCACGAAGGCGCTGACCATCAGCGTCCCGTAGCCGATCTTGTCGGCGATCAGGGCGCTCAACAGGATGATGATGCCGAAGCCGGTGAGGCCGCCTCCGGTGATGGCGCCCAGCTCCGTCTGCGTGAACCCGTACTGCTCGGCCCACTGGCCCAGGATGCCCGCGCGGATCGAGAAGCCGACCCCGGAGGCCATGATCGCCATGAAGCCCGCCCACAGCAGGCGGTAGGCGTTGGGAGCGGCAACGTCATCGGATTTCATGGAAATCCCTCGGTGAGAGAAGGGGAGGAGAATCATCCAGGATCAGGGTCATCCACCGCGCATCGCCACCAGATCGGCCCGGCTCATTGCCGAAGCCCGGTACAGCGAATCCCGATCTCGGCACGATCTGCAACGGCAGGAATGGTCCATGTTCATACCCGAGCCGACGCCCCGAGGCAACCGTTCAGCGGCGGCCTGAGGGCGCGAAAGTCCAGGATTCCGGGGATCTGGACAGCCCACCGGGGACTCGCCACACTGGACGGGATGCGAGAAGCTCCCGAGCCCGAGCCGCGGACGATCACGCCTCGACGCCTCTGCCTTCGCGCGGCCGCCTACGTGTGGGCCTCGCCCACCACGGTCGTGGGGTTCGCGGCCGGAGGGCTCGCGCTGGCCACGGGCGGGCGGGTGCAGGTGAGGCGCGGGGTCGTCGAGTTCCATGGAGGGTTCTGGCGCTGGTACTTCGCCCGCACCGGGTTCGCCGCCATGACCCTGGGCCACGCGATCATCGGCCGGGATCCGGTCTGCCTGGACTGGGCGCGCGACCACGAGCACGTCCATGTGCGCCAGGTCGAACGCTGGGGCGGGCTCTTCCTGCCCGCGTACCTGCTCGCGAGCCTCTGGGCCTGGACGCAGGGCCGCGACCCCTACCGTGGAAACGTGTTCGAGATCGAAGCCTACGACGACGATGATCGCAGGAGTTCCATCGCGAGAAAGGGCCAATCGAAGCGCCCGCAGTCCTGAAGCGGACGAAGGCTCACGATTTGCAGGGGACTTGCAATCCGCGGGCGAGTTGCGGCACTCTGGCTCCACGAGCCATGCCCGGGTCGGCGCTGGAAACCCTCGGCAGGACCGCCCCTCATGATCTTCCGGGTTTGCGAACAGGACACGACCTACGTGATCGAGGCCCCTCGCGGCTCGAAGATCATCACCGAGGTCGGCCGATCCGCGGAGCTTGCCCTGTTCGAGGAGACGCCCCTTGGCCTGGTCGTCGAGCGACGATTGCCCTCCACGGTCGTGGTCAGGGCCGCCCAGAGGGGCTATCTCGGCCTGACCATCCGCGAGGCACGAAGCCCGTCAGGGCACCCCGAGGTTTCTCGCGCCTGACGCCCTCCCGCTCACGGCCTGGTGAGCCTGCTTCTCATGCGAGTCATCACCGTTTGCGGGCCCACCACATTGTAGGCCTCGCATCGACCATTCGCGACGAGGAACCCATTCCGGCGCGGCCATGGGGCCGGTGGCTCCTCGTCGCCCATTCCGGGTCAGACTCAGTCGCGGGACGACAGGGCGAGGATACGTCCGGACGGCTCGCGGACGAAGATCTCGCGGGTGCCCAGGATGGTCTCACGCATGGGCACGACGACTTCCACGCCCTCGATGCGGGCCATCACGTCGTCCAGGTCGTCCACGTGCAGGTAGAGCACGACCCAGGGCTCGTGGGATCCGCCTTCGAGCAGGCCGGGGGTGTCCTGGTGGATGCTGTCGCGGGTCCGGTAATTGATCTCGACGTCGCCTTGGCTGAGCGTGACGAACTCCAGGTGGTCGTCGCCCTGGACCTGCAAGCGGATCTCGAAGTCGAGCTGATCGACCCAGAATTCTAGGCACGGCTCGATCCGGTCCACCAGCAGCACCGACGAGAGGCGACGGAAGTTCGGACGGGTACGCACGGGGGGCGGGGTGGCAAGCGCAGTCATCGATCATTCCTCGTTAGGGAAAAGTGTCCGAGGTGGGGGGTTCAAGAAGCAGAGGGCACACTCAGGAGAACCGGGGCTGGCCGTTTGAGCGTATGGCGGGAGCACTTTCACGCTCGACAGCGGCACGGGGCGACCCCGTTCTCACAACACTCTACGCAGACAACAGGCCGGAAGTGGAATGAAGTTTCGTTGAAGATCGCTAAGTCCTTGACCAAAAACCGTTTAGGAATCAGGCTTTTTTGGTTGACCGGGCCGCGACTGCACGTTATGGAGTCAGCCTCTGCACGCCATGGGGGCAGATTTGAGGGTTCAGCGACAACAGGCGAGGGTGTTCGACGGGACGCGAAAGAGCTCGAAGGGGATGGGCCCGCGGGCCATCACGCGGCCAAATTGTTCGAGGTAAGCGGAGGTCGCCCAATCGGGATCGGCGCTCCGGGCCAGTTCGCCCCGGGGCGTGAGCCGTCGTCGCGAGGCGTCGAGCTCGACGGCCACGCCGAAGATCGTCTTCCCGTCGCGGGCGTCCTTGCGAGCATCATCGGGATCGGCGAACAAAACGATCCGGTCCCCCTGGCTGGTGGGGGTCGTCGCGGTGAACAGCATGGCGCATTAACCTCGGTTTCGATCAGATCCGGCAGACGGGGCGGATTGTCCCCACCCTTCTGCAAATGGTGTGCTCACGAACACGTACGCGGGCTGATTTTCCGAAGAACCGGCAACCGCCGCGTTCCACGCCCGGGCCGCGAATTCCCGCTCGCGCCAGGCCTCCGGATCCGAGTCGATCGCCGCGGACATGGCCCGTTCATCCGCCCACAACGACCTCAGTTCTTCGCGTGTCATGTCCGTCAGACCCTCGAACGTCATGGAAGGTTCGCCTTCAAGTTTATTCCCCACTAAATCTATCGACTTTGAGGGATGAAGGCAAGATCCTTTCTTTGCGAGAGGGGCCGGGATGACCATAGAACGGGAATGGGCGTGGGGAGGCTCGACCGTCAAAATCGGCAATCGGCCCGCGGGCGTGGCGGGGCCCGGCGCGCGGGGGTATCCTCGGGGCCGCGTAAGGCTCTCGAGGTCACGACGGAGGGAGGAACGATGCACGCGATGCGCCTCTGGATCCTGGCCCTGTCGGCCGTATGGGGGGACCATCCCGCGGTGGTGGGGACGGAGTTCCTCTACGAGACCGCCCCCTTCCCTTCGTGCCATGCCTCGACGATCGCGCCCACGCCCACCGGGCTGATCGCCGCCTGGTTCGGGGGCCTCGCCGAGAAGGACCCGAGCGTGGGGATCTGGGTCGCCCGGCACGACGGCAAAGCCTGGTCGAAGCCCGAGGAGGTGCTCAACGGCGTGCAGCCCGACGGGCACCGCCTGCCCTGCTGGAACCCCGTGCTCTTCCGCGCGAAGGACCGCCTGTTGCTCTTCTCGAAGATCGGCCCCAGCCCCTCGCAATGGTGGGGCGTGGTGCAGACCTCGAAGGACCACGGCAAGACGTGGTCCCCGGCCACAAGACTGCCCGACGGAATCCTCGGCCCGATCAAGAACAAGCCGATCCTGATGGGCGAGCACCTCATCTGCCCGTCGAGCACCGAGCACGACGGCTGGCGGCTCCAGATCGAGCGCACCGACGACCTGGGCCTGACCTGGAGCAAGGTCGAGCCGAAGCACGATCCCCGGGTCGCGGGCCTAATCCAGCCCTCGCTGCTGGCCCCGGGCGGGGACCGGCTCAAGCTGCTCTGCCGCAGCGAGCAGGGCAAGATCTTCGCCAGCGAGTCGAACGACGCGGGCCTGACCTGGAGCGAGCCGAGGGCGACGAGCCTTCCCAACCCCAACAGCGGGATCGACGCCGTGACCCTGAAGGACGGGCGATCGCTGCTGGTCTCGAACCCGGTGACCCAGGGCCGCTCGCCGCTGGCGGTTTCGGTCTCGCCCGACGGAGCCTCGTGGTCGCAGGCGGTCGTGCTCGAGGACACGCCCGGAGGGGAATTCTCCTACCCCGCCATCATCCAGGGCGACGATGGCCTGGTCCACATCACCTACACCTGGAACCGCAAGAAGATCCGCCACGTGGTCCTCGACCCGGGCAAGATCCGTTGAATCCGTCTCACGCGACGGGCGCGGAGAAGACAAGTCCCTGGGTCGACGGGACCCATTCGCTTCTCCGCGTCCTCGGCGTGAAACGTCTTGATTTCAGGGGCCGCTGAGCGAGTCGCCGAAGCCCGGCTGCCCCTGGTTGCCCAGCATCACGGCGTCGGACACGCCGGCCGGCTCGCCCTCGATGATCGGCTCGTGCCCCTTGGTCGTCTCGACGGCCCTGGTGCGAGCGGGGCTGCTCCACGGCGTTTGCATCGATTGGCAGCCGGCGGCACTCAGCGCGGCCAGAACCACCGCCGCAGTCGCGATCCGTCGCATGCGCGCAGTCTCCGGATGAGAGAAGTGAGATCCTTCGAAGGCCGGAACCCTAACTCCACCTTGAGAGATGGTCAAGGCCGGATGTCCCGCCGTCCAATCAACGCATCCGTCACGAATTGCCCTGTTGCCGAATTGGGGTTGACCGCTATAATTCTTTTCCCGGTCATGGGGACCTTTGGCCGGGCCCGGGCGCGGGGCCTGGCCTTCTTCACGGACATCGTTCTTACGCCGACGGGGCCGACAACGGCCCGGACCTCTCGCGCCTGGGGTTCGGGGCGGCTCTGACTCGGGTGGAAGCAAGACCTTTTCATGGCTGACCGCAATCTTATCCGCGAATTCGACATCAGCGACGATGAGCTCTCGGCGGTCCTCGCGATGGACGGCGAGGGCGGCGACGAGATGGAACGGGCCCTGGGCGAGGGCCAGTCGTTCGAGATCGGCGGGATCGTCTCCGGCAAGGTGATCGAGATCGTCGGCGACCAGGTGGTCGTGGACATCGGCTACAAGAGCGAAGGCCTCGTGGCCGGCAACGAGTGGGACGAAGGCGAAGTCCCGCCCAAGCCCGGCGACACCGTCGAGGTCCTGCTCGAAGGCATGGACGACGAGACCGGCGAGATCGTCCTGTCCCGCCGCAAGGCCCACCGCATGCGGGCCTGGGAAATGGTCATCTCCAAGTACCACGAGGGCGACGAGGTTGCCGGCCTGGTCACCAAGAAGATCAAGGGCGGATTGCTTGTTGATATCGGCGTGAACGTGTTCCTGCCCGCCAGCCAGGTCGACATCCGCCGCCCGAGCGACATCGGCGACTACATCGGCCAGACCATCGAGTGCATGATCCTCAAGATCGACGAGGGCCGACGCAACATCGTCGTCTCGCGCCGCAAGCTCATCGAGATCACCCGCGAGACCCTCAAGAAGAACCTCCTCAGCGAGATCGAAGTCGGCCAGGTCCGCAAGGGCACGGTCAAGAACATCGCCGACTTCGGCGCGTTCGTGGACCTCGGCGGGATCGACGGCCTCCTGCACATCACCGACATGAGCTGGGGCCGCATCAACCACCCGAGCGACATGGTCCGCATCGACGACCAGATCGAGGTCATGGTCCTGCACGTGGACAAGGACCGCGAGAAGATCGCCCTCGGGCTCAAGCAGAAGAGCGCCAGCCCCTGGGAGAACGTCGCCGACAAGTACCCGGCCGGGACCCGCGTCCTGGGCGAGGTCGTCAACGTCATGTCCTATGGAGCGTTCGTCAAGCTCGAAGAAGGGATCGAGGGCCTGGTCCACATCTCCGAGATGAGCTGGACCAAGCGCATCAACCACCCCAGCGAGCTGGTCAACATCGGCGACAAGATCGAGGTCGTCGTCCTGGGCATCAACCGAGAGAAGCAGGAAATCTCCCTCGGCATGAAGCAGACCCAGTCCAACCCTTGGGACCAGGTCGCCCAGAAGTACCCGCCCAACACGATGATCGAGGGCACCGTCCGCAACCTGACCAACTACGGCGCGTTCATCGAGATCGAGGAGGGCATCGACGGCCTCCTGCACATCTCCGACATGTCGTGGACCCGCAAGATCGGGCACCCGAACGAGGTCCTGGAGAAGGGCCAGAAGGTCTCGTGCCAGGTCCTCAACGTGGACCAGGAGCGCAAGCGGATCGCGCTGGGCCTCAAGCAGCTGCGGCAGGACCCGTGGGAGACCGACATCCCCGACCGCTACAAGCCCAACGACGTGGTCGTGGGCAAGGTCACCAAGCTCACCAACTTCGGCGTGTTCGTCGAGCTGGAGCCGGGCCTGGAAGGCCTGCTGCACATCTCGGAGCTGGCCGACCACAAGGTCGATAGCCCCGAAGAGGTCGTGAACGTGGGCGACGAGATCGAGGTCAAGATCCTCCGCGTGGACCGCGGCGAGCGCAAGATCGGCCTCTCGCGCAAGAAGACCATCATCGGCCCCGACGGCGAGGAGATCGAGGACACGAGCGACAACGTGCCCGACGAGTCCGCCGCCCCCGCCGCCGCCAGCGGCAAGCCCGAGCTCAAGGGCGGGCTCGGCGGAGGAGGCCTCCTCTTCAGCCTCGGCGGAACCCCCGCCGAAGCCCCCGCTGAAGTCCCCACCGAGGACGCCGAGTAAGGCGAAGATTCGCCTCCAGCAAAAACCCGAAGGCCGGAGGAAGCCCACGCTTCCCCCGGCCTTTATTCATGGATCACGTCTCAACGACAGGATCGCTCGGGCGATCCTCGCATTCGACCACGTAGGTGTCACCGGAGACGGGCGTACTCAGCACCTTGTCCTTGTCACTTCCGGCCGGGATGGGCCCGGCGTTCGCGAGACCCC
>JANOBY010000656.1:0-2577 GCA_031411935.1 Planctomycetales bacterium | reverse complement strand
CGATACCATCGTTGCGTCCCTCGGTTCGTCCCCAGCGGCCCGGGACACGGGGCCGTGGATCATCCTGGAGTTGGTAAGCCGGGACTCCGTCCGGCGTCGCGATGGAGACGGCGGGGTCTCCCAAGTTCCCGGGGGACCCTCGTGATCATTCGCCCTGTTCTTTGACCCCGGCGTGACCGGGCAGGCCCTGTGGGACCAGGAGTGACCTGCCCGACGTGGCTCCCGCTTCAGCCTACGGCGAAAGCTCAACGCGACAATAAGCATTTCGGGGCTCGAACGCACGGCGTTTGATCTCGTTGTCTACGCTTCGCAGGGGCGGTCGCCCGCCCGCCAAGCAAGACTCACTACCGGTGGCTGGCCCGGCCTTACCGGGCGGGATTGAATACCCGCAGGGTTCCAATGAACGGTTTCGAGTCGGAACTCTCCTCCTCTCCCGAGCTTCTTGGCGCAGAGGCCGTCGCTCTTTTTAACGGGTATGAACGTAGGAGTGGGGCGTTTCGGCGGGCGACCGTCTTGCCGAATGCCGCACAACTCGGTCCCATGCCCGTTGCCGGGCACGGGACGAGCGGAGCACCACCTCGGTGGTGGAGGCGGAGCCGATCCGACTCGGGGCAGGTCGAGAGATGCTGTGGGCCTCGAGCCAGTTTTTTTAACCGACCGCCCTCACCGGCCCACCCGGCTGAGCCACGAGCTCGAAGAGGTAGATGCCGTTCGGCCCGCTCGATGACCGCGATCCCTCGGCTCGATCGCACCACCCCCGGAGGCGCCACCATGCGATTCGTCGGACTCGACCTCCACAAGCGCACCCTGGAGGTTTGCATCCTCGACGCGACGGGGAAGGTCCTCGTCCGGCATTCCGTCGTCTGCGAGCGCAAGGCCCTCGAGGCCTTCGCCCGCGATCACCTCGAGGCGGCCTACAAGCTCGCCGTCGAGGCGACGACCAGCACCTGGGCCGTCGCCGCCATCCTGCACCCCTACGTCGCGGCGATCGTCGCGAGCAATCCCATGCAGACCAGGGCCATCGCCCAGGCGAAGGTGAAGACCGACAGGATCGACGCCGAGGTCCTGGCCAACCTCCTGCGATGCGACTACCTGCCCGAGGTCTGGGAGCCCGACGGCGTCACCCAGCGGCTCAGGCACCTGACCGGCGTGCGGTCGGCCCTGGTGGGAGACCGCACCCGGCTGAAGAATCGCATCCACGGCGTCCTCGCCGGGCTCCTGGTCGTCCTGCCTGAAGGGGGGCTCTTCACGGCCAAGGGCCTGGCCTGGGTGCGAGGCCTGGAACTCCCCGATGACGCCCGGGGCACCGTTGACCGGTTCCTGAGACTCTATGACGCCGTCGATGCCGAGCTCGAATCGCTCGACTCTCAATTGCGAACACTCGCCCATCACGACGAGCGTGTCCGGCTCCTGATGACCCTGCCCGGGGTGGCCCATGGTGTGGCCCTGACGCTCATCGCCGCGCTCGGGGACATCACCCGGTTCCGCGACGGCGACCACGCGGCGAGCTATCTCGGGCTGACGCCGATCGTGCGGCAGTCGGCCGGCAAGTGCTACCGGGGTCCGATCACCAAGGCGGGCAGCTCGACGGCGCGGGCCATGCTCACGCAGGCGGCCCAGCACGCCGCCGAGCATCCCGGGCCCCTGGGTGCCTTCTACCGTCGGCTCAAGAAGCGGAAGGCCCGCAACGTGGCGATCGTGGCCACGGCCCGCAAGCTCGTGACGATTGCCTATCTGATGCTCAAGAACAACGAGCCGTATCGCTACGCCCAGCCCGAGCGGGTGCGGGCCAAGCTGCGGCACATCGAGCGTGCCGCCGAGGAGGCGGCCACGCCGGGCAAGACAGGGACAAAGCAGGTGTCAGGGACGGAGCCAGGAGATCGGCTGAATCGCACTTACGCTCGCGTGGGGCTGCCCGACGCGAGAGGACCCCTGGCATGGTCCCAGGGAGAACGGCGGGCCCTTGACGCGGCCGGAGTGAAGGAATTCGCCGAGGCGGTCCATGCTCCGCCGCCGCGAAAGGGGCTCAGGCCGAAGGTCGCGAAGGTGGAGTCGTAACCGCAACCGGATGAGCCGTCGAAGGATTCGCATTGGGGGGTGATAGCGCCGTCGCGCCTGGTGATAGGGTCTCGGTGTAGATGAACTCCACGTCCGGGGAGGAATCCGGCGAAAAACGGCGGCCGCGCAATTGACGCGTTCAGAGGCAGGAAGTCGCGCTCCATGGTCAGCCGCTTGTTCTCGGGCCGGAGGCGACGCAGTTCCTCCTCCAGGGCGGGTGGGTTTCCTTTGCCGGGGAAGGCCCGGTCGCCGTCCTTGAATAGGGACTGCTTTTAGCTCCTCAGCATGCACTCGCCGAGGTCGAGGTCCCTGGCGACCTCGGCCAGGCTCTTGCCGCCCTCTGTGACGAGCTTGACGGCCTGAGCCTTGAACTGGGAGGTGAAGGCTCATCGTGTCTTGGCCATTGGTGGACTCCTGAGTTCGAGCCTTTGCTCCTAACCCGGCGCCCTCCATCCGTGGGGAAGTCCACGCACCGCCTCGAGCACCACGACCCTTACCTGTCGATCATCCTGTTCGACA
>JANOBY010000655.1:0-7392 GCA_031411935.1 Planctomycetales bacterium | reverse complement strand
ACCCTTTGCGAGCATCTGCCCCTGACCGCCGGGCAGAGTCACCACCTCGCGATCGTGAGATCGCTGGGCCATGCGGGCAAGGGCACGGGCGACCATCACGCGGGCTACTATTACAACCTGACCGGTCACGCCCCCGACCCGACCTTCCCCGCGCTCCTGAACGATCGCAAGCCCCTGCCCACGGACTGGCCCTTTATCGGATCGGTCGTGGCCGCGAGCCGCCCCGCGCATGCGTGGCTCCCCTCGCTCGTGACCCTGCCCCAGAAGCCGGGTGCGCCCCTCTACACCCGGCCCGGCCAGTTCGCCGCGAGGTTGGGCACCGACCACGACCCCGTTTACGTGACCGGCGAGCATGAGAAGCCCTCGACCTTCGAGACCCCGTCGCTCACCCTGAGCGGCGACCTCACGGCCGCCCGGATGCAGGACCGGAAAGGCTTGCTCCAGGCGATCGACGGCGCATCCAGGCGCTTTCACTCCTCCACGGCCGACACCTACACCCGCCAGCAGCAGAGGGCGTTCTCCCTGCTGACCTCGAACCGGGCGCGCGACGCCTTCGACCTTTCGAGCGAGCCCGAATCCCTCCGAGCGACCTACGGCAACACCATCAACGGCAGCAGCTTCCTCATGGCCCGCAGGCTGGTTGAGGCCGGGGTGCCCTTCGTCTCGGTCTTCTGGAAGGAGGACCTGGCGCTCGACAAGCTCTGCAAGAGCGGGGGTGGGTGGGACACGCACGGCAACAACTTCGGGTGCCTGAAGGATCGCCTCCTCCCCGAGTTCGATCGTGCGTTCTCGGGACTCCTGGCCGACCTGCACGGGCGAGGCCTGCTCGACTCCACGCTCGTGGTGGTCAACAGCGAGATGGGGCGCAAGCCGAGGATCGGCGACGTCCGGTCCGGGGGCGTGGGCGGCGCGGGGCGTGACCACTGGACCAACGCCATGTCGGTCCTCCTCGCCGGAGGGGGTATCCGCGGAGGGCAGGTCTACGGGTCGACTGACAAGCTCGGAGCCTATCCCGCCGAACACCCGGTCGGGCCCGAGGACATCGCGCGAACGATCTTCCATTCCGCGGGTGTGGAGGCGAGGGAGGCCCTGGACCGCGAGGGGCGACCGTTCGCCCTCCTGCCCGAGGGCCGGGCACTCACCGAGTTATTCTGAATCCTCCCAGGCGAACAGAGCCTCGCCCGAGGGGCTTTCGCAAACCGGAGGGATTCCCTCGTCGAATCTCGCCAAAGCGGATCGAGGTGGATAGGATATTAGCGTTTGAGTTTCGGCGTATTCGTATCGGCCGAGACGGGACACGAAACGTTGGTGAGGACCAGTCGATGAGCGAGCAGGAGCGGGTCCCGACGTACACCTCGTTGGCGGAGGTCTGGGGATTCCCGATCGTCTGCGGACTGATCACCGGGATCATCACCATGGCGAGCATCATGTACTGGCTCGTCGAGAAGCTCGGCCCGTCGCGAGGGGGACCGGCCGGCATGGCCATCGCCTCGGCCACGTCGCTGGGCGTGATCCTTCTCTGCCGCCTGATCGTTCACTTTGTGGGCGTTCCCAGAAGGCGCTCCGCGCTCAAGCCGGAACGAGACCCATCCTGACCGGGCTCGATCTTCGGGAGGTCCGTGGTGCCGATCCGACGAGACGGGATGACCCGTCGCGAATGGCTCGCCACAACGCCCACGATGGCGATCGCGGCGTGTTTGCCCGTTCGCAGGCCCGCCGAGGCGTTTCGTATCGGGCGATTCCGCAAGATTTATGAGCCCGGACCTCGCGACGCGAAGGGCAAGCCCCCTCGCGGCTGGCATCTCAACGATCATTGTTTCGTCCGGGGGCACGACGGCCTCTGGCACATGTTCGGTATCGCCTGGACCGACCCCGGCGTGGAGCCAGCGCCGACGGCCGCCTTTCTCGAGCATGCGACCTCCCCCTCGCTCGTCGGCCCCGAGGCCAACTGGGTGCGTCGCGAGGCCGTTTTGCCGCTGGCCGGGGATCGATTCGAGACGGTCATGTGGGCCCCTCACGTGGTCAGCTTCGAGGGGCAGTATCACATGTTCGTCGCCACGGGCGGGCCCGACCAGACGCGATGGGGAATCACGCGGGCCACCTCGCCCGATTTGATGTCCTGGACGCGGTCGGGCGACGGGCCCTCGTTCCGCGACGGATTCCAGGCCCGCGACCCGATGGTGGTCCGCGCCCCGGGCTCGAATTCCTGGAGCCTTTATTACACCGCGACCGAACACCCTGAGGGGGGCCGCCATGTGGTGGCCTGTCGCACGAGCACGGATCTGGCGCGTTGGGGCGATCGCCGGGTCGTGTTCTCCGACGAGCATCGGGGGACCGCATTCGGTCCGACCGAGTCCCCCTTCGTGGTCGGGCGCGAAGGGCGTTGGTATCTCCTGATCGGGCCCCGGCCCTACGGAGGTCCGCCCCCTGCCGGGGCCTCGCAGCACACCCAGCCCGGCTACGTGGGGACGGACGTGTTCGCCAGCCGCGACGGACCCACGTGGACGGGCGAAGACCTCGTCGGCCACATCCCGGCCCATGCCGCCGAGCTTGTGCAGGACCTCGACGGAAGGTGGTACGTGAGCCACTGCGGGGTCGGCCAGGGAGGGCTCCACCTGGCGAGCTTCGAGTGGGGATCGTGACAAGTGCACCGGATTCCGCGACGCCTGTCCCTTCCGGCGTCCCCAGAACGCCCGAGCCCGCTACCCTCGGACCCATCAGGCCCCCCCAGAACGGCGCGGGATTTGTATCCTTCGTATTCTGACGCTCTGATCCGGGCTTTTTGTGCGTGAGAAGCCCCGTCCCGCACAAGTGCTAAGCTAGGCTGCTTGGTTTCCCGGCAGAGCCCCTTGAATGTCGGCCCGCTCCTGGCGGTATCGTGATCGAGATTTCGCGCCCCTCGATCGCCTCGAAACCCATCCGCCATCCGTCCAGATTTAAATTTGCATGCATGACGTGTTTCAACCATGTCGCCCTGCGCCCCGGTCCGCTCGGGGTCCGGTCGCCCATTCCCCACGCGAGCCTGGCCTCGGGGGGGTTTGGTCGTGACGGAACGCCGAGTGGTCCTCTACCTGCTCGAGTCGGCGCACGGCCCGCCGCTCCAATACTGGTCGTTCGATAACGAGCAGCTCATCCGGGTCGGGCGATCGATCGAGAATCAGGTCGTGGTCGCCAACCCTTATGTGTCCCGTGCGCACTGTTATCTGCTCCTCACCGAACAGGGCTGGTCGCTCAACGCCATCAGCGACCAGGGGATCTTCGTCCGGTCCGAGAAGCTTGAGCAGCTCCCGCTGGTCCCCGGCCTGGTCTTCCGCATGGGCCGCAACGGTCCCTTTTTGCGGTTCGGCAACCTGATCGACACCGGGATGGAGAAGGAGACGCTGGAGGCGGACGATCCCCTCAGCGAGATGCTTCAGCTCGACAAATCCCGGGTCCAGCGCGAGGTCGCGGAGATCACGCAGGGCGATTTCTTTCAACGACTGAAGACCCGTGTCGAGTCCCTCCGAGGGACGCAGAATCCGGACCCGGACAAGACCATGTTGCCTACGCGATGATTTGCAGGGCTCGTTCGTTCGCTCAGTCGAGACGCAGGAGTCGGGAATTGAAGAAGCTGATTTCGATCCACTCGTTCCGGGGCGGGACGGGCAAGTCCAACATCACCGCGAGCGTGGCGTCGCTCGTCGCCAGGGCCGGGCACCGCGTGGGGGTCATCGACACCGACATCCACTCTCCCGGCATCCACGTGATCTTCCGGCTGGAGGAAGACCGCGTGAAGCTGGCGCTGAACGATTACCTCTGGGGCAAATGCCGGATCGAGGAGGCCGCCTACGACGTGACCTCGGCTTTGGGCGCCGAACGGGATCCGGGGACCGAGCGCGCGAAGCTCTTCCTGATCCCCTCGAGCGTGAAGACCGGCGAGATCGCCCGCGTGCTCCGCGAAGGGTATGACGTGGGGCTCCTGAGCGACGGATTCCGCCGGGTGGCCGAGGCCCTGGACCTGGACTACCTGTTCATCGACACGCATCCCGGGGTGAACGAGGAGACCCTCCTGTCCATCGCCCTGTCCGACCTGTTCCTCCTGATCATGAGGCCCGACCGCCAGGACTTCCAGGGGACCGCCGTCACGGTCGAGCTGGCCCGGAAGCTGGAGGTCCGGGACATGCGGGTGATCATCAACAAGATCCCCTCCACGGTGGACTGGGAGCGGCTCCGATCGCAGGTCGAGTCCGCGTACCACACGCCCGTGGTCGGGATGATGCCCCTGAACAGCGAGGTCGCCCAGCTTGCCAGCTCGGCGGTGTTCGCCGTGCTGAACCCCGATCACCCCTTCACGCTCGGCCTGAAGCAGGTCGCCAAGAGCGTTATCGCGCCGTCCCCCTGACCCGCCCCGGGTGGGCCTGGCTGCCGCACGTGTTCCGCGTCCCTTTGATGGAGAGGCCCCGTGTCCGTTGACGACAATCGCGGAGATCTGGACGCCCTGCTCGGCAAGATGAGGTCGGCCTCCTCGCCCTTCCGCGAGACCCTCCAGGCGCTCTATCAGACCTATCGGGACGTGAAGACCGGCCGCGTGGCCGACTACATCCCCGAGCTCTCCCTGGCCAACCCCGACAGCTTCGGCATGAGCGTGGTGAGCCACGACGGCCTGAGCTTCCGCGCCGGCGACTGGGACACCCCGTTCAGCATCCAGTCGATCTCCAAGCCGTTCGTCTTCGGCATGGCGATCGAGGACCACGGGCGCGAGGCGGTCCTGGCCAAGGTGAACGTCGAGCCCACGGGCGAGGCCTTCAACTCGATCGTCCTGGACGAGGTGACCAACCGCCCGTTCAACCCGATGGTCAACGCCGGGGCGATCGCCACCGCAGACCTGATCGAGGGGACCGATTACCCCGACCGCGTGAAGCGGATGCTCGCCATGTTCGGCCGGTACCTCGGGCGTCCGGTTCACGTGGACAACGCCATCTTCTTCTCGGAACGCCTGACCGGCCACAGGAATCGAGCGATCGCTCACCTCATGCTCAACTTCGGGATGATCCGCGACCGCGTGCAGGAGTCGCTCGAGCTGTACTTCCAGCAGTGCTCGGTGATGGTCAACAGCCACGACCTCGCCATGATGGGCGCCACGCTCGCCAACGGGGGGGTGAACCCGGTCACCGGCAACCGCGCCCTGCCCGCGGCCAACGTGAAGGACGTGCTGAGCATCATGCTCTCCTGCGGGATGTACGACTACGCCGGGGAGTGGGCCTATCGCGTGGGGATCCCGGCCAAGAGCGGCGTGTCGGGCGGGATCGTGGCCGTGGTGCCCGGCGTGGCGGGAATCGGGATCTATTCCCCGCCGCTCGACGCGAAGGGCAACAGCGTGAGGGGGGTGGCCGTCTGCCAGGCCCTCTCGCAGAAGTTCGGCCTCCACATCCTCGAATGCGGGTTCGACGGGACCTCGCTCCGAGACGAGTTGTGCCCGCCTCGCGGGACATCCCGTTAATTCACCCGTCTCGTTCAACACACTCTACGAACGTTAAGACCCGTTTATGGAGCCCGGAGCGCGTCCGGGGCCGCAGGCTCGATCCAGAGCAAGATCCCCTCGGTCGGGCCGTCGGGGGTCTTCGTCGCCCCGCGGGCGTCTTGCTTCCGGAACCGGGTTCGCAAGAGGGGAAGGGGAGAGGCCATCGCGAATTGCCGGCTCACGGAGTGACCGTCGGTGCCCAGGGATCCGAGGTTGAGGTTCCAGTCCGACGACTCCTCGGCCCTCAGCACCGGCGCGCCATCCACGGAGACCACGACCTCCCATCGTTCGCCCTTCTGCGTCTGCTCGTACGCCAGGTCGTGAGATCCGCCGCCGATGGCCACGCGGCCCGCCACGGGCGCGAGCCCTTTCCCGTCGATCTCACGGGTCGCCAGGCAGAGCCGGTAGTCTCCCGGGGGCAGATAGACCTTCCATCGCTGATCGTCGGACCACTCCTCGAGCCTCTTGACGACGGCCGCCTGCGTGGGATCGTCCACGACAAGCTCTCTCGCCAGGTTGCTGGCCGACGCGATGCGCGTCTCGAGCACGGCGATCTGCTCGCGATGGATCCACACCGCGACCCAGCTGGCGATCAGGGCCACGAGCAGGATCAGCGTGGTGGTGTTGACCTGCACCCACTTGCGAGGAGGGGGCGTAGGAGGCGTCTCGTCCATGACCAGGGCCCTCGAAGCTCAGGGAGTCGTCGGGTCGAGCGTGAGCTCATACAACACCGGCACATAGCGCGCCTGCTCGAACATCGGGACGGCCCTCCGGACCTCCTCATGCAGCTCCGGCGGGAGGCTGAGTCTGAGGAGCACCGCGGGCTGCCTGGGATCGATCGTGGTGGACGTCTTGCCGACCTGCTCGACGATCATCCGGTCCCACCGCCCCCGCAACACATCGGCCACGGCCTTGCTGGCGAAGCTGGACTGGCTAAAGCCTCCGCCGAAGCTCACGAAGGAGTCGAGGCCCCCCTGGGCATTCTCCCGGAACCGGACGCGGGCGATGAACTCGCTCGGGACGCTGGACATGGTGGTGCTGCCGCTGCCGAACCGATCGCGGAGGCTCTGCTTGGAATTCGCGGGGAGATAGACCCTCCAGGCGAAATGCGCGGGCTCGCCCGTGGACAGGGCCCGGAACTGGGGCTGGGTGGGGTCGGTCACAAGAAGCTCCCCGGCCGTCTGGACCAGCAGACGATAGCGACGCTCAAGCCGAGTGCGATGATCGCTGGCCCTCCACGCGACGACCAGCCCGACCAGGAACCCAACAAGCAGCACGAGGTGCAGGACCTTCCGACCCACGCCATAGCCTCGCCCACGAAGAAGGGTGAACTTACGAAGAGGACCTCCTCAACGCCCTCCATTTCAACGCGGCCCGAAACTTTCCGCAAGCTCCGCGCAGGGGGCACCGGAACGTTCTATCGCGGAGGAAACGCCAGGTCGATGTCGACATCCGTCTGGCCGGACGCGGGCCTGAGGCCGATGAAGGGGACCGGGTCGGCTTCCTGAACCGCATCAATCGGCGTGGGGGGGCGTGTCCGAAGACCGGGGGCATGATGATAGCGGAGGACCACCCGGCCGTCGGTCCCCGGTTTCATGTTGCGGACTTTGAGCCTTCCTGGCTCGGCCGCGACCTCCGCCTCGCCCCGAATCGTGGCCCCGCCGAAGCCCTCCACGCGCCCGGCGAGGATCGGGCCGTCCTGGTAGGTGATGCGGATCAGGTCGGGATTGCGTCGGCAGAACTCGCGGGCCGCCTTACTCCAGCACACGAGCGCCGAGGGCCGGTAGAGTTGGGCGAAGCGGAGGAATTGCTCGCGAGACCAGCCGGCCTCTACGAACAGCTTGCCCTCGCCGATCTGCGTGAAGTTCTCCTCGACCGCCGCGTGGAGATAC
>JANOBY010000654.1:0-1946 GCA_031411935.1 Planctomycetales bacterium | reverse complement strand
TGGGCGACGGCGTGAATGGCATGGGGGCCCTGTACGTGGCCTCGGGCGGGACGACCTTCACGGGCACGATGAACCTGGGCACCGGTCTTCAGGTGGGAGCCAACGACGGCGCCACGCTCTCCCTTCTGGGCAACATCGCCGACGGGAAAAGTACCTACAACCTGACCGCCGCGAGCACGGGGCAAGGTCGGGTGGTCCTGGGCGGGAACAACACCTACGGGGGTGCCACGAGCCTGGCCGGTGGATATCTCCGTCTGACCAGCGACAATGCCCTGGGCGACCCGACTTCGTCCACGAGCGTGGCCGTCCAGGCCGGTGGGACGCTCGAGCTCTCGGGCGGGGTCGCGATCCCGAGCACGAAGTCGCTCAACTTGCAGGGCGCAGCGGTCACGGGGGCGGCCAAGATCGTGAACCTCGACGGCGTGAACCAGATCGCCGGGAGCCTCGCGCTCGTGGCCGATCAGGCGATCGACGTCGTGTCATCCTCGTCGCTGGAGGTTGCTGGCGGCATCGGCGAGTCGGGGGGATCGCGCGGCCTCAGCAAGGCCGGGACGGGGACCCTGATCCTCTCCGGGACCGGTAGCTATACCGGACTGACCCTGATCAACGCGGGGACCTTGCTGGTCGACGGCGACTTCGACGCCAGCGCCGGCGTGAGCGTCGAGAACGGCACGACCCTGGGCGGGACCGGGTCGGTGGGGATGGCCGTCGTCATGAACGGGAGCACCGTCGCCCCCGGCGACCTCGCGCCGGGCATCCTGACGACCGGCCACTTCAATACAACGGGCGGATCGGTCGTCTCCTACGAGATCGACGGCCCCACCGTCGGGACCCAGTACGACCAGGTTAATGTGATCGGCGGCGTGTACCTCTACGACGCCACGCTCTCGCTCACCTTCGGCTACACGCCCGCGATTACGGCGGCCTTCACGATCATCAACAACGACGGCTCCGACAGCGTGGGCGGCACCTTCGCCGGCCTGCCCGAGGGCTCCACGATCACCTTCGGCTCCGCCACCTACACCATCAGCTACGTCGGCGGGGACGGCAACGACGTGGTGCTGACCACCACCGACGTGACCTACACGTGGGACGGCGGCGACGCCGACGACAGCCTCTGGTCCTCGCCCGACAACTGGGTCGGCGACGTCACGCCGACAGAAGGCTCCCGGCTGATCTTCCCCGTGGGCGCGTCGCGGCTCACGAACAGCAATGACTTCGTCGATGGGACGACCTTCTATTCGCTCACGTTCGCCGGAGCCGGCTACGACGTGAGCGGCAATCTCCTCTATCTCTCGAGAGGCATCACGACCTCCTACGCGTCCGGCTCTTCCACCTTCGACGCCGAGCTCAACTTCAGATCAAACGCCCCGATCGCGATCGCGACCGGCGGGACCTTCTCGTTCGTGAACCGCCTGTCCGGCACTTCGGGCATCACCAAGACGGGCGGCGGGACGCTGGCGATCGGTGGCAGCTCCAACAACGGACTCGGTGGAAGTTCGAGCCTGCTCGACGGCCTCGTCATCCTGAACAAGACCTCGGGCACCGCGATCAACGGCCCGGTCACCCTCGGTGACGGGACCTCCACCTCGACCCTGCGGTTTGACGGCGACTACCAGCTCACCGCGCCGCTGGATGTCAACGAGGGGTCCACCTTCGACCTCAACGGCCATGCCGTGTCGCTGCCCGTGCTCACGCTCAGCGGGGCCATGGTGCTCACCGGGGATGGCGGAACTCTCACCCCCTCCGGAGCACTCATCACCACCGCCTCGACCCATCATGTCGTCTCGATCATCGAGGGACGGGGGTCCCTGTCCAAGTCGGGAACGATCCTGATGGTCGTCGGTGACGATCCCACGCTCCCCGTGGATCTGATCATCAGCGCGGGCATCTCTTCGACCGGCGTGACCAAGGTCGACTCCGGGACAGTGGTCTTTTCGGGCGGC
>JANOBY010000653.1:0-1596 GCA_031411935.1 Planctomycetales bacterium | reverse complement strand
GGCAGATGCCTCTCCAGTAGCCGTTCGATGGCCTCGCGGGCGTTCTTCAGCAGATGCCAGCGATCGGCAACCTGTTGGGCCTGGGGGGCGGCCTCAGTGGCCGCATGGGAGTAGGACGACGCGCGATCGCGGCTGACCAGCTCGACGCCGGGATGCGCGGCGAGCCAGGCCTTGACCGTCGCGGCGTCGCGGTCGGGCAGCATGTCGACGACTCCGCCCGTCTCGAGGTCGACGACGATCGTGCCGTAGCGTTGCCCCTTGCGCCAGGCCCAGTCGTCGATGCCGACGATCCTCGGGGACTGGGGCGATCGGGCCTCCGCTCGTTCGATGCGACGCAGCAAGGTATCGGGGCTGGTCGGCACGGCGAGCTTCTCCGCCAACCTGGCGCCGGCTTCACCGCCGAGGGCCAGGCCGATCTCGAGGTGGGCCCGGGCGAGTCGGGTGGTCGTGCGAGCATATCGTGCGGCGAGGCCGTGGAGCGGCTCGACGAAGATGCGACGCGGGCACTTGTCATCCTGGCAGAAGAAACGGCGGAGTGTGATCCGGAGCCGGACCCGATGGCCGAAGATGGGCTCCTCGGCGAGTCCTCGGGAGTAATGACTGTGAATCCGCCAGCTCTCCCGGCGACACGAGGGACAGATCGAGTGAGAGGTCGTCGTGACGATCCCAAGGGTGAGGGTGTGGCCGTCGAGATCCGCCCGGACGAGGCGGCTGCCGATGGGCGTGCGAAGGAGTTGGGAGATGAGCAAGCCAGGCTTTCGAACGATGGGAAATGGGGCGGAACGCGAAGTGGGGACAACTTATCTACGTTCTTGGATCATCAGAAGTGCGGAAGAACCGTAAGCGAGGACCACCCTGGGGCAAAATGAACGTCTAAGCGGGACCCACCCCAGCTTCCTTCGTTACGGTGAACGTTCCTACATGGATCGATCACCTCTACGGAGGCCGAGGACGTGGTTACCGTGGATGATTATGGCGCGATTCGGCGGGCTCAGCGTGATGGTTTGTCCATCCGGCAGATTGCCCGCCAATTCGGACACTCTCGAACGACCGTCCGCCATGCCCTGACGCATGCGGAACCTCATCCCGAGCCCTTGACCAGGGACCGGACGGCCCCCAAGCTCGGGCCGTTTCAGGCGATCATCGACCAGATCCTGATCGACGACGAGACCGCTCCGCCCAAGCAGCGGCATACGGCCGCTCAGATCTTCCGGCGGGTCCGCGACGAGCACGGCTATCGCGGCGTGTATGTCCAGGTGCAGCGTTACGTGCGGAAGCACCGGCCGCGGCATCAGGAAACCTTCATCCCTCTGGGACATCTACCGGGTCAACGTCTTGAGGCCGACTTTGGCCACATCCATGTCGATTTCCCCGACGGTCGCCGGCTTGTGCCGTTTCTGGTGACGACCTGGGCTTACTCCAACGCTCCCTTCGTTCTGGCACTCCCCTTCGAGCGGACCGAGGCGATCCTTGAAGGCATGGTCACGGCCTTCGCGTTCTTTGGAGCCGTGGCCAGGGAGGTTTGGTGGGACAACCCCAGGACTGTCGCCACCCTGATCTTGCTGGGGCGTGAACGCCAGGTTCATCCTCGTTATG
>JANOBY010000652.1:0-7720 GCA_031411935.1 Planctomycetales bacterium | reverse complement strand
GGGTCCCTGTCCAAGTCGGGAACGATCCTGATGGTCGTCGGTGACGATCCCACGCTCCCCGTGGATCTGATCATCAGCGCGGGCATCTCTTCGACCGGCGTGACCAAGGTCGACTCCGGGACAGTGGTCTTTTCGGGCGGCAACACATACACCGGAACCACGACGATCAGCGCCGGGGCGATCCAGGTCGAGGGCGACCAGGCGCTCGGCACGTCCGACGGCCTCACGACGGTTGCTGACGGTGCCTCGCTTCTTTTCGGGCCCGGTGAATTCTTGATCTCGGAGCCCCTGGAGATCGCGGGTTCGGGGATCAATTCGATGGGGGCGGTAGGTCTCCTGACAGGTTCGACGATCATCCTGTACGGCGGCATCACGCTGAAGGGCAACGCCGAGATCGAGACGGCCGACGGCACGTCCCTGACGATCCACGGAGTCATCGACGACGCCGCGGACACCTTCAGCCTGTCGAAGACCGGCCTCGGGACCCTCGTGCTGTCCCAGGTCAATACGTTCGACAGCGAGATGAGCATCCAGGAAGGCGTGGTCAGGGTCTCGAGCGGCGGCGCCCTCGGGACGTCGATCGTGTCGATCGTCAGCGGCGCGGCTCTGGAGTTGACCAACGACATCACGGTGCCGATCCTTGTCGGGACGAACGGGTCGGGGGTCGCCAACACGGGGGCCGTTCGGAGCACGTCGGGCATCAACACCCTGAGTGGTGGCGTCACGATGGGTAGCAACACGACCTTCGGTGTTGACGCGGGCAGCCTGACGCTCAGCGGCGAGATCAACGACATCGGCGAGGATTACACCCTGACGAAGGTCGGTGTCGGCACACTGGTCCTCTCGGCGTTGAGCACGTACATCGGTCAGACGACCGTGAACGCCGGGACGCTTCTCGTCACGGGAAATATCGCGACCAGCAGCATCGTGAACGTCCGGTACGAGAGCACGCTCGGGGGCTCGGGCACGGTCCCGGCGGTCAACGTCGTGGGCATCCTCAATCCGGGCGACCCCGAATCGACCGCCATCCTCAGTTCCGGCGACGCCGCGTTCGACAGCGACGGCTTCTTCGCCGTGGACCTCAACGGCACGACGGTCGGCACGCAGTACGACCAGCTCAACGTCGTCGGCACGGTCGACCTGGGAACCTCGGAGCTGCTGATCACCCTCGACACGATGCCCGGCGTGAACGATCGCTTCACCATCATCAACAATGATGGTTCGGACGCTGTGGTCGGCACGTTCGACAGCCTGGCCGAAGGCGCGACGATCACCATGGGGGCCGTCACGTTCACGATCAGCTACATCGGCGGCGACGGCAACGACGTGGTCTTGACCACAACGGATGTCACGTACGTCTGGAGCGGAGCCAGCAACGATGGTCGCGAGTGGACCATCGGCGGCAACTGGATCGGCGGCGTGGCCCCGACCCCGCGGTCAAACCTGATCTTCCCCTTGAACCCCGTCCGCACGGAGAGCCTCAACAACTTCAACTCCGGCACGCCATTCCACTCGATCACGATCGCGGGCGCCGGCTACGACATCTACGGCAACGGGATCGGACTGGTCGATGGCCTGGACGCGACGTACGCGGCCGGGTCGTCGAGCTTCGCTCTCGACGTCACGTTGCTCACACCGAGCGTCTCCACCGCGTTCACGCTTGGCGGCGGCCTGCTCGACCTGGGCGGTGCGTTCAGCGGTGGTACGGATCGAGGTTTGTCGCTGCTCGGCTCGGGGAGCTTCACCTTCAGCGGCTCCGGCAGCAACGTTGACATCGGCACCATCGCTGTGGATGGCCCCGACCTGGTGCTGGCGAAGACGGGAGGGGCGGTCGCCATCCGTAGGGGCAACGTGCTCTCCGGCTCCACCGTGAGCCTCGCCGCCGACGGCCAACTCTACAGCGACTCGATTCTCGGACTGTTCGAAGGCACGACCCTCGACCTCAACGGGTTCAGCACGACTCCCTACGAAATCCAGATGCAGGGCTCCACGATCAATATCCCACTGGGAAGCACGCTCGGCGTGGGTTACGACGTCTATACGACCGACGCCACCAACAATGTCACGAATCGAATCATCGGCGCCGGAACGTTCGACCTCGGGGCGGGAGGCGCGAATTTCCTCGTCAACGATGACCCCGAAGTCAACGTCGATCTCGAGATCAGCGTGGTCCTCACCAACGGTGACTTTACCAAGGACAACGACGGGACGCTGGCCCTCACCGCCGCCAACACCTACGACGGCAACACGTCCGTCGGCAGAGGTGTACTCCTCGTCGAGAACGCCTCCGCGTTGGGCACGACGGTGGGAACGACGGAGGTCTCGTCGAACGGGTCGATCTACTTCACAGGCGCGGACTACACGATCGCCGAGCCGATCCGCATCCAGGGCAACGGGTTCATTGACACCGGCGCGCTGTACGTGATGGATCACAAGACGACGCTCACGGGAGTCATCGAAAACTACGACGAAAGCCGGGTCGGCGCGGGCTCCGGGGCCACGCTCGAGCTGGCGGGCGAGGTCTTCGGCTACAGCGGCTACACCCTGACCGCCAAGAGTGATCCGACCGGCCGCGTGATCCTGTCCGGCAACAACACCTACGAGGACGACACGTTCGTCACCGGAGGCTTCCTCCAGGTGGCCAACGACAACGCCTTCGGCAACCCCACGCGTTCCACGACCGTTTACGTCCAGGACGGCGGCTCCCTCGAACTCACCGGCGGGATCACGATTCCGGCGAACAGGTCGCTGGTCCTCGATGGCGAGCCGACCGGCAGCTCCTCGAAGCTCATCAACGTCGACGGCAACAACACCTATGGCGGGACGATCCTGCTGCTCAACCGGTTCCAGCCGATCGACGTGGCCGACGGCACGACGTTGACCCTTTCCGGCGTCCTCAGCGGGACCGAGGCCCTCGACAAGAACGGCGCGGGGACGCTGGTGCTCTCCGCGACGAACACGCTCACCGGCCAGGTGAATGCGTACACCGGAACGCTGCTGGTCACGGGGAACATCACCGCCGCCAGCAGCGTGTACGTGGGCGACGGCGGCACGCTGTCCGGGACCGGGAGGACCCCCAGCGTGGTCGTCGACGGCGGAGGCGTGATCGCCCCGGGCGTCGAAGGGCCGGGCGTCATCAACACGGGCAGCATCGACCTCGCGCTCGACGCGATTTACGACTTCGACCTCGACGGCACAACGGTCGGCGCGCAATACGACCAGATCAAAGTCGATGGCGCGGTCGTGCTCAACGGCTCGACGCTCTCGATGAACATCGGCGACGGCTTCCTCGCCGTGAACAGCCAGACGTTCACGATCGTCAACAACGACGGCTCGGACGCCGTGACCGGCACGTTTGCGGGCCTGCCGGAAGGGGCGATCTTCCAGTACCAGGGGCAGCCGTTCTCGATCAGCTATGTCGGAAGAACCGGCAACGACGTGGTCCTGACCTCGGTGGCGATCGAGCTCACGCCTTCCACGCTCGTCACGCCCACCGCCGGCAGCGCGTACAGCAAGCAGCTCACCGCGACGGGCGGCTCGGGCACCGGCTACGTCTTCTCGGCCACGGGCCTGCCCGCGGGGCTCTCGATCGACGCCAACGGCCTGATCACCGGCACGCCGACCACGGCGAACGCCTCGCCGGTGGAGGTCGAGGTCACGGTGGTTGACAGCCTCGGGGCCACCAGCACGACGGTGTACCTCGTGACCGTCAACACGGCCATCGTGGCGAGCCCGAGCGTGCTGCCGACGCCCACGCTCGGCTCTCCCTACAGCCAGCAGGTCACGGCCACGGGCGGATCGGGCAGCGGCTACACCTACTCGGCCACCGGGCTGCCCGCGGGGCTCTCGATGGACGCGAACGGCCTCATCACCGGAATCGCGACGAGCAACAGCCCGGCCACCGTGCAGGTCACGATCACCGACGGTGACGGGGCCTCGATGGTCAAGACCTACAACGTCACGGCCGCCAGGGCTTCGACCACGACGGGCCTGGAGCTCGCGCCGGCATCAACGCTCTACGGCCAGGCGGTCACCATCACCGCCAGGGTAGCCACGACGGCAACAGGTATTGCCACACCGACCGGTACGGTCCAGTTCTTCGACGGCGCGACCCTGATCGGCACCGCTTCCGTGAACAACCTGGGCGTGGCCACACTCGACACGTCCGCCCTGGGAGCCGGAACTCGATCGATCACGGCCGTGTACGCCGGCGACGCCAATTACACGACGAGCACCTCGTCGGCGGCCTCTCAGCCGGTCGGGCAAGCGGGCTCTTCGTCGAGCGTGGCCGCCTCGACCACCACGCCCGACCTGTACCAGCCCGTCACGCTCACGGCGACGGTCACGGGCCAGTTCGGTGGCTCGGTGGGCGGGACCGTGTCGTTCTTCGACGGCTCCACCCTGCTCGGCACGGCCACGATCGGCGACGGAGGCGTGGCGACCTTAATCACGTCGAGCCTGACAACCGGCGAGCACACGATCACGGCCGTCTTCAACGGCGACGCGAACCTGACAGGCAGCACCGCCCCGGCCGTGGTGATCACGATCAGCCAGGCCCAGTCGAACGCCGGTGACGTGACCTCCTCGGCACCCCAGGTGTTCTACGGCCAGGACGTGACCCTCACGGCCACGTTCTCCGCGACCTCCAACAACGGGGCGCCCATGACGGGCACCGTGATGTTCTACGACGGCACCACCTATCTCGGCATGGCGAACCTGGTCGCAACGCCGACGGGATCGGTGGCGTCCGCGTCGGTGGATCGGGCTCAAGCGTTCGTCAGCATCCTCGTCGAGACCGCGTCCGGTCAGGCCCAGCTCGCCACGACCGGCCTTTCGGTCGGCGACCACGTGATCCGCGCGGTCTACTCGGGCGACGCCAACTACTCGTCCGCGACCTCCGAGACCCCCGTCTCGGTGCAAGTGGACCCGGCCACCACGGCCACCACGTTGACCGTCAACACCACGCCCACCAGCACGATCCTGACCGCCACGGTGGTCGTCACGTCGCCGGGCAATCCGCCGATCGTGGGCAGCGTGTCGTTCTTCGACGGCACCACGCTGCTGGCCACCGTGCCCGTCGTCAACGGCGTGGCGACCTACGACGTCGGAGTGCTTTCCCCGGGCGTTCACAACTTCCGCGCGGTCTTCTCGGGAGGCGGCACCTCCTCGGGCAGCGGCTCGACGGTTCCGATCTCGACGTCTGGCCCCAAGGTCCTCGGGCTGAGCCGCTACGGGTTCCATCGTCAGCAAACCGTACTCGTCCTGAACTTCGACAGCGCACTCGACGCAGCCCGCGCCCAGGACCTTGATAACTACCGCCTGGTGGACAGCACGGGCAGGCGGATCGGGGTGACTCGGGCGGTCTACAACCCCGCAAACCTGACAGTCACGCTGAAACCCACGTCCAACCTGAACGTGTACAAGGCTTACACCTTGACCGTGATCGGCACGGGATCAAACGGCCTGGCGGGTGCCTCGGGGATCGCGCTCGACGGGTCGGGGACGAATCAGCCGGGGACGAACTTCACGGCGAAGGTGTCCTGGAAGACGCTCGACATCCCGGGCACCTCGCCGGCCATGACGTTCCAGAACGGCCGGGTGACCACGGTTCAGTGGAGCATGAAGCGCTACCTCAGGATGGTCACCCACGCCGCCAAGTCGCTCGCCCGGCCCGCCCACAAGGCCGCCCACAAGCACGCACAGCATCGCTGATCGCCCTAGCGAGCCGAAGCGAATGGACCGCACCCCGGCGCCTTACCCAAGGCGTGGGGTGCGGTCGCGCCCGGAATCTCCATCCCGGTCGGCGACAGGCCAGGAGCGGGGGACGCGCGGGCGGACCGTGGCGTGTCCGATGGCGAATCATCCCTTCCCCTCCGAAGTGCCCTTGCCTCCGGTTGGAGCCCTGACGAGCCCTTCTCCGATCGAGGTCGGATCCTGCGTGCATCGGTCCGGCAAGCGGAAGTCGGTTGATCCTTCGGACCTTCAGGCGACCAAACCGAAGCGCGATACGGCACATCGCCTCGTAGAGGCAGTGCTCGTTTGCGTACGTTTCGAGTAGGGCCAAATGCGTGGGGCGCAGGCGGTACGATACTTCGGGGTCAGAGCTTCCTTGCGGGCCGGGCCTGGCTCTCGTTGTAGAGCGATCGATGCACCGATCGTTGAGGTTGTAATCACCGACCCAGCCGCTCTGGCCTCAACTCCTCCTCGACGCATCGCCCGTAGTCGCCGGCTCGGCATTCGGGCTTTGCCGATTACTTGACAAAGCCATGGCGCGTCCTACCTTCACGAAGAGACTATCCCTAGCGTGAGCGGTGGGGCGGGGACTCGCGTCGACCGCCGATCGAGCATGGGTGGCGTCACACCTCGACGACGAGGCTTCAGGTTGCTGCCTAGGCGGAGCCGGAACTTGCTGTCCCGGCGTATGCGGACTGCCACCCGGCCGTTGGCACTCGCAGTTCGACGCCGATACGCCGCTTCTCCGCCCCCACCTGATTCAAGCGACACAGGGAAGAGGACCAAGCATGCCGACCGGACGGTTAAATACCTGGATGAGGGCCTTCGGGACCGGTCGACCCCGGCGTAAGCGGAGTTCTCGTCATGGCCACGCCGCGATGTCACGGCTCGGGCTGGAGCACCTGGAGGACCGGACCCTGTTGGCGGCGAATTTGTCCATCATGCCGATTTCCTGGGACGTCGTGGGGCTCGACAGCAACAACGTGAACGTGGGGCCCAACAGTTACCTGATCGGGGCGAGGGTTACGAACACAGGCGACCAGACGGCGACGAGCGTCCGTGCGGATTTCGCCTTCGACACCTCCAACCCTTACATCAACCTCGACGGGGCGGCCTCCCAGGCCCTCGCGGCCCTGGCGCCGGGGGCCTCCGCCGACGTCTATTTCAACGCCGTGGTCACGCGGACCGCTGCCGCCCAGAACACCTCGCGGCGCTACCACATCTCGGCCGTGGCCGACGGCGTGGGGCCGGTCAGCACGCCGACCCCTCGGCAGATTTACGTCGAGAAGATCCTGTCGCAGAGCCGCAACAACATCCTTTCGATCTCCGGCCCCACGACCGTGTACGTGGGGCAGACCTATCAGTACAACCTGGTCGCGTCGACCGCCCCGCAGGGGTACGAGCAACTGGAGACCGAGCTGACCTTCCCGTCCAGCTTCCGGGTCGTCTCCGTGGCGTCGACCTACACCGCCCCGGCCGGCGGCACGAACGACACGATTTATGCCGACGCGGGCGGGTTTCAGAACGACCCGACCCTGCCCAACTACCGGACTATCGTCGGCCCGGCCAACTATGCCGGTGGCAAGGCGGGCGGGATCATCAACAACACGTTCACGGTGCAGGTCGTCTCGGCGGGCTCGACCAACCTGACCGCGCTCATCAACGATATGTCCGGGTCGAGCTTCCACTACAATGCCGACTTCGGGACGACGATCCTCGCCGTGACCGCCATCGACCCCGAGCCGGTGGCCAGGGACGATGCGGCGACCACCGCCGAGGACACGCCGGTCGCGGTGGACGTCCTGGCCAACGACACCGACTCCAGCGGCAACCTTGACCCCTCGACTGTCGCGATCACGACCGGCCCCTCCCACGGGACCGTCGCGGTGAACCCGGCGACGGGGGTGGTCACCTACACGCCGGCGGCGGACTACTCCGGCACGGACAGCTTCCAGTATCGGGTGTACGACGCGTCCACGCCCCCCGG
>JANOBY010000651.1:0-20277 GCA_031411935.1 Planctomycetales bacterium | reverse complement strand
AGATCGCGTTCCCCGCCACCGCCGAAAACGTCAGCGGGGCGTCCTGGTCGGTCGCCTGCGAGGCCGGAAGGGCGTCCACGCCCCCCGGCGCCTCGAACGTCGCGACCGTCACCCTCTCCGTGAGCCCTCTCAACGACGCCCCCGTGAACGCCCTTCCGGCCTCGCAGGCGACCGACCAGGACGCCCCGCTGACGTTTTCGGCGGTGGCGGGGAACGCGATCTCAATCGCCGACGTGGACGCGGGCCTGCGCCTCGTCCGCGTGACGCTGACCGCGAGCAACGGGAAGGTCGAACTCGGAGGCACGACCGGCCTGAGCTTCCTCGTGGGGGATGGGTCGTCCGCCTCGACCATGACGTTCGCGGGGACGATCGCCAACATCAACGCCGCCCTCGACGGCCTGAGCTTCCTGCCGACCTCGGGGTTCACCGGATCGGCCGGGCTGACGATCCTGACCGACGACCTCGGCAACACCGGATTGGGAGGCGCGAAGACGGACAGCGACACGATCGTCATCGCGGTCGGGCCGGTCAACCACGCGCCGGTCAACACCGTGCCGGGCACGCAGACGATCACGCAGGGGACGACGCGCATCTTCTCGTCGGCCAACAGCAATGTGATCTCCGTGGCCGACTCCGACGCCGCAAGCGGTGCGATCCTCGTGACGCTGGGCGTGACCGGGGGGACGCTGACGGCGGTGGCGACGTCGGGCGTCACGATCACCGGCAACGGCTCGGGCTCGGTCACGCTGGCGGGGACGGTCGCGGCGATCAACGCCGCGCTCGACGGCCTGGGCTTCGCGCCGGCGTCCGGGTTCAGCGGGCTCGTGACGCTGACGATCGCTACCGACGACGTGGGGAACACCGGGGCCGGCGGCGCGAAGTCCGACACCGACACGGTGACCATCCGGGTCACGGCCGTCAACGCACCCCCGGTGAACACCGTTCCGGGGGCCCAGAGCACGACCCAGGACACGACAAAGGTCTTCTCGACCGCCAACGGCAACGCGATCTCCGTGTCCGACCCCGACGCCGACACCGAGCCCGTGCAGGTCTCGCTCTCGATCACGAACGGGACGCTGACGCTCGGCGGCACGGCCGGCCTGACCTTCTACGGCGGCACCGGCGCGGCCGACACCTCGACGAGCTTCACCGGCACGATCGCCGCCATCAACGCCGCACTCGCCGGGCTGACCTACACGCCGACCCCGGGCTTCGCGGGCAGCTCGACCCTGACAATTGTGACCAACGACCTCGGCCACTCGGGCTCGGGCGGGGCGCAGTCGGACACCGACACCGTCGCCATCACCGTGTCCGCCGTGAATCACGCGCCGGTCAACACCGTGCCGGGGGCGCAGTCGGTCCGGTCAACAACACGCTGGCGTTCAACAGCATTAACGGGAACGCGGTCTCGGTATACGACCAGGATGCGGGGTCGAGCAACATCCAGGTGACGCTCAGCGCCCTGGACAGCGGAGGGGCCGCGCTCTCGGGGGCGGCGCTCTCGGTTACGGCGGGGATCTCCGGCGGGCTGGCCGCGGGCGGCATCTCCGGCGGCGGCACCAACGTCGTGGTGCTTACCGGGTCGCAATCGCAGATCAACGTCACTCTCAACAGCCTGGTCTTCGACCCCTCCGGCGGCAACCTCCCGAACCAGACCCTCGTCACGCTCCGCGTCGCCACGAGCGATCTGGGGAACACTGGCAGCGGTGGCACCCTCACCGACACCGACTCCGTGTCGATCATGATCCTCAAGAACAACACCAACCAGCCCCCGGTTAACACCGTCCCCTCGGCGCAGACGGTCAACCACAACACGGGCCTGGTCTTCTCGGCGATCAACGGCAACGCGATCGCGACGTCCGACCCGGACGCCGGGGTCAACGCGGTGCAGGTGACCCTCAACGCCACCAACGGCACCCTGACCCTCAACCGCACGACGAACCTGACCTTCACCACGGGGACCGGCACGAACAACGCCACGATGACGTTCACCGGGGCCCTGGGGAACATCAACGCGGCCCTCTCCGGCATGACCTTCAACCCCACCGCCAACTTCACCGGCTCTGCGTCGGTCTCCATCACCACCAACGACCAGGGGAACATCGGCACCGGGGGCGCGAAGAGCGACACCGACTCGGTGACCACCAGCGTCACGGCCGTCAACGCCGCGCCGGTGAACACCGTCCCCGCTGCGCAGTTCACGCCGGAGGATACGGCGAAGGTCTTCTCCTCCGCGAACGGCAACGCCATCTCGGTCGCCGACGTCGACGCCGGCTCCTCGGCGGTCAAGGTGACGCTGACCTCCACCGCCGGGACGCTCACGCTCTCGGGCACGACGGGGCTGACGATCACGTCGGGCTCCAACGGCTCCGCGACCATGACGTTCACCGGGACGATCGCGAACATCAACACGGCGCTCAACGGCCTGTCGTTCACCCCGACGGCGAACGCCAGCGGCTCGGCGACCGTGACGATCGCGACGGACGACCAGGGGAACACCGGGAGCGGCGGGGCGCTGACCGACACAGACGTGGTCGCCATCACCGTCACCCCGGTCGACGACGCCCCCGTCAACAGCGTGCCGGGTTCCGCCACGGTGGCCGAGGATTCGTCGGTCACGTTCTCCCAGGCGAACGACAACCGCATCACCATCGCGGACGTCGACGCCGGCTCGAGCGTCGTGCAGGTCACCCTGGCGTCCACCCACGGCACGCTCACGCTGGGCGGGACGACCGGCCTCACCCTCCTCGCAGGCACCGGGACCGCCGACGCCACGATGACGTTCACTGGGACCATCTCCGCGATCAACGCCGCCATCAACGGCCTGATCTTCCGGCCCGCCGCCGATTTCAACGGCTCGGCCGTCGTCACGGTGACCACCGACGACCTCGGGAACACGGGCTCCGGGGGGCCGCTCACCGACGTCGACACGATCGCGGTGACAGTCTCGCCGGTCGACGACGCCCCGGTCGCCGCCGTACCCGGCCGCCAGGCCGCGGCGGGCGGGTCGACGCTGACGTTCTCGTCGGCCAACGGCAACGCGATCTCGGTCTCGGACATCGACGCCGGGACGAGCCCCGTGCAGGTCACCCTGGGCGTCACGTCGGGCACGCTCACGGCGGTTGCCACATCGGGGGTGAGCATCGTCGGCAACGGCTCGGGCAGCGTGACACTGACGGGCACCGTGGCCAAGGTCAACGCCGCGATGGACGGCCTCGCCTACGCGCCGGCCTCGAACTTCGGCGGCACGACGACGCTGACCGTCGGCGTGGACGACCAGGGGAACACCGGCACGGGCGGCCCGCTGACCGGTTCCGGTACGGTCGCCATCGGCGTGACGAGGCTCAACCAGGCGCCCGCGAACTCGGTGCCGGGTGCCCAGCAGACGGCTGAGGACACCGCGATCGTCTTCTCCGCCTCGGGATCGAACGCCATCACGATCTCCGACCCCGACGCCGGATCCGCCAACGCCCTCGCGGTCACCCTGACGGCCGTCGGCGGGGCGATGACCCTCGGCGGGACCTCGGGCCTCACGTTGCTCGACGGCGACGGCAGCGACGACGCGGCGATGACCGTGCTGGGGACGATCGCCGACATCAACGCCGCCCTCGACGGCCTGGCTTTCACCCCAGCTGCAGACTTCAACGGCACGGCGACGATCACGATCATTACGGACGACCAGGGGAATACAGGGGCCGGCGGCCCCCCGAACGACTCGGACACGATCGCCGTCGCGGTATCCGCCGTGAACGACGCGCCGACGATCGGCCTGCCCGCCCCCCAGGCGACCGGCGAGGGGACCGCGCTGGCCTTCTCCTCGGCGGTCGGCAACGCGATCTCGATCGCCGACGTCGACGCCGGGACGGGCGAATTGCTCGTCTCGCTCTCGGCGGGGCACGGCACGATCTCGCTGGCCGGATCGTCCGGGCTGACCTTCGTCACCGGGGCCTCGTCCGGCTCCTCGTCCCTCTCGTTCACCGGCACACTCGCGGACATCAACGCCGCGCTCGACGGGATGCAATTCGTCCCGACCACCGCTTATACCGGCACGGACTCGCTGGCGATCGCAGTCGACGACCAGGGGAACTCCGGCAGCGGCGGGGCACTGGCCGACTCCGGATCGGTGGCGATCGCCGTCGACCCGATCAACGACCCGCCGTCGCAGTCCGTCCCCTCGACCGTCCAGACGTTCGACGAGGACACGGTGCTGACGTTCTCGACCTCCGGGGGGAACGGGATCGTCATCTCGGACACGGACGCGGGAAATCAGGAGGTCGAGGTGACCCTCGCGGCGTCGGACGGGGTTCTCTCGCTCGCCTCCACGGCCGGGTTGACCTTCGTCCGAGGCACCGGCACGGGGGATGCCAGCCTGGTGATCCGGGGCACGATCGCCGCCATCAACACGGCGCTGGACGGACTGACCCTGACCCCCTCGCCGGACTTCAACGGGCCGAGCCACCTCGTCCTCAGCACGAACGACCTGGGCCACTCGGGCGCGGGCGGGGCGAAGCTCGCCATCAATTACGTCCTCCTCCAGATCGACCCGGTCAACGACGCCCCCACCCTCGCCTCGCCCGCGACCGCCACGGTCGCCTCGGGCAGCTCGCTCGTCCTCTCGTCGTCCGACCTGATCGCCATCGCCGACGTCGACGCCGACGCCGGTGCCGTGGAGGTCACGCTCACCGCCACCCACGGCACGCTCACTCTCCCGGGCACGACGGGCCTCGCGTTCGTCACTGGGACCGGCACCGCCGACGCCACGATGACGTTCACCGGCACCGTCGCCGCCATCAACGCCGCGCTCGACGGCCTGAGCTTCCAGCCCGCGAACGGATTCGGAGGCTCGGCGAGCCTCGGGATCTCGGTCAACGACCAGGGCAACACCGGCGCAGGCGGTGCGAAGACCGCCACGGCCTCCGTAGCGATCACGGTCACCGGGGATAGCGCCAATCAGGCCCCCGTCAATAGCGTTCCGGGGTCGCAGACGGTGGCCGAGGATGCGTCGCTCACCTTCTCCTCGGCCAACGCCAACGCCATCACCATCTCGGACCCCGACGCCGGATCGAGCGTCGTGCAGGTCACCCTGGCTTCGACCCACGGCACGCTCACTCTCCCGGGCACGACGGGCCTCGCGTTCGTCACCGGGACTGGCACCGCCGACGCCACGATGACGTTCACCGGCACCGTCGCCGCCATCAACGCCGCGCTCGACGGCCTGGCCTACAGCCCCGCCGCCGATTACAACGGCCCGGCCAGCCTGACCATTACCACCGACGACCGTGGGAACACCGGCACCGGCGGTGCCCTGACCGACGCCGACACGATCGCCATCACGGTCTCCCCGGCGAACGATCCGCCGGTGGCGAACCCCGACACGCCGAGCACAGTGGAGGACACGCCCGTCACCATCGACGTCCTGGCCAACGACGGTGACGGAGTCGACACGGGCGAAACCCTGGTCGTCACCGCCGTCACGCAGCCCGCCCACGGAACCGCGACCTTCACCACCTCGGGCGTTACCTACACGCCTGAGGCCGATTACTACGGCACCGACACCTTCACTTACACTATCTCCGACGGCAACGGCGGAACCGACACGGCGTCCGTCACCGTCACCGTGACGGCCGTGGTCGATGCTCCCATCGCCAACGATGACGCTGCCACCGTGGCCGAGGACAGCACCTCGACCACGATCAGCGTCCTGGCCAACGACACCGACCCCGATAACCTCTCCGCCCCCTTCAACGCCGGCCTGGTCGTCTCCGCCGTCACCCTGCCCGCCCACGGAAGCGTGACCTTCACCCCCTCGGGCGTCTCCTACACGTCGAGCGCCGACTACTTCGGCACCGACAGCTTCACCTACACCGTCTCCGACGGCACCTCGACCGACACGGCGACGGTAACCATCACCGTCACCGAGGTCGACGACGCCCCGATCGCGCAGGACGACGAGGACGCGATCGACGAGGACGCGACGGCCACGGGCAACGTCCTGTCCAACGACACAGACCCTGACAACTCCGATGGGGTCACGGGCAACGAGGATACCCTCACCGTCACCGCGCACACCAACCCGTCGCACGGCTCGGTGACGATCGCGGCCGACGGCGAGTACACCTACACGCCGAGCGCCAATTACTTCGGAACCGATAGCTTCACCTACACCGGCTCCGACGGCCGGGGCGGGTCCGACACCGCCACCGTCACCATCACAGTGGCACCCGTGAACGACGCACCGACGATCTCGGAGATCGCGGACGTGACGATGAACGAGGACGACACCTCCGGGCCGATCTCGTTCACCGTCGGGGACGTCGAGACGGCCGCCGTGTCGCTCACGGTGACTGCCACGTCGAGCAACACGACCCTGATCCCCGCCATCGGGATCGTCCTGAGCGGCCCCGGCGCGAGCCGGACGATCACGCTCACGCCGGCCGCCAACGAGTTCGGCACGGCGACCATCACCGTGACCGTGTCCGACGGGACCACGACCACGACCACGCCCTTCACGGTGACGGCGGTCGAGGTCAACGACGCGCCGGTCGCCGGCCCGGATAGCGTCTCGACCGATGAAGATACGCCCCTGCTCATCCTCGCGTCCGACCTACTTGCCAACGACTCCGACCCGGACAACCAGGATAGCTCCGGCGCCAATGATGATGTCCTGGCGGTCACCGCGGTGGCGGCGACGAGCACGCGGGGGGGGACCGTCACGCTGGCGTCCGGAACCGTCACCTATAGGCCGCCTGCGGGGTTCACCGGGTTCGACACCTTCACCTACACGCTCAGCGACGGCCAGACCACGACCGTCGGCACGGTGACCGTGGCCGTCGGGGAGGTCAACGCCCCGCCGGTCAACGGCGTGCCGGGCCCGCAGGCGGTCGACGAGGACGCCACCCTGGTCTTCTCCTCCGGCAACGGCAACGCGATCACCATCTCCGATGCCGACGCCGGAGGGGCCGACGTCCGCGTGACGCTTACCGCAACACGTGGAGTGGTGACGCTCGGCAGCACGGCCGGGCTCGCCTCGTCGAGCGGCAACGGGTCGGCCAGCGTGACGCTCACCGGGACGATCTCCGCCATCAACGCGGCCCTGGACGGAACGTCATACGCCCCGGCCGCCGATGCGAACGGTCCGGCGACCCTGACCATCGTGACCAACGACCTAGGCAACACCGGCGCTGGCGGCGAGCAGTCCGACACCGACGTGCTGAACATCGCGGTGGTCCCCGTCAACGACGCCCCGACCGCCGCCGATGGCACGGAAACGACCGCCGAGGACAATGCGGTCTCCATCGACCTCCGGGGGCTGGCGAGCGACGTCGAGACGAATCCCAACGCTTTGTCCTACACCATCGTCGTCGGTCCGACGTCGACGCAGGGGACCCTCGCCCCGACCGCGACCCCCGGCATCTACCTCTTCACGCCCGCGGCGGACTTCCACGGGACTGCCAGCTTCACCTACAGCGTCACCGACGGCGGCGACCCGACCGGGACGAACATCGACTCGAAGACCAGCAACATCGCGACGGTGACGATCACCATCACCGGCGTCGCCGACGCCCCGATCGCGCAGGCCGACGCCGCCAGCGTGGCGGAGGACGCGGCCTCGACAGCGATCGACGTCCTGGCCAACGACTCCGACCCCGACAACCTCTCCGCACCGTTCAACGCCGGGCTGGTCGCCACCGGCGTCACCCAGCCGGCGCACGGGTCCGCGACCTTCACCGCCTCGGGCGTCGCCTACACGCCGAGCGCCAACTACTTCGGTACCGACACATTCACCTACACCATCTCCGACGGCACCTCGACCAGCACCGCAATCGTCACCCTCACCGTCGCTCCCGTGAACGACCCGCCGACGGCCACCACCTCCGTCGCGACGACGGCCGAGGACACCCCGATCCTCATCGACGTGCTGGCGGGCACCGCCGACGTTGACGGCGACCACGTCACGGTCGTCGCGGTGGGGCATCCCGCCCATGGAACCACGACCATCAACCTCGATGGTACGATCACCTACACACCCGATCGCGACTATCACGGAGCGGATTCGTTCACCTACACCGTCTCCGATGGCCAAGGGGGGGACGCGATCGCCACGATCGCCGTGACCGTAACCCCCGTGAACGACCCGCCGGTCGCGCGGGATGACTCGCTCTCGACGCCCGAGGGCTCCGCCCTCGAATTCCTCGCCTCGGACCTCCTCGACAACGACACGGACGCCGACAGCGACGTCCTGTCCGTGATAGCGGTCGGGACGCCCGCTCATGGAACTGCGACGCTGGTCGGGGGCCAGGTCGTCTATACGCCCGATCCCGGATTCCTCGGTCAGGATGCGTTCTCCGTCACGATCAGTGACGGGCATGGGGGCCAGGCGACGAGCGTCGCTCACATCGGCGTCGTGGCGACCAACCACGCCCCGACGGCCTCCGCCCTCTCGGCGGTCACTCCCGAGGCCCAGGCGGTCACGCTCGACGCCCTGGCTTCGTCCCACGACGACGACGGCGACTCCCTATCCGTCGTCGCGGCAACGCAGGGGCTCGGCGGCTCGGTCGTCGTCCATCCGGACGGGACCATCGCGTACACTCCGGCCCCCGGGTACAGCGGCGTCGATCACTTCACCTACACGATCGCCGACGGTCGCGGGGGGACGATCGTGGTGCCCGTGGACGTGACCGTCCTCGCCACGCTCGCCTCGCTGTCCGGCCGCGTCTATGACGACGCGAACGACGACGGGACGTTGAGCCCGGGCGAACGGGGCATCTCCGGGGTGAGGATGACCCTGGCGGGACGCGACACGGACGGACGGCCCGTCTCGCGGGAAGCCCTCACGGCAAGCGACGGCTCCTACACGTTCGCCCAGCTCCCGGCCGGCCTCTATTCCCTGATGGAAACGCAGCCGGGGACGTTCCTCGACAATACGGCCAACCCGGGAACGCTGGGCGGCACGGCAGGGACGAACCGGGTCGACGGGATCACCGTGGGCCTGGCCGCCCGGGGCGACTCCTACAACTTCGGCGAGCTCAGCCCCGCCGGTGCGGGCGAGGCCGAAGCCGACCCCGCAGGCTACGTCTACGTGGATGCGAACAACAACGGGATCTTCGATCCGGGCGAGCGGCCCATCCCAGGCGTGCTGATGATCTTCACCGGCATCGACGACCGAGGCCAGGATGTCCGGCTCACCCAGCGGACCCGCGCCGACGGCTCTTACCGTTTCGACATGCTCCGCCCCGGCCGGTACGCGATCGCCGAGGTCCAGCCCTCCGGCTTCTTCGACGGCCGCGACACGATCGGGACCACGGGCGGGCATCAGGTGGAGGACGGGTTCACCGACATCGTCCTCGGCCCGGGCGAGATCGGCGAGGGTTACAACTTCGGCGAGCTCGAGCCCGGCCGGATCTCGGGCCTGGTTTACTACGACTCCAACCGCAACGGTCGGCCCGACGCGTCCGACCCCGGCATCAGAGGAGTCGCGGTCACGCTCACCGGCATCGACGACCTCGGGCGTGCGGTCGAGGCCACGGCTCGCACCGATCGCGACGGCCGGTACAGCTTCGACGGCCTCCGCCCCGGCTCCTACGCCGTCCGCGAGGCCCAGCCTGGCGCGTTCCGCGATTCGCGAGATCAGGTCGGATCGCTCGGCGGGTCGAAGGGCAACGACCGGGTCAGCTCGATCGTCGTCACCTCCGGCGCGCGGGGCAGCGGATACAGCTTCGGCGAGGCGGCGAAGCGAGGGTGCAGCCTCCCCGGGATGGCCGAGCGGGTCCGGCATCTCATGCGGCAGATCCAGGGACAGCGGGCGCGGGATCCGTTGAGTTTCGATGCCCAGCACCCCGCCATGGCCGGGCCGCTGTCACGCGGGGAAGTGCCCTGGGGAGCCGGCCCCTTCCCCCGCGGCCCCCTGGTCCACCGCTTGGTGCCAAACCTCGGGACCAGGCGTCTCCCGGTCCGTTCTTGAGGCTCGGGCAAATGTGGCACGCTCGGTCGCCCGCATCGCGACCGCCCCCGAGCATCGGATCTATGCCCCGGATCACCCTCCCCGGCCCCGAGTGTCCCCCGGTCACTACAAATAATCCAAGCCGCCACACAGATCGGCGCAAAGTTTTGCCTTTCGGTAACTCCAACATCAGTCCGACGCCCTCTCCAATCTGCCTAGCGTCAGACGCGAGGATCCAAGATCGCGTGGAAGGTGTGGCCCGACGGCGAGGATTGGCCGTCCGCCCACTTCTCCTTCCAAAGCGAGCGTGAGCAGCTCACCTCTTCCGTCCGAAGTTCTGCAATTTTTCTGCAAACGTTGCCCGTGCCAGCTCCGTGCGACTACAATGCGAACGAATTTTACCTGACCGCAACAGTAATTTGAACAATGACTTACTGCGTCACTCCAATGTAACGGCCATGCAGCGAAAGCGGCCGGCGTCTAGGTGCGAATCCTAGATCCCCAGCTTGCGTATCTACCTATTGTAGATACGGGTTACGATGAGACGAATTGCCCCAATCCCCGGATCTAGAGCCATTCTGGAGCGGCGTCGGGGATGTACTGGGCTTGTGTCCTATGCATTCCTTGCGGGCTGGCCGCATGGGAGCAGGGAGGCATGACGGATGGCGAGTCCCCAAAGCCGATAAAGCGAGCGGATGCTATCGCATCTACTTCTGTATTTCGCTTCGGCGGCATGCCGTTCCGCCGATCCGCCAAGGCGAAGGATCAGAGGCGTGACGAGTCCACCCGCGGCATCGTCGAAGAGATGATCCGCGACTTTGAACACGGTGTGCTCAAGAACCCGGGAGGCGCTGAACTGGCAAGTTCATCCTGAGCGGCGGGAAGTTGACGGCCGACGTGCCGGTCGTTGTGCCACCGAAAGCACTGACGCTCAAGGCGATGCTGGACGAGTACGCCGCCAGCCGGCAGCCGAAGGAGCGGGATTCACGCCGCACCGAGTCCACGCACTCCAAGCACCTGATCCGCATCATCGGCCCCGCATCCATCTTGGTTGGTCTCAGGAAGATGGACGTCCAGAGGTCCGTTGATGACCGAGACAATCAGACGTCCGATCGAACGGGCCGGAAGATCAAGCCGCAGTCCATCAAGAAGGAACTCGGCCCGCTGATCGTGGTCTGGAACTGGGCTCGGAATGCCGAATTGGTGCATTCGTCACCGCCCACCCAGAAATTGCAGTTCTTCAAGGGGCCTCGTGACTCAATAATGTTGCACGATCCAGTACCGATCGGTTACCTCTCGGGCCGGGCGCAACTCGGCGTCCTCGCCGGGGATCACACCGTCGGGCCTTCACCATGGACGACCTGTCTCGCTTCTGCTGCCTGAATTCCGACTGCCCCGACCACGGCAAGCGGGCGTCCGGAAACCTGACCGTGACCGGCCGCTATGGCCCCGAGAAGTCCCGACGCATGCTCCGCTGCCGCACCTGCAAGGCCCGGTTCTCCGAACGCAACGGGACGCCCCTGTTCGACGCCCGGCTCCCGCCCGAGAAGGTCGAGTCGGTCCTGGAGCACGTCGCCGAGGGCTGCGGCGTCCGCCAGACGGGCCGACTCTGGCGGGTTGCCCCCAACACCGTCGCCCGCTACAGCCGCATCGCCGGCGAGCACGCCAAGGCGGCCCACGACGAGTTGGTCGCCCTTTCCGCCCCGGACGACCGAGGTCCACTTCGATGAGAAGTGGTCCTTCGTCGCCAAGAAGGAGGCCCACTGCGACCGCTCCGACTGGGCCGATGATCACAAGGGCGACTCCTGGGATCACGCCGCCCTCGACGCCGAGCATCGCCTGGTCGTCTCGGTCGTGCCGGGCGCCCGGACGATCGAGAACACCGAGGCGTTGGTGGCGGACGCCCGCCGCCGGATCGGCGGGCGGCTTCTGAACCTGATGACCAGCGACGACTACCCGGCCTACGAGACGGCCATCCTGCACGCCTACGGCGAGACGGTCACGCCGCCCCCCACCGGCAAGCCGGGCCGCCTCAGGGCCCCCTACCAGATTCCGCCGGAGAGCCTGAACTACGCCGTGGTCACGAAACGGCGGGAGAAGGGCCGGGTCGTGGAGGTCGGAACGAGGGTCGTCTTCGGGACGGTGGCGGCGGTGACGATGGCCCTGGGCCTGTCGAAGGTCAGCCGGGCGATCAACACGGCCTTCATCGAGCGTGAGAACGGCACGGACCGCCACCGCAACGCCCGGAAGGCCCGCAAGACGTACCGGTTCTCGAAAAACTGGCGTCATCACGAGGCGGTCACCTACTCGAGCTTATACGTCTACAACTTCTGCTGGCCGGTGCGGACGCTGGCAATCAAGAATTCCGAGGGCGAGCGGCAGAGGCGAAGCCCGGCGATGGCGGCGGGGCTGACCGATCACGTCCGGTCGATAGGGGAATGGCTGTCACGGCCCGCCGTGCAACATTGTTGAGTCACGAGGCAAGGGGGGGCTTTGGGTGAGGCCCATTGCCGAGTTCGATCCGGCGCGGCTCCCCAGGCCCTGGCCGCGATCCGAGATGGCGGGATCCACTCGCTTCGTCGGCTTCGCCCTGGAAGCGTCGCGGTCGCAACGCGACAGTTCCTGGCCAGGCCTCGCAAGGCCATAACATCGATCATTTCGCCAGGCGAGAGCTAAACGGCCGTGGGTCCACGGTTGAAGGGGCTTGGTGCTTCTCGCTGGATTGGGGTAGAATCTTTGATGCTCCAGATGGAGGGCTTGCCAGGGGACCCTCTTGCGGGCGGTAGGGGGTGATTGTGGATTGTCCTGTGTTTACGTATCAGCCTTGTTGCTCGTTTTCGGACGGGGAGCAGACCGCGACCTTCAAGGTTGCGGCCCCCTGGAGTTATGGCACGATCCGTGAGTTGAAGACCTATGCCCTTTGCCGCGAAGAGTACCTGGAACGCTCTCTGATGCGGGCGAGGGTCGAGGCGGCGAAGCTCGTGCTGGCCGAGGGAGAGACCCTGGGGCCGATCGCCGTCTATCGGCTCTTGCCGGGGATTCGCGACGCCGAGTTGACTCCCATCTCCGTCTGACTGACCATGCCGGCGAGATCCTGTCGGCTCGCGCGGGGCTGGCGACGGTGGCGTGGATCCTATAAGGGAGCGACTTATGTTCACGCCACGGATGGCGTTGGTTGTGGCGACCGTGCTCGTGCTCGTCCCGGGGGCGAGTCCTGTGCGTGCCGATGGAAGTCCCTTCTCCCGGTTCGAACTTCCGGATTCGTGGGAGGCGCGGTTCTGGGGCGACCCTGCGGTCGCATCGCTGCTGAGCCTTGAGCCCAAGGCGCTGGCGGCTCTCGTGCCCGAGCAGGGGGGCGTCACGCATTGCCGATGCCCAAAGTGCGGCGAGGCCGAGGGGGAGGACCCGCTTTCCTGGTCGATGGCCCTGCCCGACAAGCTCGTCTGCCGCAAGTGCAAGGCGGTCCTGCCCGACGACTCCATCCCGGCAAAGGTCGAGGGCAAGGTGCCCGAGGAGGTCGTCGAGGTCCTGCCGCGTCGCCTGCATCGCTATCCGTACCATACGCTCGCCCCGTCCATGGCGAACTACGCCGACGAGCGGGTCTACCTCTCCGCCAAGCGCGATGGGGAGGCTCGGGAATTCCTCTCGAAGGCGGCCGTCTATGCTGCGGTTCGCCATCGCGAGCAGCCCCCTGCGGCGAAGGATCCGAGGCTGGCGGGGCTGGCCTGTACGCTCCTGATTCGATTCGCCCAGGTCTATCCGGCCTATGCGACCCGCTACGATCAGCCGGGCCGGCCCAAGTTCTTCGACCGGGCCGATTTGCCCCCTCCGTATCGTCGCGGGTACGGGACGGCGAAGTGGGACTGGTCGGGCGCGCTGGACGTGCCCATGAATCTGGTGGTCGCTTACGCCCTGCTGAAGGACGACCCCGCGATGCTCAAGGCGGGGGAGGCGCTGGGGGTGGCCGATCCCAGTCGCCTTATCGAACGTGACCTCTTGAGGGCCACGGCCAGGTTCGTCCGGGACCAGCCCGAGGAATCCTCGGAGATGTCGATCCTGGCCTATCGCGGGATGCTCGCGGTCGGGCGATTGCTCGACGACCCGGAACTCATGCACGACGGGATCGGGCGGCTCGAGTCGTTCCTGGCGCGCGGGTTCTATCATGATGGTCTGTGGAGGCTCGGCGATGCCCGGTCTCACGGCCGGGTTGTGCAGCAGATGGACGGCTGGATGGATCGCCTGCTGGCCGGTTACTCCGACCCGCAAGGCTTCATCCCTCCCGACGGGTCGAACGCGATCCGGGGGCTCACGGGGGCCGCGGACCTGCCCATGGCCTCGCTGGCCCGGGAGGCGAGGCAGGCCGCCTGGTCGGACAACCTGACGACCGGCGGTCCCACGTCGGGCGACGACGTGCGGCTGGCGTCCTGGCCCGCCATGCCCCCGCAGGCCGAGGTCCGGCGGCCCGCGCTTCTGGGCGGGGCGGGCATCGTGAGGCTCGGGGTCGGCCAAGGCGAGGAGGCCCTGGACCTCGAATTGAGGGGGCTGGGCGACTACGGAGGGCGGCCATCGGGGCGGCTCTCGATCCGGATGGCGGTGGGCGGAAGGACGGTTCTGGGCGACCTGGACGACGGGTCGTCGCCCACCTCATGGGGATTCGAGAACGCCACCGCAAGCCACAACACGGTCATGGTGGACGGCCTCAATCAGAGGGAGACGTTCGAGAGCCTGCGCGAACCGGCGGCGGGCGCTGACATTGTGTTTTTCGCCGCCGATCCGGACTTCCAGGTTGCCTGCCTCGAGGATCGGTCCGCGTACCCGGGCTCGTCGAAGGTTTATCGCCAGACGATCGTGGCGGCGGCGGGCGTGAAGACGCGATACGCCGTGACGGTGTTCGAGGTCGGAGGGGGGCTCCAGCACGACCAGATGTTTCATGCCGACGACCGCCTGGGGCCGGGCTCATGGAAGCTGGGCGTCCCGATGCAGCGGATGTCGGAATCGCTTCTCAACCCGCGGGTCCCCTTCCTGTCCGGCGCGAGGGCCGAGGACGGCCGATGGTTCGTGCAGGCGATGGGGGCCTTCCGCGATCTCATGCAGGCGAAGGTCACGGCCCCCACGGTCGCCGAGTTTGACCCGGCCGAGGGGCCGGGCGTGCGGCTCCACCTGATGGAGGATTTTGACTCCACGATGGTCCTCGGGAAGTCCCCGGGCGCAACGGGACCGGGCCGGTCGAGCCTGATCGTGCGTCGCCGGTCGGACGAGGGCGAGTCGCTCGACACGGCGTTCGTGACCGTTTTTGACCCGCTGGGCTCCTCGCCGTCATTGCGGAGGGTCGGCCGGATCGCAACGGGGCCCGAGGTCATCGCGCTGGCGATCGAGGCGTCCGAGGGCACCGAGTATCTGATCATCAACCGCAAGCCGGGGCAGGCCAGCGAGATCACCCTGCCCGACGGCCGGGCCCTGCGTACCGACGGGTTCGTCACGCGGGTCACGGCCCGCGAGACCACCCTGGCCGGCGGTTCGTTCGCGGAGGTCGGCGCTCAGAGGGTGGACCTGGAGCGCGTGGGAGGGACGGTGATCGCGGCGGGACGGGGCCGAGAGCCCGGGGCGCGGGGCCAGTTCCGCGTGGCCGAACGGATCGCGCATCCCGAGACGTTCCTGGGCCGGACCCTGCTGATACGCCACGGCGACGGCACCTCGCGCGGGTGGACGATCCTCAACGCCGAGAACCTGGACGACGGGGGCGCGCGGATCTCGGTACGCGAGGAGGCCGGTCTGAGGATCGACCCCACGTCCGACTCCGCACGCTATGAGCGATTCCCGGGGACCACGGCGCCCGGCCCTCACCGTTACCGCGTCCCTCGGATCGCCCGATCGCGGGCGAATCCCCCGCGATGACGGCGAGGTTTTTTTCCCCCGGCGACTTGACCTCTCGATGGACGGCGATATAAAAATGGGTGACGGTCGCGATCCTTCGCGAGGTTGCACGGGTGACCCCGGAGACCGGTCGTCCGAAGCGTCGGCTTCGATTCATACGCCCTCTTCTCGGTTACGCCCCGTCGGTTCGTCTTCAGGCGATCCGGCGGGGTTTTTTTCCGCCCTCGACGCGTCAAACGACGCCCCCGGAGACTTCTGACCATGGCGAGGCAGTGGGCCGGCGATGGGCCGAAATACGAGATCGCCTGGGGCGGGACCGACTGGACCCTGAGGCTCGACGACCCCCATCCCGGCCTCTTCTCGTCGAGGTCCGGCCCGTTGCTTGCGCTGGAGGGCGTGGCCGAGCGCGGGCGGTGGGCGCCTGAGGCCCTTTCGGGTTCTTCTCTCGTGGCCCACGAGTGCCGGTTCGGCCGCGTGGAGGCGACCTACAAGCCCGAGGCTTGGGGCGAGATGACCGTGAGGGCCGCGTGGTTCCCCGTGGGGGAGGACGGCCTGGGCCTGGAGGTCGAGCTCTCCGCGAGATCGGTCGAGGAGCTTCACGACGTGGAGGTCAAGGTCCTCAGCGCCCTGGAGCCCGTCCCTCCGAAGGGCGCTCATCGCTCGGTGGAGCCCCGCGACCCGCACTCGGCGGCCCTGACCTACGACGGCCGCGAGCCCGACCTGGAGACCCTGGTCACGGGGCCACCCGGCGACCCGCTCGGCCCGTGGATGGTGGCGAGGACCGGGCGCGAGGGCTGGGCCTACGTCGAGATGGTCTATCCTCACGACGCATCGAGGCGGATCCACGAGGGCAAGCTCCCGTTCTCGGCCACGCGCTACGGCCTCTTCGGATACGACCTGGAGCGGGGCGTGGTCCTGCGCGCGAGGCTCCGCGGCCACTGGCTTCTCAAGGATGAAGCCTTTACCGAGGCCGGTCATCGGTTCCGCGCCTTCCTCGACGAGCCGCCCCCGTTGCGGACCTGACGCGAGGCCGGGCCGCCGCACGACTCGATGACCGGGGGTCCTGCAGCGAACTATCGAAGGGCCTGCACGGCGTTGGTGAAGATCCTCAGGCCGTCCCCTTCGGGCTTGAGGCCGTTGCGGGTCCACCTGGGATCGTGCAGGGGGTCCACGAACCGCTCGGGGTGGGGCATGAGCCCGAACACGCGGCCGGTCTCGTCGCACACCCCGGCCGCGGCCGAGGCCGATCCGTTGGGGTTGGCGGGATAGTCGAGCGTGGGGGAATCGCTCTCATCGACATACTTGAGGACGATCTGGCCATTGCGGTCCAGGGCGTCCAGGGTTTGCGGGTCCGAGGTGAGGAACCGGCCCTCGCCGTGGGCCACGGGCAGGTCGATCGTCTCGTCCTCGCGGAGAAACGGGGTCTTGCCGGACTTCGAGGCCAGCCGCACCCAGCGGGCCTCGAAATGCCCCGACGCGTTGCGGGCGAGCGTGGCCGATCCGCCGGTTTCTCCGCCCGGCAGGAGCCCTGCTCGGACGAGCACCTGGAACCCGTTGCACACGCCCAGCACCAGCCCTCCCCGGTCGCGGAACCGGTGCAGGGCGTCGGACAGGACGGTGCCGAGCCGAGAGGCGAAGATCCGTCCGGCCCCCAGGTCGTCCCCATACGAGAACCCGCCCGGCAGGGTCAGGATCTGGAACTGGTCGAGCGACTTGGGTTGTTCCAGCACCTGGTTGAGGTGCCAGGTCTGAACCTCGGCGCCGGCGACTTCCCAGGCGTGGGCGGCTTCCTGTTCGCAGTTGGTGCCGGGGGCTCTCAAGATCAGGGCGCGAGGCGAAGCCATCGGGGCTCTCCGGGATCCGTCTGATGAGTCGGGGCCAGGTGGCGTCAGAAATTCGTGTCGGTGTTCGTGGGAGAGAGGTAATTCTGGGAGAATTCGGGGTCGGAACGGTAGGCCAGGTTGCGGCGGATGAGGTCGGCCTCGTACACCTGGACCACGAAGTCGGCCGCGATCTTGAGCCGCGATGACGCCCCCTTGTTGGCGGGGAAGTCCACGGCCGATCCGCGCCGGAACTCGACCACGCCCACGTGCTTGGAGCGGCCTTTCACATAATTGATGCCGGGTATCCCGTCGGCGTCGCCGGTGATCAGGATGGCCACGTCGTAGGTGTCCTGCAGGGCCACCATGTCCACGGCCAGGCTGGTGTCCAGCCCCTTCTCGTTCATGGTGTGGTGCAGGAGGTCGACCTTCCAGTGCCCCTCCTGGCGGATCTCCACGAAGTCGGTCGCCGCCTGGACGCCGTGATAGAACCGCTTCTTACGCTCGAGGGCGCGGCGCTTGTTTTCGTACCAGTCGCGGGTCTCGCTGAAGCAGAGCATCCAGGCTTCTTCGAGGCGACGTTCGGGCGGGAGGTCGGGCTTGCGCTGGAGGATGTCGTCCATGTACCCGTCGCGGAGCCGCGGGTTGAGCTCGAACCGGGTCCGCAGTCGAGACTCGGCTTTGGGGTCGCTCAGGTCCCATTCGTCCATCTTGCCGACCACGTACCAGTAGATCCGCGAGTGCTGCGCGGCCTCCCAGGGGGAGCCGTCGGCGAAGGTCCGGCCCCAGTTTTGAACGCTTTCCTCGAACAGGTGGCGATAGAACGACCCATAGTCGTCCACGCGCAGGCTTAGGTGCTTAAGGACCCCGTCGAGGTTGGACCCATCCACAAAAGTGACAAATCTTTGCATCTTAAATTCTCATTTCTAAAAACCGACGGTCTCACCGATTCGATTATGGACGATGCGAGACATCATGCAAAGGACGCTGCCAGGAAGCTCGAATCTCGCTCAGGGGGAGATCCACCAGCGCGCGGGCCTCGGCCGCCTCAAGAATCCGGAGCCTGGGCTCCGCGACGACCTGGCCGCTTTCTCCCTCGAACGGGGACCGATCAACGGAAGAGGTCGTCTTCCGGTACAGATCTGCGAGGGCCGACGCGTTCTCCGCCTCGAATTCGACGAGGAATCGCGAAGGGCTTTCGGAGAACAGCCCATGGGCGACGTGCAGGGACTCGGCGCGGGCCTCGCGATCGTTGGGCTCGATTCCGGCCTGTTGATGGCCGATGAGGGAGAACGTAGCGCCCAGACCGCCGGCGATCGCCATCTCGGCCAGGGCCGCGGCCAGACCGCCCTCGCTCAGGTCGTGGCAACTTCGGATCAGCCCGGCCTGAATGGCGGTGTGAAGGAATCGGAAGTCGGCCACCGCCCGCTCGATGTTCGGCCGGGGCACGAACCGTCCGCCCCCCCCACGAAGTCCAGTGAACAGCGAGCCTGCGAGCTCTCGACGCGTCTCGCCGATCAGGGCGAGGCGGTTGCCCGCACGCTTCAAATCCATCGTCACGCACTTCCGGATGTCGAGGACGCGGCCGATGGCGCTGATGAGCAGGGTGGGCGGGATCGCGAGACTCGTGCCGTCGTGTGCATATTCATTATAAAGGCTGTCCTTGCCCGAGATGAACGGGGCACCATAGCCGATCGCCGCGTCGTGGCATCCCCGGGCGGCCAGGACGAGCGAGCCGAGGGTCTCGGGGCGTTCGGGATTGCCCCAGCAGAAGTTGTCGAGGATCGCGATCCGCGAGGGGTCCGCGCCCACGGCCACCGCATTGCGGATCGCCTCGTCCACGCACGAGAGGGCCATCGCATAGGGATCGAGGTCCCCGAACCGAGGGTTGATCCCGCAGGAGATCGAGAGCCCGACCGTGGAGCCGCGGACCGGCTGCACCACGGAAGCATCGCCGGGGCCGTCCTCCCGCTCGCCTACCAGGGGCTTGATCACGGTGCGGCCCTGCACCTCGTGATCATATTGGCGGATGATCCACTCCTTGCTCGCCACGTCCCAGTGACGAAGGTTCGCGAGCAGGTCGGCGTTGTAGTCGTGGCCGGGCCCAGGCAGGTTCAGCGGGGAGACCGGCTTCGGGGTGAACGAGGCCTTGCGGGCGAGGCGAGGCCGGCCCTCGTGGAGAAAGTGCATGTCGAGGTCGCCGACCACATTCCCCTGGTAACGCAGGACGAGCCTTCCGTTGTCGGCGAAGTGGCCCAGGTCGGTGGCTTCTACGCCCTCGGAGTCGCACAGGCTCTTGAGCTCGGGCCATTTGTCGGGCGGGACCGCCAGGACCATGCGCTCCTGGGCCTCGGAGATCCAGATCTCGGTGTAGGACAGTCCCTGATACTTCAGGGGGGCCTTCTCCAGGTCCACCACGGCGCCGGAGGTCGCGCCCATCTCCCCCACTGCCGAGCTGAACCCGCCTGCGCCGCAATCGGTCACGGAGCGGAACAGGCCCTTGTCGCGGGCCTGGAGGATCACGTCCAGGACCATCTTCTCGGTGATCGCGTTGCCGATCTGCACCGCGCCGCCCGAGACTTCCTCGCTGTCGCCGCTCAGGTCCAGCGAGCTGAACGTGGCTCCGTGGATGCCGTCGCGCCC
>JANOBY010000650.1:0-10721 GCA_031411935.1 Planctomycetales bacterium | reverse complement strand
GTTACGGGCGGGGCCGGTTTCATCGGCAGTCACCTCACCGATCGCCTGATCGCGGAGGGGAATCGTGTGCTCGTGCTCGACGACCTGAGCACAGGCCGATTCGAGAATGTGGCGCACCTCGAAGGGCACGCCGGCTTCGAGCTTCGGGTTGCCAGTGTGACCGACCCTAGTGTGGTTGAACGGTGCGTACTTGAATGCGACTCGGTTTACCACCTGGCCAGCGCGGTGGGCGTGAGGCTGGTGGTCGATGAGCCGGTCAAAACGATTGAGACTATCGTCAATGGGACGGACGTGGTCCTCAAGGCCTGCGCACGCTACCGTCGGCCCGTTCTGATCACCTCCACCAGCGAGGTCTACGGCAAGGGCACGAAAATCCCGTTCGCCGAGGGGGACGACTGCGTGATGGGCCCGACCACCACGCGTCGCTGGGCCTACGCGTGCGCCAAGGCGCTCGACGAGTTTCTGGCCCTTGCCCACTGGCACGAGGCCCGGCTCCCGGTCGTGGTCGCTCGACTCTTCAATACTGTCGGGCCCCGGCAGACTGGACGGTACGGGATGGTGGTCCCTCGATTCCTCTCCCAGGCCCTACGCGGCGAACCGATTACGGTCTATGGAGACGGCTCTCAAAGGCGTTGCTTCGCCCATGTTGCCGACGTGACCACCGCCCTGGTGAACCTCATGGCCCATCCGAGGGCTCGCGGCGAGGTCTTTAACATCGGCAATGACCAGGAGATCACCATCCTGGGCCTCGCAGAGCGAGTACGAGAACTGACTGGGCAGAGAAGCTCGATTCGCCTCGTCCCCTACAGCGAGGCCTATACCGCCGGGTTCGAGGACATGACGCGACGAGTCCCCGACCTGACGAAAATTCACAAGCTTATAGGCTATACACCGTCTCACAACCTGGACAAAATCCTGCTCGATGTCCTGCAGGACCAGCAATCACAGGCGTAGATCCCGACCCGCAGGCGAGAGACGGGTTGTCTGTCATTGCGAAGTGTGATGAAAACTTGAGCATGCGCATCGAGTGAGTTCAGTAGCAGACGATCTTGTAGAGCGGGTGACGTAACACCCGGACCATCATGGCGAGGGAAGGGCGGCGGACGACCCGCTTCCAAGTTCGGTCTTGGGCACGGGGGCCTCGTTCGCAGGCGGGATAACGATCAGGGCTTCGTTCGCACCGAATCCGTGGCTCGAGCTGATGGCCGATTTGGGACGTGCAGGGGAAGGGGAGACCCACGTATAACTCATAAGTTCTCCCCAGCGGTACAGCGAGGGATTCGACTGGAAGACGAGTTTCATGCATACTGCGAAAGGCATGGCCAGAACCAGGCCGACGAGCCCCCATAGAAAGCCCCAGAACAGGCACGCGATGAGCACCGTCGTGCCATTCAGATCAAGGGATTTGCCCAGGACGTAGGGCGTAACGATGTATCCCTCAATGCCCAAGAGCCCAATGTAGATCGCGGCCACAATCAAGGCATCGCCAACGTCTCGCCCCTGAAGAATCGTCGCCAGCACCGAGATCGCCCCACCAAGGACCTGACCTACATAGGGGACCCAGTTCGTTAGGGAGACCATCGCACCCTGGGCTATCGGGTAGCGGATCCCCAGGATCCACAATGCCAGAGCAAATGTCATCCCCAGGGCCACGTTGATCAGGGTACGCGCGATCAGGTAAGCACGGATCTGGTGAACGACTTCGTGAAGTGCACGTTCGGCCGCATGAGCGTCTCCTGGCGCAGGTGCGAAGAATCTGACGATCTTCGGCGCGAACATCTCACTCTCGATGAGGAAAAAGAGGGCAAGCACCATTACGATCAATCCCTGGGCCACCACGCCCGAGAGGTCGCCCAGCCGGTCACTGAGTTGAGTGATAAGGAAAGCCCGGTTGCGGTCTCCCAGAAGGTCGATCGTCCCGGGTTCGGGCAAGACGCTTCTCATATACGGGACGTCGCGCGAGAGGTCGCCTACCCGATCGCTTAGAAGGCGGGATAGGCGGTCAGCGTCCGCCGGAAGTGTGTTCGCTGCCTTGACGAGGCTCTCGGCCGCGATCGCCGAGAGATAGAGCCCCATCATCGTCATTAAGAGGAAGAGGACCACGGCCGCACCCGTAGCTCCAAGCGGCAAAGTCCGTCGGAGCAGACGAGTGAACGGGGAGAGCAGGCACGCCAGCAGGAGAGCCAGGACGACCGGCACCAGAATCGGCTTGAGGAGATGAATGGCGAGCATGAGGCCCAGCACCGCCAGGATCACCAGGGCCCCGGTCGCAGTGTTGTTTCGCTCCACATTAGCCTCCACGAATCCCGCCCGTGCTTGGTGCGATTGCCTAGTCGCTCAGTCAAGCTCCTCATGATCGTGGGGACGCGTGCGGCGATCAAGACTTCTCAGTCTTTCCCGTCCGAAGCACTTCCAGTTCCTGAGGGGTCGCGAATCGACGAATCAGCATGAGGAGAGTCGTCAGGGCCTCCTCGGAGGACTCTGGATTGCGAGAAGTTTCGCGCAGCTCCCACTCCATTCCATCCCAGCCCAGGCGCCCGTTCAGGCCCGATCTTTTCATCGATTCGTTGAAACGTTCCGCGACCCTCAGAGCCCACACAACGCCCCATCGGTCCCGAAACCAGAACCAGGCCCGAGAGAATTCGTCCCGACTAGGCCGGGAAGGAGGCGAAACGAGGGTCGCCAGAAGCCCAAAACCATAGAGCCCAGTCGAGGTCGACCAGACTATCCCTCGGCGAGCCGCGGGCGAGTCCGAGACAATCAGTGCGGAGATTTGAAGTCCCACGCCCAGACCGATAGTCGATGCCGCGAGCGACCATCGGGTCGGCAGATAATTCGTCACACCCGCGACTGCGATCAGGATCACAAAGAAGCTCCACGGAGCCTCAAGCGCAAAGCGTCGCCCATCGCGTAACTTCGTCAGCAAGAGCGAGGACTCGAGCAACGGGACGAGGAGCAGAAGGAAGAGCATGATCATGAGCATCGACCACGCCCCGGCGCCGGGACGGCGTGCTCCGAGGACCGACGTGGTCGATGCCAGAAGGGCGCTGAGGGCTAGATACGCCCACAGGCAAGTTCTCGGCCGCCCCCCGCCGAGGGGCTCGGCCAGCGCCTGATACTGGCTCACCAAGGCTAGAACCAGGGCCAGGAACGCCCAGCCCACGGCCGTCCGGAGCGGAGAGGCTCTGGTTCTTCGATAGGCGATCAAGACCGGCCAGAATCCAACGCAGAGTACAACAAGGCTCCCCATGGCGAGCTTCTCCGGCCGAAACCAGGCCAGAAGGCACCAGACCAGGACGAACGAGGCCCATAGGACCGCGAGAGGGTGGCTGTTCGCTCGGGGCATCGCAATTGTTCCAGGTGCGGTGGTCTCGAGTGCAGCCGGATGCGAGGCAGATCCAAGATCCGCCGGCGCGAGGTCAAAGTCCCTCGAACGGTCGATACCCTTTATCTCTGAAGCGCCCCTCGGCTGATGGCTCCCGGATCGTTTGCGATCCTCTCCGCAAACTTGTTGAAGTTGCTCACGAGCTTCTTGGCCCCGTTCATGACTTCACGAGCAGAGAGGGCCACCCCGTTAAAGTTGTCATAGAGCTCCGGAGAGAGGATCAGTTTCTGGACCGACCCGTTCGGATTGAGTCTTCCCTTGCCGTCGCCAAGCTGCGCGGTCAGGAGGCTCATGTCGTAGGTAATCCGATTCAGGCGGCTCACCGTCTGTCCGAAACCCGTTTTGGGCACCGAACCAGGCTGCTGGCCCAAATCCTCGGCGAGCGGCTCGAGGTCGCTCAGGACCTTGTCGAGTCTCGCCGAGCCCGATGTCAGTTGCCGGACCGAGGTCTTGAAATCGGCCCTCGTCTTCTCGTCGAGCGTGGTGTTGAGCTTGTCGGTTAGCTGACGAATGTTGCTCAGGGTCGAGGGGAGGTCGCCCCCCGAGGCGCTGGCCATCTTGTCGAGATCTTCGGCCAGAGTCCCAACCTTCTTCCCCATGTCGCGGATGGAAGCGAAAAGTTCGTCGATGTTGCCCGCCTTGCCGGTCACAGCGGCGATGCCCTTAGCCGCCTGGTCGATCGACGTGAGCGTCCCTTTCACATTTTCGAACGCCTCGGTCGCGGAGGCGAGGGCATTCGCCGGATCGGGAGCCACAGCCCCCTCGATCACGGGAGAGGCCTTGGGCGTACGACCGGTCACCATCTCCTCAGGGCTTTCGCTGGGCATCATATCGATCGCCACGTCGCCGATGAGGGCCCTGGAAATTCTAGGGACAGAACCTGCTCGCAGCTTGTACTTATTGTCGAGAGCCAGAGTCACGAGGACGCCGTCAGGTTTGCCGGGCCGGTCATCGAAGCGGATGGCCGAGACCTCACCTATCCGAATGCCGCTCTTGCGAACTGGGATCCCTTCGCTCACTCCGGGAGCTTCGGAATAGTGGACCGTCACATAGGTTTGCGATCGGAAAAGGGCCGGGCTCTCGCCGAACCAGACGATGAGCATGGTCAACACCAGACCCGCCACGATTACGAACATTCCGATCCGAAACTGCATCACGCGTTCATTCATAACCAGGCCTCAAGTTATGCCATCTTCGTGACATGGTTTCGGTTCGACGGGAGGACGGAATTGAGCTGACCAGGAAGGAAGCATCGATGGACTTTCTCAACCTCAGCCTCGCCGTCCAAGTTCGCGGAGCCGTTCGCCAGCTTCTCCTCGAACGAACTGACGGACCCGGGAATCGGGATGGTCCTCGAGATCCTTCGCCGGGCCATCATAAAGGATCTGCGATTCGTCCGCGGCGAGGCGGGAGAGCGGGTAGAGCATGACCACGCGGTCAGCCACTTTCGTCACTGTCTTCATCTCGTGGGTTACAACGACCCCGGTAGCCTTCTTGGTCCGCTGAGTCTGGAGGATGAGCTCGTTAATCACGTCGGTCATGATGGGGTCGAGGCCGGTGGTCGGCTCGTCGTAGAGCATGACCTCGGGATCGAGTGCGAGCGCTCGGGCCAGTCCCACCCGTTTTCTCTGCCCGCCCGAAAGCTCGGCCGGTTTTTTGTACTCGAGGCCCGACGGCAGCCCGACTTCCGCAAGCCGTTCGGCGACGACCTTTTCCAGAGTTTCCTCGTCGAACAGGTGATGTTCCCTGGGGCCAAAAGCCACGTTGTCATAGATCGTGAGGCTGTCAAAAAGCGCCGCCATCTGGAAGAGAAATCCAAAGCGAAGTCGAGTATGGTTGAGTTCCGCCTCGCTCATCTCGGCAAGATCGCGACCATAGAACAGAACCTTCCCAGTCGTAGGCCGGAGCAGCCCGATGATGAGCTTGAGCATGACGGTCTTGCCGCAACCGCTTTCGCCGATGATGCAGAGCGTTTCGCCGCGCCGGATCTCCATGTCGATCGAACGGAGGACTTGCTGATGGCGGAACTGCATGGACACGCCCTGGAGCGTGACCGCCACTTCATTTGTCTCTAATCGATCGCCCCTCCTGCTCATAGGAGCCCACTTCCGTTCATTGGCCAGATGGCGTAGTAGACCGCGTTCCAGAGGATTCCGATGCAGAAGTCAGTGAACAGGATGGCGATAAAGGAGTAGACAAACGCCTCGGTTGCAGCCTTTCCAACTCCCTCGGCTCCGGCCTTGGAGTTAAAGCCGCGGTGGCAACTGATCAATGCGATCGCTGCTCCAAAGAAGAAGCTCTTAAAAACGCCCGCGAAGAGGTCCAGGCTGCCGACATATCGCCGCGAGTGGAGCCAGTAGTGGAACGCGTCTACTCCCATGACCTGCGTGCTGATCACCGCGCCACCGATAACGCCCATGAAGTCGGCCATCAGCGTGAGGAGCGGAATGAGCATCACGCACGCCAGGAACCGCGGGACGACCAGATAGCGAACTGGATTGGTGCCCAGGGCGGAGAGGGCGTCAATCTGCTCCGTGACCCTCATGGTGCCGAGTTCAGCGGCCATCGACGACCCGACGCGACCGGCAAGCATGGTAGCCGCCAGCACAGGGCCCAGTTCCTTCACGAGGGAGATATTGATCACAGAGCCCAGTCGGGTCGCCATCCCCATCGCGGCAAACTGGCTGTGGGCCTGGACAGCCAGCACCATCCCGATGAAGGTCCCGGTGATCGCCACGACCGGCACGCTGGACACGCCGATCGCATAGAAATTGGGGACAAGCGTCGACCATCTCGGCAGCTTTCGGATCATCCACCCGAGGGTGATGAACGAGAAAAGCGCCATGTCCCCAACATCAGCCACGCTATCGAACACGTGCTCCCCGATCTTGTGGACCGGCGAATGCACCGTGGGGTCGGTCGAGAGGCTGGACATAGGAGGTTTAGCTCTCGAAGGTTCCGTCGCAGGAAGGCGCCGACCCCCACATCCCAATGAGGACTTCCTCAAGCATTCTCAAGGAATCGGGAAAAATGGCAAGACCGACCGGACATCCCTTCCGGCCGGCCCTGTCCACAGTCTCTAAAACTCGCGAGTGATTAGGCCTTGGCCAGCGCAAGGTCGCCCGATGACTTGTCGGGTACGTCGTCCTTCATGGGGTCGAACCAGGCCTCGTTGAATTCGATCCGCCTCTTCTGCCTCATGGCGAGATTACTCGTGAGCGCGATCACGGCGTCGGCAAGGGCAACCTCGCCACGGCAACGGGGGCGAAGCTTGTCGTCGGTCTGTGCGTGGAAGTTATCTTTGTTGCCGTTGCGGATGCAGTAGGCGAAGTGTTCCAGCTCCTCACGGTATCCTCGCGAAGGGGCATCGGTGGCGAGCGCCCCCAGGGCCGCGGTCGCAGTCGGGCCGCCCGAGCTCGGGCTCGCCTCAATTGTGGGCTTGCCGCCCACAGGCTTCTCCACGGTGATCGTGGTCTGACGGGGAGCCCCGCCGCCCTTGCCAGCGTTGCGGTCGAGCTCCTTGTAGAGCAAGACATCGCGTTCCTCTTCCACGATCATCGTCCCGCGCGTCCCCATGACGGTCTCTCCGTACTTCTCGAACTGATTCGTGTTGATCGAGGAGTAGGTGACGACCACATGCCCTTTGCCCGTCGGGCTTACGCCTTCGTTGCCGGGGAATTCGAACGAGACGAATACGTGGTCGTCCACCTCGCGACCATCAGTGTAAAAGAACGATCCGCCGATGCCCGTCACGGCGAGCGGGTGCTTCTTGCCCAAAAAAATGGAGCAAGCGTCGAGTTGGTGGCTGCCCAGCTCAGCCATGAGGCCCGCACCAGTGCGGTCGTAAAGCCTCCATCGGATCAACTCATCCAGGGACTTGTATCCGTACTTCTTGTAGTCAATATTCTGATCCTCGGGCAGGATCGGCGGCTTCCACGAGTCGTGGTAGACGATGTTGTTGGCCTCGTCACGGACGTAAACGGGATCCCCTTTATCGTCATACTTCCAGTTGCCATCCTGGTCCTTGGCGAGCACGGGCGTGGCCTGATTGCGGTGCCAGAGGGCCCGTATATGGCGGATCTCGCCGAGGTGGCCATTCTGAACGAGATAATTCGCGTTGTCGTACAGTGCCGAATAGTGGCGTTGGTGGCCGATGGCGAGCAGCTTATTTTGATCATGCGCCGTCCGGACCATCGCCTTGCATTCGCCGACCGAATGCGCCATAAGCTTCTCGCAAAACACGTGCTTGCCCGCCTTCATGGCCTTGATCGCGACCTCGGCGTGGAGCCAGAGGGGCAGGGCAATCACGACCACCTCGACGTCCGGATCCTTGAGCATCTCATCGACGTTGTCGTACTTCTTCAGCTTCTCGACGTCGGCCTTGGTGTAATCCTTGTGGGCCGAGAACTCCTTGACCGCCCGCTCGCGCTGGCTGGGCCGGGCGTCGCAAAATCCGATGTAATCGAGGAAGGCGCGGTTGTGATCCCGGATCATGGCCTGGCAACCCTCGTTGCCCGTGCCGATGATCGCCGCCTTGATGGGCTTGTCGATTCCGGTGTAACCGAAGTAGAAAGCTCCGAGTGCGGGGGCCACCGCGGCTGCCTTCAAGAAGTCGCGTCGCGTCACGCCCAGGGCGGTATTCGCGTTCGTGCGTCCGAGGGCTCGCTGGTCCGGAGTCAGAAGATCCATCGGATCGCCTCCTTCGTGCTGGAGTAGAAAAGTGCGAGATCGGTATGAAAAAGAAACTCAGCGTTTCGGGCGGTCCTTCGAGGTCGAGCGGTCAGAGAGCATAGGTGCCCGTTCCGGCGGCTGCGGTGCATGATCCGCCTCGGCAGCCGCCGTTCTGCGACGGTCAAGTCGACCGAAGAGCAGAGCGTCGAGGCCCAACCAAAGGCCATTAGGCGTGCTCGCGATCACGAGACAAGCCATCATTTCGATCAGATTCTTATTCACGAACAGGTAATGGCCCTCGGCCTGAGGACCGGTCGGGAGGCCGGGCCAGGGGGGCATGCTGAAGTAGAAATTCAGCAGATAGGCAGCGCCCATCAAGGCAGCCAGGGGGGTGAAAAGACCGAGTATCAACCCCAGTCCGACCAGAGTCAGCCCCCACATGGTCGACAGGTTGACCAAATCAAGCATCGATGACGGAGCCTGAAACGGACCGTTGGCCTTTAACTGCTCGGGAGTCGCCAACTTAGTCCAGGCATCTCGCAGGGTAAGCCCATACGTGTCGATCTCGGCCGTCAGCTCCCGCCGAGCCTTGTCCACGTCGCGACGGTTCTTGTATGCCAGGGCCCGCTGATACGGCAAGGACTCGGGAGACTTCTCGATGTCCAGCACATAGCGAAGGTCGCGATAGTATTTCTTGATCCGTTCCGCGTTGTCCGGCTTGAGGAACCAGTCATCGACTTCACGGCTAGTCCTCGCAAGCGACTCCTCGGCGCGAGATACCTGGGTCGGATCAAACCCGAAGTGGTCACTGATCCTTTTCAAGTCCTCGCTCCACCCACTCTTTAGGCGCGAGGGCAACCCGGAACGATCCCGCTCGAGCTTGGAGAGGCCGTTCACGTCGGGGACAAGCCCACGAAAATGCGCCGCAAGGGGCCCGGTCGCGTTGCGGAGGTAGCCCTCGGCGGAGAAGGGGGGTTCGAGATCCTTGTCTTTATCACGAGGAGGAGGCAAGATCCAAGTGACCAGGCGGCCCGGCAGACTGTCTCGCTGCGAAGGGGTAGTGTTGATTTTGTACACACCCTCGTAGAGGAAGTGCCACCCGATCGCCGTCCTGAGGAGGATCAGGAAAATCGCGCCGAAGAACCCGGGGTAGTATCGTCGAGAGGCAGCCAGGGGAGGGCTCCTTCATGAGAGAGTGATGAAATCAGCCTGGGCGGCGTGGAGTCTCGTTCCGAAGCACCTGGTAAGTGCGAAGACGACGAGTGGGATCGGCTTTGGTCGGGATGAGCGTGCCTACATCCGGGGTGAACTCGGATTCGGGAACATTCACGCAGACGACGCGGCCGGGATGTCTCCCCGGGTCATCGAGGACAAAAACGACGCCAATCTCGGGACGATCGGTGAGATAATTCATCGTAGCATCCAGACCAATCAAATAGAACGCCGTGGACAGGGCATCCGCGTCGGCCGCCGAAGGAGCGAGTACCGACACGCTCGCGGGACCGTCGGAGATTGGTTCGCCAATCCTCGGGTCGATGATGTGGCCATAGAGTCTGCCGGACTCCTCGAACTGCTGGAAAGCGGCACCTGAAGTCCCCATCGCGCGGTCCCGAAGGTGAAAACATCCCAGGGGGCGTTCGGGCTCGAACGGATTTCGCAACGAGATCGACCACCGACCGGCAAGGGTCATCGGGGGGGCCCCCAGGGCATAAACGCTAGAATGCCCCCCGTGGAGAAGAGCGGTCGTGGGCCACCAATATCTTCGAACAACCTCCGCGGCCGCGTCCAGTGCATAACCTTTTCCTATGCTCCCCAGGTTGATCTGCATTCCGTCGCGATCCAAAGAGACCGTGCCTGCCTCTTCATCAATCCTCACCAACTCATAACCTGTCCGCGAACGAGCATTTTCGAGGGTCGTTGCGTCGGGAATGTGTTTCGGGCCGAAGGTAAAGCCCCAGGCTAGGGAGAGTGGCCCGGAGGTGATGTCATAGGCCCCCGAAGTCTCACGGCCAAGGTTCAGGCCCCGAGCCAGCAGCCGTCGTAATCCAGGTTCGACGGCCACAGGGCCCGGATGGCCCGTAGCATTCAGCACGCTTAGCTCCGAATCGTCACGATAGACGGTGAGCTGCGATTCCAACTGGTCGATCCGGTCGAGCGCCAGACAAGCCAGGTCGCTCGCCCCGGGGACAGACGCCGGGAGGACAACTTCAAAGATTGTACCCATGGCCGGACGAGCGGCGCGCAGAAGTTGCGAGCCCCCGCAGGAGACAGGCCCGCGGACCGACTCCCCGGAATCCGTCGACTTCCATCGACCGATCATTTGACGCCGGCTCAGGTGTGGCGTGGGTCTTTTCACGTCCGCTCCCGAATTGCAAGGGCGGGTGAGCATGGAGGCAAATGGAATGTTTGTGATCTTAACCTCTTTTATATACCCAGACTCTCCTAGCAGGAAAGACTGTTCGCGCCGTTTCATCCCCATCCTGGGATTGATAGGATCTCGAGTGATCTTTCGGAGTGGCATTTCTAGTATCGGAGCGTCCCCGCCACGCTGGGCCTTCCTAACCGAGGGACGGAGATAATCGAGCAGGTGCCTCAGGCCCGCTATCACCTGCGACGCTTAATGCTACTCCGTTAGATTTCGCGAACGATTTCGCGTCGAGTTTCG
>JANOBY010000649.1:0-20099 GCA_031411935.1 Planctomycetales bacterium | reverse complement strand
CTCGGCGATCTTGCGGCAGATGGCGAGCCCCGCGCCGGTCCCCTCGAATTCGTCGCCCGCGTGCAGGCGGCGGAAGACCTGGAAGATCTGGTCGTGATACCTGGGGTCGATGCCGATCCCGTTGTCGCGCACGCGGAGGATCGTGGCGTTCCGGTCGTCGCGATCGGCCGAGACGCGCACCTCGGGCCTGACGTCGATCCGGCGATACTTCAGGGCGTTGGAGATCAGGTTGCCCAGGAGCTGGGCGACCCTCCCACGATCCCCCCAGCAGGTGCCCAGAGGGCCGTCCACGACCAGGGCCCCCCCGCTCGAGGTCAGCGAAGCGACGAAGTCCTCGCGGATCTGGCCGATCACCGCGTCCAGGTCCACGGTCGCGAAATCCCCAGCGGCTCGCCCCGCGCGGGAGAGGACCAGCATGTCGCGGATCAGCTGGCGCATCCGCCGCGAGGCCTCGATCAGGTAGCGGACGTGCTCCCGCCCCGTGCGGTCGAGCCGCTCGGCCTGCTCCCGCGAGAGGATCTCGGAGAAGGCGATCAGCGTGCGGACGGGCTCCTGAAGGTCGTGCGAAACGGCGTGGGAGAAGTCGTCGAGCTCCCTGTTCCTGCGCTCGAGTTCCTCGTTCGCCTTGACGAGCTTGGCGTGATTGTCCTGCAACTCGGATTCGAGGGCCTTCCTCGCGGTGATGTCCTGCGCCAGAGACCGCGAGCGGATGAGCTTGCCCTCGGCGTCGATCACGCCCGTGGCCTTGACCCACACGTCGATCATCTCGCCGTCGCTCTTGACCCAGCGGCTCTCGACCTCGATGTGGCCGGTGGCGAGGAATCGCGAGAACTTCTCGGCGAAGGTCGAACGCCTCCACTCGGGCAAGATCGAGACGTAGGGCTTGCCGATGAGCTGCTCGCGGGAGTAGCCCAGCGTCCGGAAGAGCGTCTGGTTGCACTCGCGGAACGTGCCCGACTCGTCCAGGCTGAAGTACATGGCCGGGGCGTTCTGGTAGAGGTCGCTGTAGAGGTCGCGCACCTCCTGCAACTCGCGGTTCGCCTGGAGGAGCAAGGCGTTGGCGTTGAGCAGGTCGCGGGTCCGCCTCCGCAGCTCGCGGCTGGCCCTCATGCGCTCGGTCACGTCGGTCACGAAGCAGCGGAGGTGATCGACCGTGGAGTCGGCGGCGTAGCGGAGGCTCACGCTGACCTCGATCGCCTTGGCATCGCCCCGCGCGGTCCGGATGCGGTAGACCAGCCCGTGGGCCTCGCCCTTGAGGATCGCCGCCCTGAGCTGCTCTCGGGCGAGTTCGCGGTGCTCGGAGTGGACCACGTCCAGGAACGACATCTTGCGCAGCTCGGTCAGCGGCCAGCCCAGGAATTTCTGCTCGGCGAAGCTGGAGTCGACCCACCGGAACTCTCTGGGCTCGAGCCTGCCGATCATGTCGGTGGTGTTCGGGGTGAACTCCTGCGAGGCCATCGGGTCGATGGGCCCCTCGTTGCGCACCGGGGAATCGAACAGTCCGCTGCGCGTGAGGACCGGGATGGTCCCCGAGGAGCCCGGCCTGCGGATCGGGATCACCCGCGAATCCTGCAAGGCCCCGGGGTCGAGCGCCCGGGCGAGCCTTGCCGAGGAGACCTTCGCCAGGAGCCGCCCGACCGCCGCGGCGAGGGCGTCGGCGGCCTCGGCATCCTGGACCCGTGGGTGGTCGTCCAGGACCTTCGAGGCGAGCTCGTCCACCCACTCGGCGGTCTCGAGAAGCGTGCGCGACGCCTTCTGCCTGGCCTGGGCGAGCGACTGCTCGTAGTGGTAGAAGACCGCGAGCGAGATGAACAGGGCCGCGAACCCCACGCCCGCGAGGAGCCAGGCCAGATTCAGGAGCTGCCCCTGGGTCATGGCCCAGATCAGGACCACGATCTGCAGGGTGGCCAGCGTCGCCGGGACGACCCAGACCCAGCGGGCGAGCGGGCGGATTCGAGGTTGATTCATGCTCAAAGGCGGCAAGGCCTTTCGCGCTGGTGCACCCGAGGCCGGCGGGGCTGAGGCCCCGCCCTTCAGGCGATCTTAGCCGATGGGAGCCAGATCGAGAACCGGGCGCCGCCGTCGTCGCCGTTGCCGGCGGTGAGCTTCCCGCCGTGCTCGCGGAGGATCTCGCTGGCCAGATAGAGGCCGTAGCCGCTGCCCGAGGGCTTGGTGGTGTAGAAGGGCTCGAAGATGCGGGGCAGGTGATTCGCCGGGATGCCCGGCCCCGAGTCGGCGACCTCGACCACGACCCACTCCCCGCGATCGTCCCGCCGGACCGCCGTGTGGATGGCGATCCGCCCCTCCTTGCGGACGCCCAGGATGGCCTCGTGGGCGTTGCCCAGAAGGTTAAGCAGGACCTGGATCACCCGCCCGCCGTCGGCCCGGACCGGCGGCAGGCCGTCGCTCGGGGCGGTGTCGATGGTCACCTTGCCGAGCCGGGGGTCGGTCCCGCGTTCGAAAAGCTCGGTGGCCTCCCGCACGAGAGGGCGGACATCCTGCGGCAAGAGGATCGGCGGCCCGCCCCGGACCGCGGCCATGAGGTGCTCGAGCCGGAGTTGCAGGAGCTGGCAGCCCCGGATGATCGGGTCGATCCGGGTCTCACGCTCGGGCGAGGTGCCGTACTGGAGCTTGAGGATCTCGGCGTTTCCGCGGATCACGGACAGGGGGCCGCGGATCTCGTGGACGATCCCGGCGAGCAGACGGCCAACCTGCGCCATGCCCTCGTTCAGGGCGGTCACGGTGGCCATCTGGCGATAACGGACGAGGCGGTTCACGCGGGCGAGGATGATCTCGGGGGCCTCGTCCTTGGCGATGTAGTCGTCGGCCCCGGCCTCGAGCCCGGCGATCACGTCGTTTTCCTTGTCGTGCACCGTGAGCATGAGGATCGGGACCGAGGCGAACTGCGGGTCGGCGCGGAGGTCACGGCAGACCGTGTGGCCGTCGGTGTCGGGCAGGTTCACGTCCAGGACGATGATGTGGGGGAGCACCTCGCGCGCCTTGTCCAGCGCGTCCCGCCCGTACGCGGCCTCGTGCACGGTAAATCCCGCGCCGGTGAGCACCGTGCGGAACAGGGCACGATCCAGGGGGCTATCGTCCACGATCAAGACGGCACTCATGCAGGTTCCTTCACCATTGGGCCCGGCATTCGTCGCCTCCGGCTTGAAGGGCTGGAACAACCGTTCTCCCCGCCGTCTCATTTCCCTATAATCAATTCGTTGCCAGTACGATCCGGCCGATGCCCTTGTTCGCTCCGCCCGCTAGACCCGACCCCTGGGCCGATATCATGACCACCTCGATCCTGGAAACGCCGAGCCTCGCCCCCCTGGAGTTCGAGCCCTATCGCTCGATCCCGGTCGAGGAGCTGGAAGCCCGCATCCGCAGCCTGAAGGCCCGGATGGGGGATGAAGTCCTGATTCTTGGCCATCACTATCAGCAAGACGAAGTGATTCAATTCGCGGATCTGCGCGGGGATAGCTACAAGCTGGCCCAGATGGCCTCTCAAAGTCAATCCTGTCGATGGATTCTGTTCTGCGGCGTCCACTTCATGGCCGAGACCGCCGACATCCTCACGAGGCCCGAGGTCAGCGTGATCCTGCCCGACATGGCCGCGGGATGCAGCATGGCCGACATGGCCGACCTCGACGCGGTCGAGGCCGCGTGGAGCGACCTGGGCGACGTGATCGATACGGCCGACCTCATGCCCGTGACCTACATCAACTCCGCGGCCGACCTGAAGGCGTTCTGCGGACGTCACGGCGGGATCGTCTGCACGTCGTCGAACGCCCGCGCGGTCCTCGAATGGTCGTTCTCCAGGCGCAAACGGGTCCTCTTCTTCCCCGACCAGCACCTCGGGCGGAACACGGCCCGCGCCATGGGCATCCCCCTGGCGCAGATGCCCGTCTGGAATCCCGCCGAGCCGATGGGGGGAAATACCCACGCCGCGCTCCGCGAGAGCAAGGTCCTCCTCTGGCGAGGCCACTGCTCGGTCCACCAGATGTTCCGGCCGGCCCACGTGGCGCAGTTCCGCGAGCAGTATCCGGACGTGAAGGTGCTGGTCCATCCCGAGTGCCAGATGGCGGTGGTCGACGCCGCCGACCTCGTGGGTTCCACCGAGTTCATCCTCAAGACCGTGAACGAGTCCCCCGCCGGATCCACCTGGGCGATCGGCACCGAGCTCCACCTGGTGAATCGGCTTGCGGCCGAAAATCCCGACAAGACCGTGAAATTTCTCTCGCCCATGGTCTGCATGTGCTCGACCATGTACCGGATCGACGTGCCCCACCTGGCCTGGACCCTCGAGAACGTGGCCCAGGGAACGCCCGTGAACGTGGTGAAGGTGCCCGACGAGACCGCCCGATGGGCCAAGGTCGCCCTCGAACGGATGCTCGAGGTCCACTGATCCGAATCCGAGCCGGATTTTGACGCCGACGACCCGAGACTCGCCGAGGTGGGCACGGCGGTTGCACGAGCCGCTGAGTAGGTTATGCTTCGTGGAGCTACCTGATCGCCCGCGACCGGCCCCTTTGAGCGAAGACGACACCATGCCGACCCTTCCTGCTGCCGAGTCTTCCACCGGCCCCGCGCCGATCACCTCGCCCCAGGATCTCGACCTGATCGTCCGCTCGTCCCACTGGGACCCGTTCTCGATCCTCGGGCCCCACCCCGTGAACGTGCAGGGTCGGCCCGCCCTGGTCATCCGCGCGTTCCTGACCGAAGCCAGGAAGGCCTGGGTCGTGGACCTCTCCTCGGGCGAGCCCGGCGTCCGCGTGCCGATGGATCGGATCCACCCCGACGGCCTCTTCGAGATCGCGTTGGACGGCCGACCGGCGGCCATGCCCTACCGCCTCGTCGTTGAGAATCACGAGGGCCACTCCTGGGAATTCGTGGACCCGTATCGGTTCGGCCCGGTGCTCACCGATTTCGACCTCCACCTCCTGGCCGAGGGCACGCATTACAAGAGCTACGAGAAGCTCGGGGCCCACCTGATCACCCACGAGGGCGTCCGCGGGGTCCACTTCGCGGTCTGGGCCCCCAACGCCCTGCGCGTGAGCGTGGCCGGGAATTTCAACCACTGGGACGGCCGTCGCCACCCCATGCGGAACTGCGGGACGGGCGGATTCTGGGAGATTTTTGTCCCCGACCTCTCGCAGGGCGAGGTTTACAAGTTCGAGATCAGGAGCCGCGTGGCCGACTATCTCGTGGCCAAGAGCGACCCTTACGGATTCGCGGCCGAGCTCCGGCCCCGGACCGCCTCCATCGTCTGGGACATCACCGACTTCGCCTGGAATGATCAGGACTGGATGGAGGCCCGTGCGAAGACCCAGAGCCTCGATTCGCCGATCTCGATCTACGAATGTCATCTGGGCTCGTGGAAGCGGAAGGTGGAGGACGGTAATCGCTTTCTCACCTATCGCGAGCTTGCCGACGAGCTTGTGGTCTACCTGAAGGACCTGAACTTCACGCACGTGGAGCTCCTGCCCATCAGCGAGCATCCGTTCGACGGGTCGTGGGGCTACCAGCCCGTCGGGTACTTCGCCCCCACCTCCCGGCACGGCACGCCCGACGATTTCGCGTACTTCGTCGACACGATGCATCAGCACGGAATCGGCGTGCTGCTCGACTGGGTGCCCGCGCACTTCCCTCGCGACGTTCACGGCCTGGGCTTCTTCGACGGCACGCACCTGTACGAGCACGAAGATCCCCGGCTGGGCGAGCATCGCGACTGGGGCACCAAGATCTTCAACTACGGGCGCGCCGAGGTCCGCAACTTCCTGTTCGGCAACGCCCTGTTCTGGCTCGAGCGCTACCACATCGACGGCCTCCGGGTCGATGCCGTGGCGTCGAAGCTCTACCTGGACTACTCGCGCAAGGCGGGCGAGTGGCTGCCCAACAAGTTCGGCGGCAATGAGAATCTCGAGGCCATCGACTTCATCAAGAAGCTCAACGAGCTCTGTCACCAGTATTATCCGGGCGTGCTGACCGCCGCCGAGGAGTCCACGAGCTGGACCGGCGTGTCACGGCCCACGTATCTGGGCGGGCTCGGGTTCAGCCTCAAGTGGAACATGGGCTGGATGAACGACACGCTCGTGTACATGTCCAAGGACCCGGTGTTCCGCAAGTACGAGCACGGGGCGCTCACCTTCAGCCTGATCTACGCGTTCACCGAGAACTTCCTCCTGCCCCTGTCGCACGACGAGGTCGTGCACGGCAAGGGCTCGCTCGTGGACAAGATGCCCGGCGACCTCTGGCAGAAGTTCGCGAACCTGAGGCTCCTGTACGGCTACATGTGGGGGCACCCGGGCAAGAAGCTGCTCTTCATGGGCGGAGAGATCGCCCAGTGGCGCGAGTGGAAGCACGACGAGAGCATGGACTGGCACCTCACCGGCTGGGAATCGCACGGCGGGGTCCAGCGCCTGATCGCCGACCTGAACCGGCTCTACAAGGACGAGCCCGCCCTGCACCAGATCGACTTCGAGTGGACCGGCTTCGAGTGGCTCGAGCTCCACGACTGGGAGAACAGCGTGCTCGCCTTCCTGCGGAGGGGTCGAACGCCCGACCACGACATCGTGGTCGTGTGCAACTTCACGCCCGTGGTCCGGCAGGGCTATCGCATCGGGGTGCCACGCAGCGGGTATTACCGCGAACTCCTGAACACGGATTCGCAGGTCTATGGCGGTTCCAATGCGGGCAACAACGGCGGGGCCTGGGCCCTCCCCGAGTCCCATGCCGGACGCCCCTACCACCTTGAGCTCACCCTGCCCCCGCTGGGTGTGCTGTTCCTGAAAGCTGCGGATGCGTCGAGCTGAGGGCGTTTCCGAGTGAGGCATGGGGGCCGCGATGAAGAGGATGTCGTCCTCACCGCGGCCTTCTCGCTTGCATGAAATGTCGGCGACCTCAGAGCGTTCGAGTCGTGGGCCGGCCCCGACTCAATGCGTGGTGTCGGAGTTCCTGGTGGCCGCGTCGAAAGGTTCGGGCGTGGGGTCAACCAGGCTATGATCGTGGACGAGCGCGCCGTGTTCGCCCACGAAGAAGCTCCGGGCGCGTGCGACCTCAAGGTTGAAGACCGGCTGCACCGCGTTGCTCGTGATGGACTTCACGGCGCTGGTCGAACCCACGGTTCGGATGAGGTCGCCCGGCCTGAGGTCTCGGGCCATCGTCCAACCCTTGCCCGCGACCCAGAATCGGTGGATCCCGGTGGCCACGATGGTGTCCTGGGCGAGCTTCACTTCCAGGGTCTCTGCCGGCGGGTTGTGATGGGCCATGAGGACCGGCTCGAACCCCATCCGCCCATCCTGGACATTCTGCGCCAGGACCTCGTCGCCAACGCGAAGCGACTCGATCGCCCGCAGACCTTCCCGCGTGTGGACCAGGGTTCCGGCGGCGAAGCATGCGTGGCTGGTCCGGATTGGGCGTTGGGAGTCCAGGGGGACCTCGAAATCGACGATGGGCTTGCGGGTTGTGGACGCGGGGGCGACGAACGCGTAGCCCTGACGGTCGGTCCACCAGCGGGTCCAGACGAGCCGGTCGGCGGGGAAATCGGCCCCGGTCGAGAGGGTCAAGACGGTCAGGGCTCGCGAGTTCATCTCGGTCGCCGTGGCGTTCTGCTGATCGAGGATGGCAACGTCGCGTTCGAGCTGGCGACGGGCCGACGCGGCCACGACATCGACCCGCTGCTGGGCGTTGACGATCTCCTGGTCGCGACGCTGGTTGACCACGTCGGTTGCGATCTGTCGCAGTCCCGGTCGCCCTGACTGGAGGGCCATGAGCTCCCGGGCCTCATCCCCGATGAAGACGTTCGCCTCGCGACGGGCGATCAATTGCTGGGTCGCCGCCGTGAGCCCCGGAGGGGAGTATCGTCGCCTCACGATCTGCGTGGGGCCTTCCACGTAGAGGATCCCGCCCTGCTCGGGCCCGCTCCCGGGCTGGACCTCGTATTTCACCAGGTCGCGCAGCTCGGCGATGATCAGGGCCACGAAGTCGCGAGGATCGCGGCGGATGAGCGTCTCCGCGGCGGCCCGGCGGACCTCAGCATTCGCGGCGTGGAGTGCCACGGTCGCCAGGAACTGCGAGGCCTCGCCCCCGTCGATCTGCCCCAGGAGCTGGACCATGACGGCCTGGTCGCCCGCGTCCTCGGTACCGAAGACCCGAGCGATCGACCGCACCGCCCGAGGATCCGCGATACGGGCCAGTTCCGCCTGCGCCACGGGATGATCACCCGGCTCGCGAAGGGTTTTCCGCAACCGGGTCAGCTTCGCTCCCCACGTCCGATCCGCACGATTTCGAGCCTCCGCGGCCCTGGCCTCGGCGTGGATCTGGGCGTCGGTGAGCCAGCGCCCCCGGGCGTTTCGGTATCCCAGACGCTTGCGGGCCTCTGCGTGATTGGGATCAAGCCGAATGGCCGCCGTCGCGTGCGCCTCGGCCTGGGGCTTGAGGCCGTTCTTGTCGCACCACGTGGCGAGCTTCCACTGGGCACTCGCGGTCGAGGGTGTCGCATTTCGATGGGCCAAGTAACGCGTCTGCAATTCCTTATGCTCATCGGTGGGCTGGACTCCGCCCGGACTTCGCCATCGGCCGTCGACCCGGACCATGCCGACCAGCGCGCGTGCGACCTCGTGATCGGGGTCGAGTCCCAGGGCGATGCTCAGGTGCTCGACCCGCTCCGCGGCCAGACCCTTCGCCTCGCACCAGAGGGCCAGCTTCACCTGCGCATCTGCGGTGCGGCCGGCGGACGCCCTCGCCTCCCGATATTCTCGCAGAACGAGAGCCGAGGGAGAGGGGTCATGCCAGGCCAGCAAAGCTGCGATCAGGATCGTGGAGGTCATCATGGCGCATCCCCTGCAACCAGGCGATCCTGATCGTCACCGCCGCCATCCAACGATGGAGGTTCTGCGATGACCGTCGCTCTTGAACCCGAGAATCGCCCTCAAGTAGTTCTACCGCAATCCGGGCCAGTTGCGTGTCATTCAAATTCACAATTTCCTGGATGAGCGATCGCTTTGGGGGGCGAACCCGATCGGCGTCTCGAGTTGCATGCCGAGACCACCGTCTAATGGAAGCATCCCCGATCAATAATCATCCAGCCCGGTGCGGTTCTTCGGGAGCGTGACCTTGCCTTTATTCGGAGCGGCCAGGGGGACCTCGGGCAGGCGTGCGACTTGCGGGATGAGTTCCGAGATGGGCACGTCCCACTTCATCTGGCCGATCGAAACCACAGCGATCGCCTTCTTGACGTCGATCTTCACGATTCGCCCGGGGCGGTCGTAGCCGAACCGGGGGACGACCACGCGGTCTCCGGTTTGAAGGCGGGCGCGTGCCTCCTCGATCTTCTCGTCGTTCTCCGTCTGCTTCTGGAGGTCGGCCAGTCGTTGGTTCAGGGCCTCGCGGGTGCGTTCCGCCTCGGCCTTCTCGGCCAGGGCCGACTGCTTCAGGTCCTCGGCCTCCTTGCGGAGCTTCTGGAGGATCTCCCACTCCGGCGAGACCGAGCCCTGCTTGTCCGTGAGATATTTCGCGGCCCGATCCACCAGATGCGACGGCATGTTCAATCGCCTGGCGATCTGCAATGCGTTCGACTGCCCGATGTCGCCGATGAAGAGGCGATATCGGGGCCTCAGGGTCTCCAGGTCGAATTCGACGGCAGCATTCTCGGCACGAGGGTTGGTGAACGCGTAGGTCTTGAGGTCGCCGATGTGGGTGGTCACGATCGACCGGCAGCCGATCGAGTCGAGCTCGTCGAGGATCGCCCGCCCGAGCGCGGCCCCCTCGGCGGGATCGGTGCCGGCCCCCATCTCGTCCATGAGCACGAGCGATCGCTCGGTCGCCCTGGAGAAGATTGCCGACACGCGTTTCACGTGTGAGGAGAAGGTGGACAGCGACTGCTCCAGGCTCTGCTCATCGCCGATGTCCGCAAGCACGTCGTCGAACACAGGCAGTTGCGACCCCGCGTGGGCAGGGATGTGCAGGCCCGATTGGGCCATCACGGCCAGCAGCCCCAGCGTCTTGATCGCGACGGTCTTGCCGCCCGTGTTGGGGCCGGTCACGACCAGGATGTGCGATCGGAAGCCGAAGTGGACGTCGATCGGCACCACCGTCCTCCGCTCGCGAGGAGCGGGCGGCGGGACCTCGGGGTCGGCCTCGGGATTCGTCGCGGGTGGCCTGGATTCTTCGCGGAAGAGGTGCTCGAGGATGGGGTGTCTTGCCCCTCGCAAGTTGATGTGCCCCTGCTCATTGAAGTCGGGCGGGCTCATCCGATAGTCGAGGCTGTATCGGCCTCGCGCATAGATCAGGTCGATCTCGGCGAGCGTTTCGAGCGTGGCGATGAGCGACGCGCCCACCTGCCCCACCTGGGCGCTCAGCCACCTGAGGATCCGGCGGACTTCCTTCTGCTCGAGCGCCCGCAGGTAGGAAAGCTGGGCCGATTGCTCGGCGATGGCCTGGGGCTCGATGTAGACCGTCTCGTTGCTCGCGCTCGTGCGATGGATCGAGCCCTGGATCTCTCCGCGATGGTCCTTGGAGATGGGCAACACGTAGTGATGGCCGACCATGGTGAAGTTGGGGAATCGCAGGATCCGCTTGATCTCGTTCGAGCGGAGCATCCGCTTGAGCGTGTCCTGGATCTTCTCCTCGACGCGGCCCATCTCGCGACGGATGTTCGAGAGCTTGCGGCTCGCGGTATCGAGGACCGTCCCGCGCGCGTCCAGGCAGCCGTCGATCGCGTTGGCCAGTCCCGAGAACTCCCCCACGTCGTTCTTGAACGCACCGAGGCGGGGGAACTCGTCGCCCATGCGGCCGAGCCAGGCGTCGAGGTTGGCGATCGCGCGGAGGACCTCGACGATCTCGGCGAGCTCCTCGGCGTCGAGCATGGCCTCGGTCTGGGCCCGCCTCACGTTCACGCGCACGTCGTGCAGGCCGCCGAACGGGGGCGAGATCCCGGCGGAGAGGGCGTCGGCCATCTCGGTGGTGAGCGCCTGGCGGTCGCGGACCGCGGCGATCTCGCCCAGGGGCTCCATCGCACGAGCGGCGTCCTTGCCGAGCGAGCACGCGGCGTAGCCCGCGACCAGCGATCGCACCTTGGCGAAGTCCAGAAGTTCCAGCGTGTGCGTATCCATGACCCCTCGCCAACCGCCCCATTCGCCGAACCGGCTCGAACCGAGGATCCCCAGGGACACCGGCCGAGCCCGTCATGTTCGCATGACCCGCGAAGAATCATTCTATCCACGAGGGCCAGCCGGATGGGGCGCAGAACGGACGACGGGGCACGTCTCGTGCCGCGACGGGATCAGCGGCGGGCCGGGGGGGCCGTGGCGGCGACGCTCTGGGCCCTCTGCTCGGCGTACTTCTTCCAGGGCTCGACCTCGAGGCCGAAGTCCTGCCCGCTGGTGCTGCGCAGGGCTTCGAGCGAGGCGAGGCGGATCGCGGGGTCGGAGCTCTCCATGCCGTCGACCAGCACGGTGTCGATCCGGGGATCGGGCGACTTGATCATCGCCATGGCCTCGATCGCGGCGATCTGGCAGTCGCGATCGGAGTCGGTCGCCATGAGCTTGGCCAGGACGATCGAGTCCTCGGGCTGGCCGACCAGGCCCAGGGCGCGACAGGCCGCCGACCGGACCGAGGGCTCGGGGTCGCCGACCGACTTGATCAGCACGGCGCGTCCCTCGGGCCGCCTCAGCTCGCCCAGGGTGTGGCAGATCACGGCGCGGCTTGCCACGGGCTCCTTGCCCGCCTCGAGCTGCGCGGCGAGGACCGAGGCGGCCTCGGCCTTCTGCTCCTCGGAGTCGTAGGCGCGCAGAGAGGAGAGCTTGGCATAGGCCAGGTGCCGCACGTTGGGGTCGGGGCTTTCCTTCACCTTGCGTAGCATGCTCGCGGCGGTGGTTCCCACCGTGCCCGTGCAGCCGGCCTGCGAGCCCACCAGGCTTGCCAGGGCAAGGCAGACCAGGTGACGGGTGCGTGTCGCGCCATCCATGAGCGTGGCCCCTCGCCGCATCCTTGCGGCCGATCGGCGTCGTGTAACCAACGGGTCTCGGGTCGAGAACCGGCGCAGCGTTGCGGACCCTACGCGCCGCGTACTCTAGCCGAGGTGCCCGAGAGCGGCAAGGGCAGTTCGTCGTGCGAGTCATGGCCTCCCCCGGGACGTCCGGTTATCCTCGTCTCGTCGAGCGACTTCCCTCGCCGCCACCTCGATCCCCGGCATCCTGAAGAGGACCGCTTGCCCATGACCGACCTGAATCGTCGTACGTTCCTCACCGCAAGCGCAGCGCTCGGCTTCAGCGCGACCGCGATCGGTGCGTCCCCGCAGAAGGCCGTCGGCGCGAAGCGTCCGGTGGCGATCTCGAGCGCCAACGGCCTGGCCTCGGTGACCAAGGCGATCGAGCTCATGAAGGCCGGTTCCGACCCGCTGGACGCGGCGGTCGAGGGCGTGGCGATCGTCGAGGCCGACCCCAAGGATCACACCGTGGGCTACGGCGGGATCCCCAACGAGGAAGGCATCGTCGAGCTCGACGCCGCGGTCATGCACGGGCCGACCCACGGCGGAGGGGCGGTGGCCTCGATCCGCAACATCATGCACCCCGCCGCGGTCGCAAGGCTCGTGATGAAGCGGACCGACCACTGCCTGATCGTGGGCGAGGGGGCTCTGCGGTTCGCCAAAATGCACGGCTTCCCCGAGGTCGACCTGCTGACCGACGAGGCCCGCAAGATCTGGCTCTACTGGAAGGAGACCAGCAGCAAGGAGGACGACCGGTTCCCGCCCCCGCCCGAGGAGGTCGACCCCTACGTGGCCAAATTCTTCGGCCCCAAGTACGTCCGAGAGCACGGCACGATTCACCTCTCGGCGCTCGACACGCACGGCGACCTCGGGTGCGTGACCACGACCTCGGGCCTCTACTACAAGATCCCCGGACGCGTGGGCGACTCCCCGATCCTGGGCGCGGGGCTATGGCTCGACAACGCGTCCGGCTCCGCCGGATCGACGGGCCGAGGCGAGGCCAACTTGCTGAACCTCTCCAGCCACACGATGGTCGAGGCCCTTCGTCGCGGGATGAGCCCGAAGGATGCGACCCTCGAGGCCTGCGCCCGGATCGTGGCCACCAATCGGCACCCGAAGCTGCGCGACGCCAAGGGGCGGCCCAACTTCAACGTGAACTTCTACTGCCTGTCCAAGGACGGCAAGTTCGCCGGCGCGAGCCTCTGGGCGGGCACGAAGATGGCCGTGCACGATGGCGACTCGGCGCGATTGGTCGACTGCGCCTCTCACTACGACGAGGCCCTGGTCGAGTGACCGAGCACGTGTCGATCCGCCTCGATCGAGACCACCAAAGCGAACGCCCTGCCCGGGAAATTCCCGGGCAGGGCGTTCTTCGTTGTGGCGGATGGGAGAGATCCTCCCGGATGAATCGGACGAGTGCGCGATCAGACCCGAGGCCTGGGCTCAGGCGCCGGCGGGCGACTTCTCGGGGGTGGCGACGTGCTTCTCGCCCAGCTTGGTCAGGGAGTAGGGGACCTTGCCGGTGGCCTTATCCTTCGCGCCCTTCTTGATCAGCTTCTTGGTGGCGAGGGACTCGAGCGTGCGCTCTTCCTTCTTCTCGGCCACATAGCCGGTCGGGGCGCCTTTGATCTTGTTGAGGATGCCGACCATGCTCTCGCTGAGCTTGATGGCGGGGGCCTTCTTGGGGGCGGGCTTCTTGGGGGCCGCGGCCTTGGGAGCAGCAGCCTTGGGGGCCGCGGCCTTCGGGGCTGCGGGGGCGGCCTTCTTCGGGGCCGCCTTCGGGGTGCCGGACTTGGACGCCGTCTCGGCCTTCGGAGCTGCGGTCTTCACTGCGGTCTTCTTGACCGCAGCCTTCGGGCTGGCCGTCTTCGCCGCCGCGTCCTTGGTGCTCTCGCTGCTCTTCTTCGCCATCGCTTAAACCCTCTGATCTGAGGAGAAACCGCTGCGATCGACACCAAGCAGTCGATCTCGCTGCAAGTTCTTAGCGAAATATAACACCGCCGGGAAGATGGGAATCAGAGGAAAATGGGTCGGAACGGTCAAAATCTTGCGGAAAATGGCCGTTTTGATCAGTGGAATTCCAACGTGCAAGAATACGCGTGCGAGTGAGATTCGGAATAACACATTCCATGATTCGATAATTCATTCGTGGGGAGTGTGGAAAACACCGAAGAAAATCGAGGTTTCGCGAATCGTCCCATCTCGTCGCGATGCCGATCGTATGTCGATACACGATGAACGGTCATCGGTCATCGTGCCCTCATGGCTCTCAAAAAAATAATCGCGATTCATGCAATTTTTTTGGATCGCGCGACCTTCACGCGACGCGAGCAAGGTGTCCTCACGGGCCTTCGATCCTCTCGACGCGACCTGACCGCTCAGCCGATCTCGCGTCCCTCTCGGAGCTCACGTGTGACAAGTTGCGACTCGTCCGATCGTCGACGCCGAACATGCGTTGTCAGAAACGTACTCATGCGCACTTGATTGATCCGGTCAGCAGGTGTTGGGTCGATCGCCGACTTCATTCCTCGCGCGAGCTCGTCGGATGAGCATCATCCGGCGCCGGAACTGGGATAGGCAGTCTCGGCCAACTCGTCATAATCCGCAAGATTCCGCGCGCGGACTCCTTGCCAACGCGAGCGGGATCCTCCACAATAGATGAACAAAATGCCACATGAAGCGAGGGCGGGCCGAGAGGCCCGGACGTCACGGTGATCACCCAACTTCGAGGCGTGTTGCGAACGGTGGGCGAGGAGGAGCTGACCCTTGCGGTCGAGCCGTTCGACCTCGAGATCCTGATCCCCGAGAGCGCCCGCAGGCAGCTCCAGCAAAGGGTCGGTGAGCTCGTGGTCCTGCACACCGTCTTCTACATCGAGGGCAATCAGATGACGGGCCGGATGAACCCGAGGCTCGTCGGGTTCCTCTCGGCGATCGATCGCGAGTTCTTCGACACCTTCTGCTCGGTCGACGGGGTGGGCGTGCGCAAGGCCCTGCGGGCGATGGTCCGGCCTACTCGCGACCTCGCCCGCACGATCCAGGAGCAGGACGTCCAGACCCTGGCGACCTACCCCGGGATCGGAGAGGCGACCGCCGAGCGGATCGTGGCCAAGCTCAGGCGTAAGGTGGGCAAGTACACGCTGATCGTCGGCCAGGACGCGGCCGAGCCCGGCGAGAAGGTCGAGGCGAACGGCACGCCCGACAACGCCGAGCCCGACGTGATCCGCGACACCTTCGCCGCCCTGCTCTCGGTCGGCCACAACGAGAGCCAGGCGAGGCAGGCGATCGACCGCGCCCTGATCGGCAAGAAGAAATACCGCACGGTCACCGACCTGATCGAGGCGATCTACAAGACCCGCGAGAACGATTGAATTCGACCCGTACCGTCCGAACCCATCGCACCATCACGGAGCAGCGATCATGGCCAGGGAGGTGAAGATCACGAACGCCGGAGGCGGCGACGAGCCCCGGCCCCAGCCTCGTCGCGAGGACGGACGGCCGACCGACCAGCAGGACGAGAAGCTCAGGCCGCAGACACTCAAGGAAGTGATCGGCCAGAGGATCGTGGCCGAGCGCCTGTCGATCGCTCTGGAGGCGTCTCGCAAGCGAGGCGAGCCCCTGCCCCACATCCTCTTCGACGGCCCGCCGGGCCTCGGCAAGACCACGTTCGCCACGGTGCTCCACAACGAGCTGGGCGTGGAGCTGAACATGACGAGCGGCCCGGCGCTCGACAAGAAGATGGACGTGATGCCCTACTTGACCAACGCGGTCGAGGGCTCGATCCTCTTCATCGACGAGATCCATCGCATGCCCAAGACCGTGGAGGAGTTCATCTACCCGGTCATGGAAGATTTCCGCGTGGACGTGGTCCTGGGCGAGGGGATGAGCGCCCGGACCATCAACCTCCCTCTGAAGAAGTTCACCATCATCGGCGCGACCACGAGGAGCGGCATGCTCTCGGGCCCCCTGCGTGATCGCTTCCACATGCACGAGCACCTGGAGTTCTACGACGTGGCCGACCTCGCGCAGATCGTCGCGGTCAACGCCGCGAAGCTCCGCACGACCGTCACGCCCGAGGCCGCCTGGGAGCTTGCCCAGCGAAGCCGGGGCACGCCTCGCCTGGCGAACGCTCGTCTGCGCTGGGTCCGCGACTATGCCACCGCGCGGGCCGACGGGCACATCACCCTCTCGATCGCGCAGGACGCCCTGGCCATGCAGGAGGTCGACTCCGAGGGCATGGACAAGCAGGACCGCCGCTACCTGGAGACCCTCATCAAGGTCTTCAACGGAGGTCCCACGGGCATCGAGGCCCTGGCCGCGACCATGAGCCTTGCGGTCGACACGCTGGACGACGAGGTCGAGCCCTACCTCCTGCGGAGGCACTTCATCGTCCGCACCCCGCGAGGTCGACGCGCCACGCCCCTGGCTTATCAGCATCTCGGGCTTCGCGAGCCCGAGCCCGACCTTTTTGACTTGTCCGAACAACCCCGTCTCTTCGAATGACGGCCTTCGGCGTGGTCACGGCAGGAGCTTGACGGTTGCGCGCCCAAGGCGATCGCGGATGGCCCGCCAGGCATCCCGATCGGGTGGGGGGACGACCACGATCTGCGAGAAGCCTTCCTCGTCCCATTCGTGGAGGAGCCGATAGAGGTCGCGGGCGGCCTCATCGGGGGTCCGGTAGGCCATGGACCGCTGGAAGGGAGAGGGGTCGGGGGGGACGAACTTCTCGAAGGTCAGCAGCGCGGTCGGGCCCGTCAAAGTGACCCCGGCCAGGTGATCGGGCTCCACCCAGTAGGCTCGGGTCGTGGGCGCGTAATGGACCGGCTGCTGGCCTGGGCTCGCGGGGGAGGTCGGGTTCTCAGGCGAGGGCGTGCGGTCCAGCACGAGGCCCAGCGCACGCTCGATCTCCATCGCGGTGATCGGGCCCGGCCTGAGGATGCGGGGCGAGGAGGAGGAGAGGTCAAGGACGGTGGACTCGAGCCCCACGCGGCAGGGCCCGCTGTCTAGGATCATCTCGATCCGACCGTCCAGATCGCTCTGCACGTGCTGGGCGGTGGTGGGCGAGATCCGGTTCGAGCGGTTCGCGCTCGGGGCGGCGATCGGGCGACCGACCCGGGCGATCAGGCTGCGGGCCACGCGAAGCGCGGGGATCCTCACGCCGACCGTGGAGCCTCCCGCGGTCACGAGATCGGCGATGATCGGGGACCGGGGCAGGACGAGGGTGAGCGGCCCCGGCCAGTAGCGCTGGGCGAGCTCCTCGGCCTCGTCGGTCCAATCGCCCACGCACGATCTCGCCATGTCCATGTCGGAGGCGTGCACGATCAGGGGGTTGTGCGACGGGCGCCCCTTGGCCTCGAAGATCCGGCCTACGGCGTGAGCCTCGGTCGCGTCGGCGCCCAGGCCATAGACGGTCTCGGTGGCGAAGGCCACGAGTCCCCCCGCCCTGAGGATCGCGGCGGCCTCCTCGATCGGACCCTCGTCGTCCGGCTGGGTGCGATCGAAGGAGACTTTTCGGATGGAGGTTTCCATGGAGATGATGCGCGATTAGCGGTCGCGATCGAGCGTTTCCGTCGGGTGTGGGGCGCTCTGGTGGTTGTGCCGTCCTTGCGACTGGCGGGTCGCCATGCCGGTCCTCACGTCGGCCACTTCGAGCTGCTTGGCGTAGGCCGAGCGAAGTGTCTCGTAGCTCGCTTCCCGCTCGTCGTAAAGACGCTTGAGCGGGCGAGCCTCGCGACGTGCGAGCGAGTAAGCGGTGATCAGAGGCAGGGCGATGGTGCTGTCGGTGTAGCAGGTCACGGTGTCGGGGAGCTTCTCGGGATCGACCTTGCCCCAGGTCATGGCCTCGGTCGCGGTCGCGCCCGAGAGCCCTCCGGTGTCGGGCCGGGCGTCGGTGACCTGGAGGAAGTAGTCGTGACCGCTCTCGGCAAGGCCGAGCACTTCCTGGATCTGGGGCTCGGTCTGGAGGATGAAGTTCTTGGGGCTCCCTCCGCCCAGGATCAGCACGCCCGAGGTTCCTCGTTGCTTGGCCTGGAAGACGATCGCCGCGGTCTCGTTCACGTCGCGCAGGGTGTCGATCTGGAGCTTCCCTCCGGCGAGGCTCGCGGCGGCGAGGTTCATCCCGATGGAGGAGTCGCCGGGGCTCGACGTGTAGACCGGCACCCCGCACTCGTAGGCGGCGGCCAGCAGGCTGTTGGACGCCTTGCCCAGCGCGGAGGCGCGGCCGTGGAGGTACTTGCCCACGAGGTTATGGAACTCGGCCGTGCTCATGGACCTGGCGAAGACCTCGTCCTGGATCAACTCGCGATAGTAGGCGTCGGTGTCCAGGAGGGTCGAGTAATCGAACACGATGTCATAAATACGGATGATGTTGTTTTCGCGCAGGGCGAAGTCGTCGACGTTGGGGCGGCTCTGGTGGAGGGGCAGGTCGAGCGCGTAGTGGGTGTCGTGGTAGAGGTTGGCGCCGGTGGACACGATCCAGTCCACGAACCCGGCGCGGATCAGCGGGATCAGGCAGCTCATGCCCAGCCCGGCCGGAGTGAGCGCGCCCGAGAGGGTCAGCCCCACGGTGCAGTCGGGGTCGAGCATCTTCTGGGTGAACACCCGGCAGACCTCGCGCAAACGCCCTCCGTTGTACGAGAGGAAGGCCTCGTCGACGAGGTCGGCGGCGGAGATCTGGCCCGAAACGGCGGGAGGTGCGATCCGGTGCTGGCTAATCTTGTGCAGGAAGCTGTCCATCGGATCAGGCCTCAATGTTCAATCAAGGAACAAGACGTTTCACGCAGAGGTCGCGGAGGGGACGCAGAGAGGGGGATGATCAGGGGCAGATTCCGGAATCCGGAGTCTGCGTCCTCTGCGCCGCCTCTGCGTCCTCTTCGTGAAACTCTTCTCTTCGCGGACTTCAAGCCAGCAGGATGGCGGCGGCCACGACGGTGGTCCAGAGGCCGTCCTTGTTGCCGATCGCGGTCTGCGTGACTTCCTTGGTTTTGTAGATCACGTCGGCGATCTTCCAGAGCTCGCGCTTCTCGTCCCACGAGCTGTCGGGGTTGAACTCGACGCCCAGCACGGTGGCGAGCATCTCGGCCGCGAGGTCCTCGGCATAGTCGGCCGAGAGCTTGGCGGTCTGCCCGTAGGCGTGGTGCTCGGAGAGGTAGCCGAAGGTCGAGCGGTCGCGGGGGATGGCCACCCCCACGCTGGCGGCGATCAGCCGGTTGGGCTCGGCCGTGGCGCATTCGCTCATGACCACGTGGACGATCTGGCCCGGCTCGAGCTTGGTCAGGCCCTGCTTGATCGACACTTCCTCGCAGTTGGGCGGGAAGATGCTCGACACGCGCACGAGGTTGTAGTAGGCGATCTTGGCGTCGCGCAAGGCCAGCTCGAAGCTCGAGAGCTTCTCGCGGTGGACTCCGACCCCTTTGGTAAAGAACAACTGCTTCGGTACGTACATCTTCGCCCCGTAGGAAAGTGCCTGATCCGCTGCTGGTCGACCTGCGGCTCTCCGCCCGTTTCGCTGCTCCCGCCCTGCCCCGTCGATCCGGCCCCGTGACCTGCCGGTGGTGAACACGGCCTATCGACCTTGAGCGCGAATCGGTCTGCCGTCTCAGGACCTTCGGTGTCGCCCGATCCGCTTTCTTGGGTGGAGTCCAGAGTGCAACAGTATAGGGCGTGGCGAGCCCGTCGTTAAGAGCGAACCGCCGAGGAGCTCCACATCGCCCCACGGCCCAACGCGATCTCCTCGGGGGAAGCTCGAACGCGGACCCGGGTCATGACCGGCATCCCCTCTACCATTCGCTCAACTTCGAAGGACACGGAAAGCGCCGGAGGGTCCTCCTCTACCGGTCGGGCCCGCTCCCACCGAACGCCCTTCGAAGGATGGGTGCGGACCGATTCCAGCCGCGGAAATGCCCGGCAAATGGGTTCGTTCCACGTCTTGAGGCCCCAAAATTGGGTTCGTTTTGGGTTCGTTTTGGCTTCGTTTTTACGTGATCGAGGGCCCTCGCACCCGCGGCATCCTCCCGGACGAGCGACCCAAGTCCTTGCCGATCATGCACATCCGCATGACTTCGCGTGGCGTCCGGGGCGGCCGAATTGGGTTCGTTTTGCAAATTCACGTTTTCGCGAA
>JANOBY010000648.1:0-11262 GCA_031411935.1 Planctomycetales bacterium | reverse complement strand
AGCTTGCCGTCCTCCTGCACGACGACCGTGTTGCACGCGCCGGTCCTCTCGACCGACTTGTCCACGGCCGAGAGGAGGGGGACAACGGCTTCCTTGTGAGGGATCGTCACGCTGAAGCCCTTCATGCCCACCGGCGTGAGGGCTTTCAGCGAGTCCTTCAACGTGCCTTGCGGGACCAGAAAGGGCACCAGGATTTTGTTCAATCCCAGGTGACGGAACGCCGCATTGTGAATCGCCGGGCTCAGGGAATGGGCGATGGGATCGCCGATCACGCCGAAGACCTCCGTCTCGGCGTTGATCTTGTCATAATAGTAGTCGTTCGCGAGCTCGCTAAAAGCTGGCATCCCGGGGGCGAAGGTCAGATCCGGATTGAACCCCGAATACGTGAAGGGGGAGCCGTACTTGGCTCCGAGGACCCGCGTGAAGAGACCCAGGGGACCCATGGCGATGCCGATCGAGGGTCGCTTGCTATTGGCCACAAAGCTCAAGAGCCGGGATGCGTCGGGTAGAGACCGTGCCAGGCATGCGATCTTGACGATGTCGGGGTCGTACTTCTCGATCTCCTCGGAGATCTCCTCGATGCGATCGGGGGTTTTCTTGAAGTCATGGACGCTCACGATGCGCTGGGTCTTGCCGTAGCGGCGGATCTCCTTGGCGGTATCGAGCTCGAGGTCGACGTACTCCACCCCCATCACGATCGCTTCGCGGAGGAGCTTCTGCCGCTTTTCTTCCTCCCCGCGGTAGAGGCCGCCGTCCGCCCCTCGGCGGATCGTGATCACCACGGGAGTGATGCGGTTGCTCAGAAGACGCTTGAGGTCGGGGTCGCGCCTGAGGCAATCGAGGCGAAGCTCGACAAGCTGGGCGCCAGCCTCGGCGGCCGTCTTCCACTCTGCGAGCAGGGACGAATGTCGCCCGCGACCGATGGTCACACAGATCATGATTGGGAAACCGAGGGGGAGCCGAGTCAATTCTTTCGAAGGTCTACTATACGGCCTCCGGCGAGAGGATAGAAGGGCCGCAGCCGTTTCCCACCCCGCTCAGATCCGACCGAACTGGCGTTCGAGTTCGGTCTTGGTGAAGACCAACGAGGTCGGACGCCCGTGGGGGCAGTGGTGGGCGTTCATCGCCTCGTGCCTCCGTTCAAGGAGCGCCGAGATCTCCTCGGGAGAGAGCTTCTGGTTCGCCTTCACGGCCGCCTTGCAGGCGATCAGGTTGAGCACGTCCTCGAGGATCGCGTCGGAAGTTGGGGCGATCGGGCTACTCACGAAGGTCTCGGCCAGGTCCCGGACCAGACGCTCGGCCCCCACGTTGCGGAGCATGGTGGGAAAGCTCGTGACCAACAGACCGCCATCCTCGTCGAGCTCGATGCCCAGGCCGAGGCGTGCAAGTTCGGCCTTGCGCTGGAGAAGCTCGGCGGCCTCGGTCGCCGAAACGGTGACCGGCTCGGGCACGAGCAATCGTTGGGATTCGACACCTCCCGAGAGCACGCGGGCTTTCAACTCCTCGTAGAGAATCCGCTCGTGCAGGGCATGCTGGTCGATCACCACCATACCCTCCTCCGTCTCCGCAATGAGATAGGTGTCATGGACCTGGATCGCCCGCGCGGGGCCAGCCTCGCGAGGGAGCGATTGCTGGACACCGCTTTGCGTCGAGGGCGCAGGCTCAAGCGACTCGCTCTGGAACTCCTGAAAGTCCTCGGAGGATGATCGATGGACGGCCGGAGCCGGAGGAAGCGAAGCCGTCCACGAGGGTTCCGGGCGGCCTCCCGCATAGCCCGGCGTGGGGTAGTTTCGGAACTCGGAAGCAGGCGAAGCCTTGAACCACGAATCGACCGCTTGCCGATCGGGACTTCCGGCCTGAAGCGTGAAAGGAGCTGGCGCGGGCACGATTTCCGGGGCAGAAGGACGCGCCTCGGGAGGGCTTTGCAACCGATCGTGGAGATCGCTACTCAGAAACGTCTGGCGGACGGTCCCAAGAAGCTGCGAATAGATCCTCTGGGCGTCGCGGAAGCGCACCTCAACCTTGGTCGGGTGGACATTCACGTCCACCTCTTCGGGCGGGATGTCGAGGAAGAGGAAGCCGATGGGCATTCGCCCAACCATCAGCAGGCCGCGATACGCCTCGGTCAACGCATGGCCGAGCGAGCGGTCCCGGACATACCGGCCCCCAACGAACAGGAATTGCCCCTTGTTCGTGGACCGACTTTGCGAGGGATGCCCCACATAGCCCCAGAGGTGGACCGATTGGGCGTGATTCTCGATCCAGAGAAGGGAATCCGCGAGCTCTCGACCGAAGAAGGTGGCGACCCGATCTTTGATCCCGGTTTGAGAAGGCAGTTCGTAAAGCGTTTTTCCGCCGGATTTGAAGGAGAACTGGACGGTCGGATTCGCCAGCGCGATCCGCGTGAAGGCGTCGATCACGTGGCCGGCCTCGGTCGAATCCGACTTCAGGAACGATCGACGTACCGGGGTGTTGTGGAAGAGGTTCCTCACCTCGATCACGGTGCCGGGCGAGCCCCCGCACTCCAGGACAGGTCCCGACTGTCCGGCATCGATCGAGAGTTCGTGACCGTGAGGGACATCGAGTTGACGAGTCTGGCAACGCACCCGTGAGACCTCGGCGATGGCGGCGAGAGCCTCTCCGCGAAACCCCAGGGTGCGGATCCGGGTGAGGTCCTCGGCGACCTCGAGCTTGCTCGTCGCATGGGGGAGGAATGCGAGCACGAGGTCACCCGCGTCCATCCCTTTCCCATCGTCGGCCACCCGGATCAGGTCTTTCCCGCCTCGCTCGACCGTGAGTTCGATGCGCGTGGAGCCAGCGTCGATCGCGTTCTCAAGGAGTTCCTTGACCACGCTTGCCGGTCGCTCGACAACCTCGCCCGCGGCGATCTGGTTGATCACGGATGCCGAAAGCTGGTGGATGATGCCCATCTTGCCTGGATTCCTTGAGCTTGCTCAGTGTCGGCCCAATCGGCGTGATCCCATTCTAGGAGATGTGATACTCCTTGATCTTCCGATAAAGCGTGCGCTCGCCGATGTCGAGGAGCCTCGCCGCTTCCTCCCGGTTCCCCTGCGTATGCTTGAGGCATTCGGCGATGTAATAGCCCTCGACCTCGCGCAAGGGACGGCCGATGAGTTCCACGTTTCCGGTCGCGGGCTCGCTCGAAGGGCTCCCCGCGATCTGGAGATCTTCGGAGAGGTCGTCGAGATCGAGGATCCCGTCGAAATCGATCACGACCATGCTCTCGATCGTATTCTTGAGCTCGCGTACATTGCCGGGCCAAGGATGGGCCATGAGCGCCTTGCGCGTGGCCGGCGTGATCCCCTTGATGACCTTGTCATGCGTTGTTGCAAATTCCTTCATGAAGTAATCAATCAGGAGCGGGATATCCTCGCGCCGGGAGCGTAGAGGAGGCAGTTTGACGCTCACGACCTTCAGGCGGTGATAAAGATCCTGGCGAAACTTGCCGCTGGCGATGGCCTCGGTCAGGTCCCGGTTCGTGGCCGAGATGAGCCTCACGTTCACGTTCACCGGCTCGTTGGTCCCGACCCTCACGATGTTCCCCGTCTCGAGCACGCGAAGCAATTTGACCTGGATCGGGATGGGGATATCACCGATTTCGTCCAGAAAGAGGGTCCCCCCGTGGGCATGCTGGAGACGCCCCACGCGATCACGATCGGCGCCCGTGAAGGCCCCCTTCACGTGGCCAAAGAGCTCGGATTCCAGCACATTCTCGCTGAGTTCGGCGCAATTCAGGGCGACGAATGGCTTGGTCTTGCGTGCGCTGTTCACGTGGAGCGATTTGGCCACCAGCTCCTTGCCCGTCCCGCTCTCGCCGGTGATGAGCACGGTGGCGGAAGTCGGAGCGAGCTGCCTCAGGCGATCGATCACGGAATGCATGAGCGGTGAGTTGCCGATCACGCCCTCGAATCCGAATTTCTCGTTGAGCTGTCTCCTCAGCTCCACGTTCGAACGGGCGAGCTTCTGGGAGCGCGACTGTTTCTCGACGACGGTGCGAAGCTCGTTGAGATCCAGGGGCTTCGTGAGATAGGTCGCGGCGCCGGCCTGCATGGCGACCACCGCGGTCTTGATCGTGCTGTGGCCCGTCAGGATGACCACCTCGGCCTCGGGGAGCTCCTCCTTGGCCTTGGCCAGGACCTCCATCCCGCCGACCCCCGCCATCATCAGGTCGGTCAGGACGATGTCGAATTCCTGCTCCTCGATGAGCCTGATGCCGTCCTTACCGCTGGTCGCCACGGTGCAGAGGTGCCCCACACGCTCGAGACTCTCGGCCACGGACTCGGCATGAGGCTCGTCATCGTCGACCACGAGGACTCGGATCGGCTCGTCCATGACTCTCGATCACCCCACTTCCACGGCTTCTGGCAAAGACGACGGGAGCGGAAGCCGGATCCGGAACTTCGTTCCTTTGCCCAGCTCGCTCTGCACGTCAATTGTACCCCCATGGGCCTCGACGATGCGACGCACCGTGGGCAGTCCGAGACCGCTTCCGCCCGGTCGTGTCGAATAGAAGGCGTCGAAGATCCGTTTCAGCGAGTCGGGGGGGATCCCCTGCCCCGTGTCGACCACTTCCAGCACGGCGAACGAGGGCTCAAGACGGGTCGTGAGGATCAACTCCCCCCCGTCCGGCATTGCGTGGAGGGCGTTGAGCGTGAGATTGAGGATCGCCTGTTTAAACAGCTCGGGTTCCAGCGCGATTCGAGGAAGATCGCTCGCCAGTTGCGTGCGGAGGACCACCCCTTGAGCGGCGGCCTGCCCTTCCTGGAAATCCCGCAGAACGTCCACCACATCGTTCAGGTCGGCCGGCTGCAAGCGAAGTTCCTGCACCCTGATGAAGCGCAGAAAGTCCTCGAGGATATTCTCCAGGCGAAGACTTTCCTTCCGGACGCGCTCCAACTTTTGCAGGACACGTCGTTCGTGCTGCGTCTCCGCATGCTGGAAGTCCTCGGCCAGGAGGTCGAGATTCATCCGCATGGTGGAGAGAGGATTTCGGATCTCGTGGGCGAGACCGCCGGACAGCTGGGCGATCTCCGCGTACTGGGCGCGAAGCCGCGAATTGGCCTCGACCACGTTTTCGAGCTCTTCACCCTGCGCCGCGAGGTTGGCCATGGAAACCGGTCCCCAGAATGCGCAAGCAAAGGGCACGATCGTTGATCTTTGGTGGATCACCAAGTGGTCAAGGATCGTGCCCGATTGGGATTCGTTCAGGTTCCGGGCCGATCAGTCACGCCGAGGGCCGCGGTCGCCGTAGCCACCGCCGCTGGGACGACGGGGAGGTCCTCCGCGATCGCCGCCTGAGGGAGGTCCTCCCGCGGGACGTTCGCGACCGGCGTGCTCGTCGGCGATTCCTCGCTCGGCGAGTGCGGCCTTGCGCGACAGCTTCACGCGATCCTGATCGTCGACCGCGATCACCTTCACGAGCATGGTGTCGCCCGGTCGGCAGATGTCGGTCACGGATCCCACGTAGCCGTCGGAAAGTTCGCTGATGTGGACCAGGCCGTCCTTACCCGGCAAGATCTCGACGAAAGCTCCGAAGTCCTTGATGGAGGACACGCGCCCCTCGTAGATCCCGCCCGGCTTGACCCCTTCGGTCATGGCCTGGATGCGGGCCGCGGCGCCCTCGGCACCCTCGGCAGTCGGGCTCGAAAGGGTCACGATGCCCGAATCCTCGATGTCGATCTTCGCGCCGGTCTCTTCTTGCAGACGACGGATCGTCTTGCCTCCAGGCCCGATGACCAGTCCGATCTTCTCGGGATTGATCTGGATCTGGATGAGCCGAGGGGCATTCTGCGAGATTTCCTCACGGGGGCGTTTGATCGCCCGGAGCATGGCCCGCAGGATTTCGAGCCGGGCCTCGCGGGCCTGGTCCAGGGTCTCGCGAACGATCTGCTCGCTGATACCCTGATTCTTGAGGTCGAGCTGGATTCCGGTCACGCCTCGCTGGGTGCCGGCGACCTTGAAGTCCATGTCGCCGTAGTGATCCTCATCACCGATGATGTCGGTCAGGAGGACGTGGCGGCCCGACTTCGTGTCTTCCACGAGGCCGATCGAGATCCCGCCCACGGGATCGGAGATCGGAACGCCCGCGTCCATCATCGAGAGCGTCCCGCCGCAAACCGAGGCCATCGAGGACGATCCGTTGGACTCGAGGATGTCGCTCACCACGCGGATGGTGTAGGGGAACTCCTCGCGGGGGGGCAGGATCGGGGCGAGCGAACGCTCGGCGAGCATCCCGTGGCCGATCTCGCGACGACCGGGACCACGGATGGGCCGAACCTCGCCCACGGCGAAGCTGGGCATGTTGTAGTCGAGGTAGAACTTCTTGGAGAGTTCTTCCATGATCCCGTCGACGCGCTGCTCATCGGCGGAGGTGCCGAGAACCGTGGTCACGAGGGCCTGGGTCTCTCCCCGCTGGAAGATCGCGGAGCCGTGAGCCTTGGGCAAAACGCTCACCTCGCACGCGATCGGGCGGAGATCCTTCGGACCGCGCCCGTCGGGGCGGAACCCGTCGAGAATCATCTCGCGGACAACGCGTTCCTGGAGGGCGTGGAAGGCCGACTTGACCTGCACCGGCGACGGCACGCCCTCGGCGCCTTCCGGGCTCATCTCCGCAACAATCCGGGCGCCAAGTTCCTTCACTGCCGAATTACGTTCGGCCTTGAGGATGATCTTCTTGGCATCGCGAAGCGCCGACTCGTAACGCTCATGGAGCGTCTGGATCAGCGGGTCGTGGATCTCTTCGGGGCGCACGAACGGAGGCAGACCCGCCGCTTCCCGGAGCCGGTGCTGGAGGGCGATGAGTTCCTGATTGATCCGGTGGCCCTCGATGATCGCCTCGGCCATCTCGGCCTCGGGCAATTCCTGGCCGAAGCCCTCGATCATCACGATCGCGCGATCGGTCGATGCCACGACCAGGTCGAGGTCGCTCTTGGCCATCTCGGTGGCCGTCGGAAACGGGACGAGTTGGCCCTCGACTCGGGCCAGTCGCACCGCACCGATCGGGCCCATGAAGGGGAGGTTATCGGCCAGGATCAGCGTGGCCGAGGCTCCGATGATCGAAAGGACATCGGGATCATTTTCTCGGTCGGCCGAGATCGGACCGGCCTGAATCTGAACCTCGTTGCGGAACTGGGCAGGGAAGAGCGGGCGAATCGGACGGTCGATCAGACGAGAGGTCAGGATCTCCTTCGTGGAGGGGCGCCCTTCTCGCTTGATGAATCCGCCGGGAAACTTGCCGGCCGCGTAAACCTTCTCGCGGTAGTCGACAGTCAACGGAAAAAAGTCGAGGCCTTCACGCCCCGGGGCCGACACGGTCGCGACCAGGGTCATGGTGTCGCCGAGGCGAACCACCACGGCTCCACTGGCCTGTTTGGCCAGGCGACCGGTTTCGATCGAAATGGTCTTGCCGCCGAGCGTGACATCCACGCTGACGGGCTTCTTTCCTGCGTACATGATGCTGGACATTCCACCTACCTCGGCGGGTGCCGGGTGGTGCGGCGAAGGTGACCCCGCACGACAGGCACGAAGCCTGACGCACCGGGGCCCGATCAATCCTGGGAGAAGAGTTGAGGCGATCGCATCCGTCTCGGACACGATCGCCACTGTCGGTCGCCCTGCGACACCCGTGGTGATTACTTACGGATGCCCAGACGGCTGATCACTTCAAGGTAGCTCTTGCGGTTGGTGAGCCGGAGGTACTTGAGCAGGCTCGACCGCTTGGAAACCATGACCAGCAGCCCGCGGCGGCTGGCATGATCTTTCTTGTGCTCTTTGAAGTGTTCGGTCAGGTCGTTGATCCGGGCCGTGAGCAGAGCAATCTGCACTTCGGGCGAACCGGTATCCTGGTCCTGCCGGCCGAACGAACCGATGATCTCCGACTTCTTCTCTTTCGTGATCGCCATCGCACGCCCCACGGCCACCGGCCTGAATATCAGAGGCCGTTTTGAACATAACTCCCGTTGAAGAAGCAAAGTGTAGAGCAACCCCATCTTAAATGCAAGGCCTTGCCTGGGGAACCGATGCCCCGTCACTTCAAGGGCGGAGGGGGAGGCTTCATCGCTTCAATCCCGGCCGCCCAGGTGAACCGGTGGCCCCCCCCTGCCCATCTCGACTGTATGGAGAGCTTTTGTCCGGAGAAGTCCCACGCCAGTAGCGAGAGGACCACGATCACAAACATCGATCCCGCAACCAGATGCGGCCAGTAGTGGGGCCACTCCGGCGAGTCTTCCGATGACGCTTCAGGGGAAACCGGCCTTTTGATGAACACGAGGAATATCGTTGCGATCAAACCAACTCCGGTGATCGCTCCGCCAAGAAGGATTCCCACGGGGCGGTAGGAGAAAACGACCTGATGCTCGCCGGCGGGGACCAGAACGGCCCGAAAGGCTACATACGCGGGACGCACAGGCACAGGCTTCCCGTCGAGCGTTGCGGACCACCCGGGGTCATAAGTGTCGGCGAGGAAAAGATACGCGGGGCCCTGCGAAATCGTTCGGATTTCCACTCGCTCAGGCTCCTCGCGTTCGATCCTCGCGGTACCCTGCACCGTCTGGTCGGGAGCGAGGGGCCGGTCGGCGTCCTCGACAACGATCCGATCGGTGGCCGCCGGACCGAGCCTGGCGAGGTGACCCGCCGCTTCGCGTTCATTGGAAGCGTAAACGGGCTGCCCCAGAAGGCGGGCCCTGGGCAAGGCCCGTGGGTTCTTGTGGAGATAGGCGTAGCCTTGTCGCACCCAGGGTCCCAAACGTTCAGGCGAAGGCGTTGCGCTCAGGATGTGGGAGAGTCCCTCGATATCGAGTTGTGTGTAATGCCTCCAGTCCGTAAAGCGAATGCGACGACTGGAGATGATCGGGGTTTCCCCTCCCGTGGAGGGCAGATTCCAGGCTGCGGGAAGGCTCCAGGCGAGAAGATCCCTCGCAGGGAACGGGTTGATCGGTTTGGAGGCATAGCCGGGCTCGCCCGAGGCCAGCGTCGATTCGCCGTACATGCGGATTAACGAGGGGTCGGCCCGGAGGGCGGCCACACTGGCCGGGGTGTCGGTCCAGTACCGGGGATCGACGACCGCGACATCGTGGCGATGGGCGAGGCCCAAGTCGGCCATCAGGAGGATCGGAAAGATCGCACACAGGGTGAGCCGACGTTTCGGTGCCGAGGCTCTCACGGCTCGCGCCGAGAACCACAGGGTGGCGATGGCCACGACGAAGACGCGCAGCCCGCCCTCAAGCAGTTCTGCGCCTAGCCATGCAAAGCGTTCCTGCTGGTCCTTCTGAACCCAGCGGTTCGGTTGCGTCCATACGGGCCGATAGAGCAAGCAGAGGATCGCCACGCTGGCCAGGATAAGGACCAGGACAAACAGGACGGGGCCGCGAAGCCGAACCGATCCTGGCCTCGACAATCGATCCACCCCAACGGCGACAAGTGCCGCGGAGGCCAGACTGACCCACAGGTGAAAACGAACGGGTATGCGCGAGGAGCCCACGACCGGCACGCGATGCATGAAGTCCATCAGGAACGTGAAGCGACCAAGCATGAGCAGGACACCCACGGCCGCGATCACCAGCCAGCATGCGACCCACCGGTTGCGAAACGCTCTTGCCCCGACGGCCGCGAGGAAGAGCCCGAGCACGCCAAGGTAAGTGTCCATCTCGTGATAGGGATAGAAGCCGTCCATCCAGTCGGTGTCGCGAGCGCGCGTGCCGTAGGCCTCGTGCATGAGGACGGTAGGAAGTAATTCGGGGTGCCAGGAGCCATAGGTGAGGTCGCCCCAGGTCAACCCCCCCGCCCTCGGGGATCGGTCGAGCAATTCCTTCGAAGGGACCCACTGAACCGCCGCGAGCGCCGCCCCCATCACAATCACCGCGGTCGTCGAGGCCAGGACATGCCTTCGGCCGACCCAACTCCCCTCCGACGAAACCCTGAGCAGGGCGTAGAGCCCGACGACCAGGGTGGTCAGGATCGTGTCCTGAAGATGCCCGGCGAACACCTGAAACGCGATCGCCAATGCGCCCAGCCCGACAGGCCACCATCGCCTGCGATCCCAGGCGACTTCCATGGCCCAGATCACGAAAGGAACGCTCGCCAGCGCATTGATCATGCTGGTATGGATCAGGTGCGCCCACGTGAACCCACCGAGCGCGAACGCCCCCGCCCCAGTGAGCCCGCCCAACGCCCCGACATGACGCCGCAACCAGCCGTACGTCCCTGCGCCCGCGAGCCAAATGGACAAGACGGTATCCAGGTTCAGGGCCTTCCAGGTCGCCATCCAGGGATAGAGAAGATACTTCAGCGGATGCCAGTAACCCGCCTGACTTTCGCTGTAGAGGGGCAGGCCACAATAGAGGTTGGGCAGCCATCGAGAAAACCGACCAAGCCGGATCTCGTGAGCCAAAAAATCCCGGTAGGGATAGTTAATCTCGGTGACATCGAAATAGTACAGGGCCCCGCGCAGGAGGGCCACGTCGCGGAAAACGACCAGGATTGCGACCGTCCAGGCGAGCATCGCCAGGAGATCGGCCCTTCCCCATGGTGGAACGCTTTCCGTCCAGGCTGTTCCAGAGTCCGCATCGACAGGTCGAGCCACAGCAGCGATTTCACTCCGCGATCAGGGCGAGAATGGCCAGTCCACCACGGTCAAATCTTCGGCCCGGTGAAGGACTCGACCGCCCTCCGCGAGCGACCTGTCCACATAAAACTGCCCCATGGGGCCCGACCGCCCCACCAGAAGCCGGGGCCGTCTCGCTGGGAATGTGCGGGCAGCGTCGTACCGGTCTGGGTAGACCGGGTAAGGCAATCCCCGGGTTCGTCCGCCGAGGAGGAACTGGAGACGATAGACGTCCCAGTAATCGCCGAAGATGGCGTCGTATTCAGGATGGCTTGCAAGCCAGGTGTAGGCCGGGTCATTGGGGGCCGTCTGAACCGGCTTCCAACCTTCCATCCAACCAAGGGATTGATACCAGGCGATCGAGTCCGCGGTCATCACAACGGACAGGCCGAGGGAAAGAAACGCCGAGGCCGTACGTCCCCCACTGCCTTTCCGCCACAAACCCTCCATGAGCACGCCGAAACCCACCGCCCACGCCACCAGCCAGAAGACGAGATAGCGATAGTTGTCGGAGTTAAAGATATTCTTATTGATCACAAATCCGACCGTGATCAGGCCGACGGTCAAGAGCAGGACCAGCGACGTCCACCTCGACGCCGATTCTCGCCTCATCAACCCCGCGATCATGAGACTGAGGACCG
>JANOBY010000647.1:0-9947 GCA_031411935.1 Planctomycetales bacterium | reverse complement strand
CGAGAAGGAGTGGGCCGACCTCTTCGGCTTCCTCACGCTCGACAAGCACCCGAGCGACAAATCCGCCCGCAAGCTCCCCGGCTCGGCGGCCGAGGGGCCGAAGTGAACTCGTCCCTCTGGTCCCCTCCAAGCTGCCCGGCTCGGCGGCCGAGGGGCCGAAGTGAACTCGTCCCTCTGGTCCCCTCTCCCCGCGAGCGGGGAGAGGGTTAGGGTGAGGGGGCATTGGCGTCCGTCAACGCCCCGGTAGCCTCTCGTCAGGGGTGGAACGCCCGTCCGGCGAGCTCCTCGCCACAGATCGTGCCGGGTTTTCGCCCCTCGCCCTCTCCCCGCGGGCGGGGAGAGGGGACCAGCGAAGACATGCCTCGAGGATTACTTCCGCGTGATCTCAGCCCGGCTGAAGACCAGGACGTCGGCAAGGGCGCCGTCGCCCTTCTTGAACTCGGCGGGCCGGCCGTTGTTGGGGCCTCCGTTGACGATCTTGAAGGCGCCGTCCTTCAGCTCGTAGAGGCCCAGGACCTCGGGCATGTCCTGCCCGTCGACGATCGAGAAGCCGACCCAGTCCACGGTCTTGGGGCTGGCCGTCTCGTCGATCTTGATCGTCCCCTCGGCGTGGATCGTCAGGCCCAGGGGGCTGGCCACGTCCACGGAGACCGACCGGCCGCGGATCGTCATCGTGACCGGGATGTCCCGCTTCGGACCGGCCTTCACGGTCCAGTCGCCTTGAAGACGGGCGAGGTCGCCGCCAAGCGCCTCGTCGGCCGGGGCCGAGGCGGCGGGCGCCGCGGGGAGCACAAGCATCAGGGTAAACGGGAGCAGACTCTTGGGCATGTTCATGATAGTCTCCCCTCGTCAGGGTTGGATCTCGGTGGAAAGCCAGGTCTTGAGGTCTTCGTTCATCTGCTTGACGACCTTCGGCCGCAGGGCCGCGAGGTTCTGGCGCTCCGCCGGGTCGCGCCTCACGTCGAACAGCTCGGCCTTGCCGTCATTGGTGATGACGAGTTTCTCGTCCCCCTTCATGGCGGCAAGCTGGTTCGCTCCTTCGGTCCGCCACTCCCAGAACAGGGTCCGCTCCGGGAGCTTCTCTCCGCGGGTCCAGTGCGGCAGGACGTTCCTGCCGTCGAGGTCGCTCGGGGGCTCGGTCGATCCCGAGGCCGCCAAAATCGTGGGGAACAGATCGAGCGTGGACTGGACCTGATCGGAGGTCGATCCGGGCGGGATGTGGCCGGGCCATTTCACCGCGAACGGGACGCGGATCCCGCCTTCCCACAGGGTCCGCTTGCCTCCGCGAAGGGGGGCGTTGCTGTCGAGATTCACGCTCGCCCCCTGGTTGCCCGTCTCGAACGTGGCCCCGTGGTCGCTGGTGAAGACCACGAGCGTGTTGTCGGAGAGGTTCAGGCGGTCGAGCGTCTCGAGGAGCCGCCCCACGTTGCGGTCGAACCGCGTGACCATCGCGGCATAGGTGGCGTTGATCGGCCGCTTGGGGTCGTCATCCGGGAAGGTTTTGGTATGGAGGGACACCTCGTCGGCGGGGGCCTCGATGTTGAAGTGCGCCGAGATCAGGGGCAGGTAGAGGAAGAACGGACGCTCGCGGTTCTGCTCGGCAAACGCGATCGCGCGATCGGTGCAGAGGTCGTCGGCATGGCCCGAGACTGGGACCTTTTCGCGCCCGTCCCACAGCTCGGTCGGGAATTTCTCCCAGGCGTGAACGGCGTCGGTGAACCCGAAGAAGCGGTCGAACCCCTGGTCCATCGAGTGCACATACGAGCCGCCCTTCTCGCGAGGTGCGCCGTGGTGCCACTTCCCGAACAGGCCCGTGGCGTACCCTCGGCCCTTCAGAGCCTCGGCCACGGTGAGCTGCCCCGAGGGCAGGTCGTCGTTGTTGCGGCTCACGCCGGAGTGGATCGTGCTCTTGCCCGTGAGCATGGCCGCGCGGCTCGGGGCACAGACCACGGCCGCGGTGTAGAAGCGGTTGCCCACCAGCCCCTCGCGGGCCAGGCGATCGAGGTTCGGCGTGGACCACTCGCGACGGCCGTTAAACGAAACGTCGTTGTAGCCCAGGTCATCGGCCAGGATCAAAACCACGTTGGGCGCCCGATCGGAGGCCTGAGCCAACGACCCCACGACCGCGATCAACCCGCCAAGCATCCCAATTCGAACCATCACCGCACCGTCCTTACCGGCAAGAGCCTCGTCGTTGTCCCCTCAAGATCGCCCCACCGTTATAGAAAACCTCATGCAAGCAGCGGTAGGGGAACCTGGAACCGGGCCCTCACCCTTCTTCCGCAGGATCACTCCTGACCGTCTCCCCATTTCGGGGGTGTGCCCCTCCGAAAGTAGAATATCGTCAGGCTCCGGAGGAATCTGAGACCGCGAATTACTAACTCGACCAATTTTGTTGAGATTGGTCGTCAGATCCGGAATTTCGCAACGGCTCGGACTGGGCAAGCGGTCCCGGCTCGCCAAGGAACATCGCACGAGCGACGAGGATCGCGCATCGCGATCCTACGCGGGCTCTCGGACGATTGAAGGCTCAAAGTCCAGGCGCGAGGGTGTTGCCGGGGCGTCTGCGAGGTGAGGTCAGGCCTCAGCCGCTTCCAGCAACCAGACCTCCGTGCCCTCCACCACATCCTCCGACGCGAGTCCCTCAGGCAGGGTAAGCTTGATCTCCGGATCGGAAGGATTTTCCTGGGTAAAGATCGCGCCGTCCTCGCCTTTCCAGACCGAGATGCCGTAGGTAACCAGATGGGTGCGTTGCCTCGCCCCATCGGGACGGCGTAGCTCCAGCCTCGCGCCCTGCCTCATCGTGCCGATGGCCGGTCGGTCCGTGGTTTGGCTGGGGCGGATGCCGGGGCTGAGCCGAAGACCCTGGACTGTCCGTTCGGTCTGCTGCACGGTGAGGAGATACGTCGGCATCCGCTCCGCCTCCGAGTCGCCTGACACAGAAGCTCAGCGGACCCGCACCGCCGAGATAAGCTCTGATCATACCAGAACCGTTTTAAGCCTGATTGCCGTCCTCGCCGGAGCACGATCGGAGGAAGCCGCTGGCCTCGCGAATGGCCGGCCCGATGATCGCACGCCCAACGATCGGGCTGCGACCCGGAGTCGAGATCGCCGACGTGGCGGGGTCGAAGAGGAGCAAGACGCAGGTGTGACCGATCACCGTTGGCAACGGCTTCGCGGCCCGGCGAACGGCCTGATCAAAGACACCCCCGGGACACCAGAGGATGAGGATGCTGACGATCCCACCGAAGGGGCGATACCAGGGGCGTGGGCGATGCAAGCAATCGCGAACCGTCCAGGCGCGGACGAGCGCCTCGAAGCCACGGACCTCTTCGAGGCCGATGATCATTCCATGATCGAATTCAAATACGTAATAATTGACATAGCATGGGTAGAACGACCACCAGGCATCCTTGGTCGCGTAGAGGTCAGCGCAAGCCGGGCCGAGGTTCCGATCCCGGAAACAGACGTAGCCCGCGGCATGGAGTTGCTTTTCAAGATCGGCGAGCATGTTCGACCTCGCCGCCCGACGCAGAAGCTCCGCGGACCCGCATCGCCAAGGAGAGGTTCAAGGTTACCAAAACCGCGGCGGGTCGGATTTTCTGCGGCGAGAAATAAGGCGTCTCCGCGATCGCTCAAAGGATGACCTGGCTGAGGGCATCTGGCTCGGACTCGATCGCTGCTCCGAGAGGCAGGTCCGGCATGGATTGGCTGGGAAGGGAAAGCCCCGGCCCTCCCTTATCGGCTCTTCCGCCCGTCGCAATGCTACACACGCCAAGCAAAACGAAAGGCAGGCACACCAAGCCGCCGAGGAGCGCGCCGGTGAGGGATCGTTCCCACCACGCCTGGACCCCGAGCGTGGCATCGATCATCGTCGCCGAGGCCAGGACGAACAGGGCGATCCACGCACCGGCGAGGATGAGTAGGAGCCCGAAGACGACCAAGAATGCGCGCACAGTACGCCGCCTCTCGCCAAAGCTCAGCGGAGCCGCACCGCCGAGACAGCGATGATAGCAGAGATCGCCGCGGCGGTGCGGGGTCCGCTGCAGCGCGAGGTTAGGCGTCGAGGCGTTGTTGGAGCAGTTCGGAGACGCGGTTCGCCATTTCCCCGGCCGCGCCACCCGGGCCGACGCACTCGTCCCATTCGCCGGTTGGGGCGAATATGAGACGTAAGCGCTGGAAGGAGGTGCGATCGCCGATCTCGACGCCGGACCTCAGGGCACGCAGATCGGCCACGAAGTCTTCGGGACGATTGTATGCGGACCAGCCGGTGTCTTCCACCGCCGAGAGGGCATGGATCGCGGTATCGAGGAGATCGAGCAACTCGTCGGCCACGATAGAGCCGCCTAACCAACAATAGACATCACACTCGATGCATCATGGGCCACTGGCAGGACACCGCGACGGAAATATCGCGCCGTCTTGCAATACTCCTGTCGTCTCATCCCGCCTGTATGAGCAAGCTTGACCGTGCCTTGATGCGTCGTCAAGGGAGCGTTTGCGGGATCGCCGGTGCGGGGAGCCTCCTGCATTGGCGCGGGGGATCTTGGGGAAAATCTGGTGCGGTGGGGACGGCCAAGGGCTGGTATCGGCGGGGGCGGTCGAATACCCTTCTCGGATGGCCCCGGTCGATGCCTGGGGCCGATCTTGCGGACCGACTCTCCCGATTTTTTTGAAGCCAGAGGGATCACGCGATGAGCAGCGAGAGGCGCAAGCTGCGGACGGGCATGGTGGGCGGCGGTGGCCCTTCGAACTTTTTTGGTGGGCCTCATCGCCGCGCCGTGCTTCTGGATAACTCGGCCGAGCTGACCGCGGGGGCCCTGCGCAGCGATGCCGAGGGCTCGATCGCGTCGGCCAGGGAGCTCTTCTTTACTCGCGGTTACGGCGACTGGAAGAGCATGATCCAGGCCGAGGCCGCGTTGCCCGAGTCCGAGCGGATCGACTACGTGACGATCGTCACGCCGAACGACGCCCACTTCGGCCCCGCCGACGCCGCGGCCGAGGCCGGCATCGGCGTTTTGTGCGAGAAGCCGCTCACGACCACGCTCGACGAGGCGAAGCGGCTGCACTCCACCGTGAGCAAGCACAAGACCCCGTTCGTGGTCGCCTACACGTACACCGGGTTCCCCATGGTCATGTTCGCCCGCGAGCTCGTGCGAGACGGGAAGATCGGCCAGGTCCGCAAGGTCGAGGCGTGGTACCCGCAGGGCTGGCTGGCCACGAAGCTTGAGGCCGACAACCAGAAGCAGGCCGCGTGGAGGGTGGACCCGAAGAAGTCGGGCGCCTCGGGCTGCGGAGGGGACATCGGCACCCACGCCTACGAGTTCGTCCGGTTCGTGGCGGGGCAGGGGGCCAAGCGCGTGAGCGCGCGGCTCACCCGGTTCGTCGAAGGGCGGGCGCTCGACGATGACTTCACCGTATTGGCCGAGCTCGACGGAGGCGCGATCGCCACCATCGCGGCGAGCCAGATCACCATCGGCGCCCAGAACGACAACGGGTTCCGCATCAGCGGGACCACCGGCACGCTCGAATGGTCGATCACCGACCACAACAGCCTGAAGTATTTCCAGGGCGGGCAGCCCGTGCAGGTCTACCGCCTGGGGGCCGAGTACGGCTATATTCCCGAGAGCGTGAAGCCCTACGTGCGCGTGCCGAGCGGCCACCCCGAAGGCTTCCACGAGGCCCTGGCCAACCTCCACCGCACGCTCGAATGGCAGATCCGCTCCTCGCGAGGCGAGACCTGCCCCAGGCCCTTCGAGCACCCCGGCATCGAGGACGGCGTGGCCGGGATGGCCTTTATTGAGGCCGCCGTGAAGAGCGGAAGCCAGGAAGGCGCCTGGGTCGAGGTCTGACCCCTGCGCCGGGGGGAAATCCATCGCCAGGACGGCCGTTCAAGCGGGATTCGCCGCCCCTGACCGGCCTTCCGGCTCGTGGAGAGGGCTGCCCGGACCTGATCTCCGGGCCACTCGTTCCCTGGCTCCGCGCGGCAGTGCCGTCCTCGACGCTTGCCGAGGCACCCGCCCCGGCGGAGTGTCCCGGAGAGTCTCGCGGACGGCAATTCCCCCCCGTCGGGCCTTTGCGTCGGCCGCGGTGGCTTGCCACGGGTGCTCGGGGGCGGTGCCGAACGCACGGGTGGAAGCCATTCGTGGCACCCGGCGGAACGAGTGAGGTTCGCAAACGTGAGGGTCCGTGACTGCCCGGCGAGGGTTCCGGCAGTCAGAGACGCCTGCCCCACGAATCATCACGCTGCGCGCTTTAGCGGCCCGCCAGCACGGATGCCTGGCATCCGTGGCACGAGGCCGGGTGCAGGGGCCGGTACACCTTCGTCTCGTCTCCCTCGGCCCCGTCGGCCCTCGACCAGGCAATCACGACCGCGATGATCGCGCCGAACAGGATCGCGGGGTGCCCCAGGACGTCCTTGGCAATCTTCATGGACAGGCCCTCATCTTCTTGTCGTTTTCCCGGATCATTCACCGTTTCTTCACAATCGGGGCGGTACGAACCACTCGGGATGCTGGCGTGGTGCCAATCGTGAGCATCCGGAGTCTGCCGGGGCCCGCTGCGGGCCGTCATCCTGCCTTACTGCGCGGCGAGCCCGGCGTGACGGTCATCACGCGAAATCGGCGGCCCACCCCTATCATCGAGTCCGCGAAGGGTCGCGATCACCAGAAAGGGTGCAAGGAGCCCCTCGCAGATCACGTGCCCGAAGGAGCGGGCGTTTCGCATAATAGCGGAACCTGCGGATTCGCAGAAGCGGACAAAGCGGCGTGGTCAGCCGACCTCGGTGGACGGGCTCTGCCATCCCCGTCGGATCCATCGGGCGAGGAGCTCCGTGCGGCTGTTCACGCCGAAGTGGCGGAAGAGGATCTTGGTGTACTCGTTCACCGTGTAGACGCTCAGGCGCAGACGCGCCGCGACCTGCTTATCGCCGTCGCCTTCCAGCAGGCAGGCCAGGACCTGGCGCACGCGGGGCGGGAGGCTCATGGGCGAGGGGTCGGCGAACCGGGACAGGGGGCCGCCCACCATGGGGGCGAGCGCGGCCTGCGCTTCCCTCACGATCGCCAGCTCCCGTGGGGAGAAGTCGCGGCGGCCGGGGTTCCTCATGAGGATGAGCCCCGAGGACTCCTGGCCTTCGGTCCGGGGGATCTCTCGAAAACAGTAGAGCATATGATCCGCACCCAGGGCCTTCTGGATCACCTGGTAGTCGAACGACGGGTACCAGTCGCGGTCCTCCATGAACCCGGTGCGAGACAGGCACACGCCGTCTTGCTGCGCCATCCGGGCCAGGTACCGGAGCATCGAGGGCGCATAGTCCGGGTCATTGCGGAAGCCCGCGAGGTGCTCGGCGTGGGCCGAGGGGTCGAACGCCGAGGCCCGGCTGGTGGTCACCACGCCCAGGTCGCGAGGCGCCAGCTCCCGGCATCCCGCCCCCTCCACGGCCATCCCCACCTCGGCATCGGCCAGGGCCGAGAGCCTGCCCAGCAGGTGGGACCTCCAGCCGTGGGGGTCGTCGCCCAGCTCCCGGCATTCGCCCACGAGGTTCAGAAGGTCTCGCCAGTCCTCTTCCCGAAGCCGCGCCGACTTCCCCATGAGGCTTTCCCCTCGCCAAGAGATCGACACCCCCCTGATTCTAGGGGATGTCTTTGCCCGCGCGAATCCATATCTTTGTTTCAACGAGGAAGGCCTCGGGGCAGCCTCGCGAGGTCGATGGGCTCGCGGGCATGACGATCCGTACACGGCTGCGCGGCTGGCGGGCCCACGAGGTCGAGGGCCCGCCAGTCGAACCGAACCAGGGTTGAAGCACCCCGACGCGAGGAGAGAATATTCGGGTATCGTATAGCCTATCGCTAATCGCCGGTCGCAGAACCGGTAAGTCCGTTAATTAAGAAAAGCCGCCCCCGGAGGATGACCGCCGGGGGCGGCTCCATGCTTTTTCCGGGCCGCAAGAAGGCTTCACGCTGCGAGACTTGAGGCCTTCCGGGCGACTGTTCTCTCTTTGATGAAGCGAACATTCCGGGCGGTCAATGGATCTGCGGAGCGTTCCCCGGGGTCTGGGAGTTGGGCCCATGCGGCCCGGGCAAGGGGATCGTCGGGTCTGCGCGGAGTTCCTGGACGGGGTCGGTCCGGGGCGAAGGAGCTTCCTGAAGCCGGGAGTGGTGGGGAGTCGGGGCCCGGATCAGGACGAACACGAAAATCCAGGCCCAGGGGCTACGCAGGGCCCAGGGGCTCCGAGCGAAGCGTGACCCAGGGACCGCTCCCGTGCTGTTCGATCAGGGCGACCGAGGGGAACTCGACCCGTAACGCCCGGGGGCAGGCGGAAACCGCAAGGTCCGTGTTGCCGGGCGCCCTGGGGTTTCTCGGGTGGGCCAGCGTGAGATGGGCTTCCGGGTCGCGAAGAAGGCGGGCCGGGAGGATCCACCGCCGGAGTTCCCCGAACACGTCGGCCCCGCCGTCGCATGGGAGGAGCACGCCATGCCCCAGGAAGCGCCTCGGAGGGCCGAAGGTAAGGCCCAACGACCGATCGCGCCAGGTTCGAACCCGGTGGAAGAGCGCATCCTCCTCGGCGTCCGCGAACTCGTCCTCCCGGCACAGGGTCACGTGCGCCGGGATCAGACCGGCCTGAATCGGGTCCAGGGTCTCTCGCAAGGCGTCCAGAATGGCGGATTGCGGCGAGGGGACGAAGAGCGTGAGTTGTCTTCGAGGTGTCAAGACGGCCTCCGCGACCGCGAGAGTGGTGATGCCTCGGGTGCGAGCGAAGCGGGCCCCAGGATCCCGGAACGAGGACGAGGGCCGAGCCCCTCACGAGCGAGAGCCTGGACCTCCACCCGTCTCCTCCTCGGGGAGTGAGCACTTCGCCAGCACACCCGCGATGAACGGGGCCTTGGCGTCCGTGTAAGCGGCCTTGTCGTGGCGGTACCGGTCGGCGAGTTCTCTCTTGAGCGCGGCGTATTCGAGCCTGAGCGCCGGGTCCGTGCCGAGTGCATCCCGGAACGCGAGGTGGCTGACCCACAGGCGGCCGCCCTGCACAACCGCGTGGAGATGCACCCGAGGCAAACGGCCTTCGGGTCGCACGAAGTAGCGGCGATGCGGGATCTCGACCTCGTACTCGGGCCGGTATGCATAACCAAGGCTCGCGAGAGCGCCCGCGTGCGTCTCCACGGCGGAGAGGTCCCGGACCCCGAGCAAGACGTCGAGGACGGGCTTCGCGCAGAGCCCCGGAACCGAAGTGCTGCCGATGTGCTCGATCCTCGCGGGAACGCCCGCGAACGACAGGGCAAGTTCCGCAGCAACCTCGCCGAACTGCGCCGGCCACAAGCTCTGATAGGGGACAAGGGTCACGCTCTGCATGTGGTCTCCTGCGCGGCCTCATGACCAAACTCAGCGGGCCGATCCGCACCGCCGAGAAGACCTGGGATCGAAGGCGCGAGCGGCGCGGGGAGCCCTGCCGGGCGTCGCGGCTCCCCGCTTACCGGCTGAGGAGCTTGCCCAGGAACGTGACCGCGTCGAACCCGACCGCGAGCACCGCCAGGAGGATCAGCACCAGGGAGTAGCCGAACAGCCTGTTCGCGTGCCCCAGGGCCACGCCCAGCGCCGGCGGGACCGGCTCGCCCGAGGCCACCCCGAAGGCCTTGCTCACCGCCAGGCATACCCAGCCCAGCACGAGCAGGTTGATCCCGAGGAACAACAGCCCCACGTTCACGGCCTTCGCCGTGTCGTACCCCGTGAAGGCCAGGAACAGCGTGAGCGAGGCCAGGACGAGCTTCCCGACCCCGACCAGCCGCAACGTCGAGGCCAACCGGCCGGTCTCGCCGGCCCCCGCCTTCTCGCCAAGTCCGATCCCCATGGGATCCCCCCTCCGCCCATTCAGAACCCCGGCCCAGCGGACCTCACCGCCGAGTGCGCGATCGTAGCACAACGGACGCCGCGGCGATGCGGGGCCGCTGCAG
>JANOBY010000646.1:0-3875 GCA_031411935.1 Planctomycetales bacterium | reverse complement strand
CAGCAACCCGGCAAGCATGGTCGGGAGGACCTGATTCGTCTTCTTCCGCAGGGTGACCCAGATGAGTGCCAGGAGTCCCCAGGCCAGCAGGACGATCTTCGAGGTCCAGCTCGACCAGGGGAAGGGGACCGCCGGCGGGTTCGTCCGCGGGGGACGATACCTTGGCAGAATCCAGGCGCAGAGCAACGTCCCGACGACCCATGTCCCGATGAGCAGGGTCAGCCACAACCAGGCGGGCGCTCGACCGAACCAGGATCGCGAGGGTTTCGAGCGAGATCTGGCGAGGGCCAGCCCGACCGCATAACTGCCAGCGCAAAGCCCCGTCACATAAGCAACCTCGGGATCACCGCCGAGAACCTGCATGGCGAGAACGCCGGAGAGGGCGAGAATCCCCGATCGCCGTCCCTGCCGCAGCCATCGATCCGAGGCCCAGATCCCGAAGGGGACCCAGGCGGCACCCACCAGGAAGATGATATTGCAGTACTGGAAAAGGACCGGGGCTCCGAATGCATACGTCAGCCCCGAGACCAGCGAGGCCAACCTGGACGCCTCCCATTCCCTCATGAGCAAGTAGAGCCCCGCGAGGGCGAGAAGCACGTGGGCCATCGTGTAAACGCGGGCGGCCAGGGGATACGGAAGGGCCCGGTAGATCAATTTGCCCGGGTAGAGGACGGCGGCCGTCGGGTTCCCCAGGAGGGGCATCCCGGAATTTTCGCTTGCGTCCCACAAGGGGAGCCGACCCTTGTTCCACTCCTGTTCCACTCGTTCGTAGAGCGGATAGTAAAAGTGCGCCGCGTCTCGGTAGCCGAACTGCTCGCCCGCGAACAGGACCCGCCAGAAACAAGCAAGGAACAGGACGAGGACGCACCCGGCCCCCAGGGCCAGGGCGAAGGGGCGTCTCATGAGGGCGGCTCCGGAAGGGGAAGATGATCCTCTTCATCATAACCCGTTCCCGGCGTCGTGGAACGGACCTATTCCCGAATCAGTTCTGTAGTTCGGGGATCGGTTGGAAGTCAGGAAGCACCAAGGCCCGACATCCCCAGGGAGATGCCGGGCCTTGTGATTTTCTGTCCAGTTTTCCGGTCAGATCATCGTACCAGGAACTGGTGGTCGAACTGGGCGGTCTCCTTCTTCGGGACCTCCAGCGCGGCCTTGGGATCGACCGTCTTTCCATCAGGACCGGGGGGCAGGGTCGGAAGGGCCACCTCGACCGGAGCCCCGGTCAGGGCCTTGAGGAACTCGACCAGGTCGGTCTTTTCCTGCGCCGTGAGATTCAGCGGCTTCATGTCCTTGTCGAGTTGCGGATTCTTCAGGCCACCCTTGTCGTAGTACTCCACCACGGCTTCGAGAGTTGGCTCGCTCCCGTCGTGCATGTATGGGCCGGTGCGATTGATGTCGCGGCAGGTCGGCGTCTTGAAGGCACCGAGCTCGCTCGGATCCTTGGCTCCGGTCGCGCTGACCCCCCAACGGCCGGGATCCTTGAACTTGCCCTGCTCTTCGACCCACCCGACTCCCAGGTTATGGAAGCGCTCGTCCGTGAAGTTGAATCCGGAGTGGCAGGCGGTGCAGTTCGCTTTCTTGAGGACCACGTCGGTCTTGAAGTCGTCATCTTCGTTGAGCTTGAGCCCGAAGAGGACCATGCCCCGCTTCTGGCTCTCGGTCAGGGCCTTGTTGTGATTCTCGTCCTCGGTGTTGAAGACGTACTTGTCGTAGGCCGAGTTGCCGCTGATCGCCGTGACGCGTTCGAAGCTGGCGATGGCCTTGGCGATGCCGTCCAGGGTCACATTGGTCCCGAAGACCTTCTGGAATTGCTCCTTGTAGCCCGGGATGGCGCGAAGGCGATCGACGATCTCCTCGTAGGACTGGTCGCCCATCTCGATCTTGTTCTGGGGAGGCCCCTGGCATTGCGCTTCGAGCGACGGGGCACGCCCATCCCAGAACATGGTTCGACCGTACACCGTGTTCAGAACCGTCGGCGCGTTGCGAGACCCGACCTGGCCCATGATCCCGACCGAGGTCGGCATGTTATCGGTCCAACCCTTCGCCGGGTCGTGACAGGTCGCACACGAGACCGTGCCGTTCTTCGAGATCCGGGGATCGAAGTAGAGCTGCTTGCCGAGTTCGACCTTTCCCTTCGTCAGGTTGTTCGTGGCGGGGATGAACGAGGTGAGGCCGGGAAACCCCATGGGGGCTTCGACTTCGAGCGGTTCGTCCTTGACGAGCTTGAGGTCGGGAAAATCATAAAGATGGTCGATGCGGGACGGGCCCTTGGAAGCCTCTCCGCCCTTGACCTCGTTCTTCACCACATCGACCACGCCTTTCGGGTCGATCGAACCGTTCGGGGTCACGGCCTTGCCCGGGGTCGTCGAACTCGGCTCACCCGCTGGAACCTGGGTGCCGGGAGCGCTGGATACGTCCGTGACCTTGGCGGGGCCTTGTACCTCGGTTTCCGTCCCCGATCCTCCGCATCCACCGATCGTCAGGAGAGCGGCGAGGCCGGTCCCCACAAAGAGTCCTGAACGGCGACTCATCGCATCTCTCCAAAAAAGTCAGGGCGCAGACGAACCGCGGCACGACGTGCCACCGAATTCGCTTCACGGTTTGACGGAAGCCTAGTTCATTGCGAGCAGACGCAAGAATCAAGGAGGGCGGAAGACTTACTTGGCTTTCGAGGCAAGCGCCTGGGCATTGCGTTGGGCCGAGTCGACAAGATCGTCCCAGTGCCGCTCGACATATTCGGGAGGGCCCCCCTTGATTGCGACGAAGTGGGCCGACTCGAAGGTCGATACCATGTCGATCGCATCCCAGGGGCAGACCTGGGCGCAATGCTTGCACCCGATGCAACGATCGAGGTCAACGTCGCACCAGGTCTGAAGGCTCGCGTGTTCCTCACCGGGAACCTTGTAGATACACTCCACAGGGCACACTTCGACACAAGCCTCGCAGCCCGTGCATCCATCCGCGTGAATCACGGCCAGGATCTTCGGGACGACCTTGCGCGGTTTTCCAGCGATGGACGAAGCCATGGGAGATGGGCCCAAACAAGGGTCGACCGGTGCGTAACAAGAATCATTATCGTTTTCCGGCCTGTCAGGGTCAAGCGACAGTCCTGGAAACTTCTTCAATCGTCGTCCATGGGTCCTCAGGACATTCCAGAAAGGTGACCGATCGTGATCCAACAGCCGAGAATCGGGATGACGGCCGAGGAGGTCCTCGTTGTGGGCGGGTCGAACATCATCCCCTTCGCCGACGATCGGATGCCCGCCGTCCTCTCCACGCCCTCGCTCGTGGGTTATCTTGAAATTGCCGCCCGCAAGGCGCTCGCCCCCTGCCTTGATCCGAGTGAGAGGAGCGTGGGGGCCTACATCGACGTCGAGCACCTGGCCCCGTCTCCCGAGGGGATGACGGTAACCTGCAAGGCTCGGATCATCAGCGTGAATGGCCCGCTCGTGACATTCCAGATCGAAGCCAGCGACGAGAGGGAGATGATCTGCCGCGGGCTCCACAAACGGAGGGTCATCGATGTGGACCGATTCGCCCGCCGGGTCGCCCGGAAAAAGAAGCCGTGAACCCTGGAGCCCTCAGGTGCGTTCACCTGTCCCGGACGAACGGGGCCTGTACCCGTAGATCCATTTGAGGGCTCCTCGCACCAGGCCGCTGTCCAACTTGTCGGCCTGGAACTGATTGTTCAGGCCGCGGATTCCGGAGAGGATCGTCGGGTAAGGATGGATGGTTGCGGCAAGTTCGTTCATCGAGACCCCGGTCTGGATGGAGAGCACCAGTTCCTGTAGGGCCACGGACGCCGAAGGTCCCACGATGGTGGCCCCCAGGATCGAGCCCGACTCGGTGGCCACGATCCTGGCGATCCCCCCCGT
>JANOBY010000645.1:0-9972 GCA_031411935.1 Planctomycetales bacterium | reverse complement strand
CCGAGCAAGGCAAAGGCGCCGGCACGGTTCTCCAGCACGAAATCCTTCGCATACTCGCCGGTCTGGATGCGGGTAAGGATCTCCTTCATCCGCCAGCGCTGGACGCTCATGCCGGTCACGCCGACGATGTCGGCCTCGGCGCAGCGCTCCCAGTTGATGGCCTCGACGTTCTCGTCGATCAACGTGACGGTGTGCCCTTCGGGCGTGAGCGCCGCGAGCAGGGGGAGGCACGCCACCGGCAGGTTCGCTCGCTTGCCCATGAGCGGCAGGGCGTGCTCAAGGCCCCAGTACGAGACCTCGAACCTTGGGTTGATCAGGACGATGTCGGCCATGAGAGCTCGGCTCCTAAGCGGGAGTCCGCAGTGTTGCAAGGGCGGAGGTGGAACGAAGATAGCAAGTCCGCGAGATTTTCCCAGAGCACCGCGAGCCGTCTTGAAGAGAATCGTGAAGCCCGACCCCCACAACACCAGATCAGGCGCCCAGCAGGACCGCCGCCAGCGCCCGGATCAGCGGGATGGCGAGGATCACCACGATGGCCGCCTTCATGACCTCTCGCCGTCTTGAGCCTGGCTCGGGCGCCAGATCCTCCCAGGCACCGTCGAGGTCGTCCTCCAGCTCCTGCGGAGGGGACCAGGTCTGTGAGAGCAAAACTCGTGCCTCGTGCTCAACCTCTCGCGGCACCATCAGGCGGACCCCGCCGATGGCCACGCCGTAGAGCCCATGCCCTCCCATCCGTTCGCCTTCGAGGAACGTGGGGATGCCCTCGGCCTCCAGCCTGATGCGCCCGGCCTGCGCGGCCATGGGCTCGGCGTAGGTCTCGATCCGCACCCAGTCGGTGAACTCGCCGTCGAGGGTCTGGGACCGAGGCGGAGGAGCCATCCCCTCCAGGGGGACGTCGTGCTTCGGGCAGAGATCTCCCTCGGCACGCAGGAGGAACCGATCGCACACCGAGCAGTAGCCCTTGGGCAGGGTTTGATCCCCGCATTCCGGGCAAAGCGAGTCATCCGGAGCCGTATGCTTCTGACATCGCCGACAGAACCGTTGGCGGCTCGCGCTCGGGTCTCCCTCCGCGCCGGGATCGGTCTGCGTCATTCGTCGTACCTCGGGCTCGGATCAGAGAATCCCCCCCAGAGTACTCCGGACTCGCCCTCAGGGAAAAGCGTTCGCGAAGACGCATCAACGCGGGGCGGCTTGCTCGCGGATGGCGACCGAGGCGGCGGAAGCGGCGGAGGCCCGGGGCATCGGGTCGATCCCGAGCAGATACACGGCCCCCGAGCGGCTGGTCACGGCGGCGAGCGACCTTTCGCTGGAGCAGGCCAGCCCCGTGGGGCGGATGGCCCCCAGGTTCGCCGACCCCCGCAGGGGGAACTGCCCCAGGGTCGTCGTCGATCCCATCTTCTGGAAGTCGAGGGACGACTCCTCGGGGTCCACGCTCAGGAGCCAGTCGCTGAGCGGGCGGTCGGGCGCCTCGCCCCGGGGCCGGTACACGGCCACCTGCTTCTCGGAGGCCACCGGCATGAGGATCCACTCGTCCCCCGACACCGAAGGATAAGGCAGCCCGCGCGGCGGGAGGACCGACCGGCCGAGCAGGCAAGGCATGGCCGGGTTCTCGAGATTGATCGCCGCGACCTGATTGGTGCCCGCGAGTGTGACCGCGACATTCCTGCCCGTCGAGGAGACCGAGACCCGTGTCGGGGCCTCGTCCCGCCCATCGAACGCCAGACGAGAGAGGACCTTCCCCGCCTTCAGATCCACAACCACGAGGCAAGGGGCCGGAAGGTCCGCGCTGCCCTCGACCCGGTTCAGGCAGAGGGCCACGGCGAGCGTATCGCTGAGGATCGCCAGGTCGGACGGATAGAAGCCCACGACGACCGGGGCACCGATCCTGGCGCCCCGGAAATCGTACGCCTGCACCGAGCCCTCGCGCACATGGCAAGCGTCGCCGGTGGGCCTCTGAAGAACGACAAGTTGATCGCCCGTGGACTCGACATCCAGGGGCTGGCCTTCCACCTCGACGTCGTGCGCCACCTTGAGCGTCCGTTCCGGGGTCACGTCGTAGATCATGAGGCGGTTATATCGGGGGCAGAGCACGGCGAGTGCCTTGCCGCGATCCGCGAACGTCGGGCTGATCGCCCGCTGGTGGCCGGTCTTGAGCCTCTGGAGCTGGACCACGCGATGAGACCCGAGGTCGAGACTTCTCGCCTGCGTTGCGAAGACGATCGCATAGGCGATGAAACCCGCAAGGGCCAGAACGCCCAGGACCACGATCCCGACCTTGCCCGAGGGCGGAGCCTTGCGACGACCGATCTTGGGCTCCGTCCCTTCCAGAATCCGCCGCCAGTTGTTCCGATGTCGGATGATGAGCATCAGGTAGAGCCCCAGGATGAGAACGCTGAACGGGAGATGCTCGCGGTCCCAGGGGCTCGCCTTTTCGAGGCCCACCACCTGGAAAAAATGCACCGCGACGAACGCCGTGGCTCCGAGGACCGACGACACCGACATATAACGATTCGTGCTGATGGAGACGAGGAAGACTCCCGCGGCGCAGAGCGCCGAGGCCCAGTCCAGCCCGATCGCCGCCCCGAGGCTCGTGGACACGCCCTTCCCGCCGCGAAACTTCAAAGAGATCGGGAAGTTGTGCCCGACGATGGCCGCGACCGCGATCAGGATCGAGAGGTTCGCCATGACCTCCGAGCCTGCGGCACGCAGCAAGGCCGGGAACCCGATCGTCGGCAACCAGCCCTTGAGCAGGTCGAGCCCGAAAACCACCAGGAACCCCTTCTTTCCCAGCACCCGCCCCGCGTTGGTCGCCCCCACGTTGCCCGAGCCCACCGTGCGGATGTCGATCCCCTTGACCAGCCGGACGATCACGTAGGCGAACGGGATCGACCCGATCAGGTAGGCGGCGAGGACGGTCAGCCAGTTTGACGCGATTGGGCTCATGCGTGGGGTCTCGAGGTTGGTGCTGGAAGAGGCTTCATGCGGAGACGGGGAGGGGGTGCAAAGGGAGCGGAGAAGAGCATGTTGCAAAGATATCTGATGACCTTCCCATTCTCTGCGTCCCCTCTCCGTCTCTGCGCGAAATGCATCTCAACCAATCTTCAGCCGAGGCCGATCCAGGTCCCCGAGGAAGGCGGAGCGGCGGGCCTGGAAAATGTCGTTGGCGGCCGCATAGTCGTCGATCCGGCCGATGTCGAGCCACTCGCAATCTTGCCGGAACGCGTGCACGGGACGACCGTCGCCCCTCATGGCCTCGAGCAACTCGGGCATGGAGAGCGGCTCGCCGGGCTTGAGATAATCCCAGGCCACGGGGTCGAGGATGTACAGGCCCATGCTCACCTCGAACGAGAACTCGGGCTTCTCCCTATAGCCGGAGAGCACATGGGGCTCGCCCGCGAAGTCGAGCACGCCAAAGTCGATCCGGACCTTTCGGGGGAAGGCCGCGATCGTGGCGGTCGCGCCGGTCTCTCGATGGAACGCGTACATGGCGCCAAAGTCGAGGGTGGTCAGGATATCGCCGTTGAGGACCAGCACCGGCTCCCTCGGCCGGTCCAGAAGCGTGAGGCCACCGGCCGTACCAAGAGGAGTGACCTCGCGACGGTAGGTCACGCGCGTCCCGAACCGCCGACCGTCGCGGCAGAACGCCTCGAGCAGTTCGGTCAGATAGCCCGTGATGATCCCCACGTCGTCGAAGCCGAACCTCGCGAGCTGCCGCAAGACGACCTCAAGGATAGGCATGGGGTTATCTTCCCCGAGCGGCATGAGCGGCTTGGGGAACACGTGGGTATAGGGCCTCAATCGCGTGCCCTTACCGCCCGCCAGGACGATCGCTTGCATGATTCGCCGCCTCCTTGATCTCGTCGGCCAGGCGTCCGAGCCCAACCTCACCGCACTTCATCTCATGGGTCGGCCTGTTCGCCCCGCCCTCATCCGCCCGCAACGCGCTTCCGGTAGGGATGCGGGATTCGACCACCTCGCGGGCGAGTTCGAGCAGCGCCCCGACGTGACGATCGAGCGATTGAGCGCGTCCAAGCTCCGTGGCCTTCCGGGACATGGCCATCCGGGCCGGCCCGTCGGTCATCCGGTCCAGGGCCCTCGCAAGCTCGGCAAAGGCATCCGGGCTCTCGACCACGAATCCCTCGACACCCTCGCGGATCACCTCGCCCGCGCCGTTTTGCTTCGTGGTGATCACCGGGAGCCCGCACGCCAGGGCCTCGAAGACCACGAGCGAGCAGGGGTCATAGTAGCTGGGCAGCACGCAGAAATCCGCGGCGTGATAATAGTCGCGAATGTCGTCCGCGAACCCCACGATCCGGACCGAGTCGCTCAGACCGAGACGATCCACGAGCTTCTGCATGGGGCCAACGCGACCGCCTCCGCAGACAAGCAGGCGGATCGGCCCTGCGTTGGGATTGGATTTGACCCGGAGGGCCATCGCCCTCAGCAGCGCGGGGAGGCCCTTGAGGCGAAAGTTGTGGCCGACGAAGAGCCCGACGACCTCGGTCGCGTCCAGGCCGTGTCTCGCGCGGACCTTCGCCCTCGCGGCCTTCCCGTCCGAGGTCTTCAGCCGGGAAGCGTCGATCGCGTTCGGGATCACCCGGACGCGATCGGGGGTCACGCCGTGGAAGCGTTCGAGATGCCCCCGGACCATGCGGCTCACGGCCACGATCCTGGCCCCTCTCGCCCGGTCATACTGGCGACGTTCGATCGCACGGTAGAGGAGCCAGGACTTGGGCTGGATGGCCTTGGAAGCCACGTAGAGTGCGCGGCCAATTCGCGAGGCGAACCGCTTCGAATTCGCCTCCAGGCTCGCCGCGTGGACCCCTCCCTGGGGGATCAGGATGTCCTGGTGCCAGGTGTTGATGAGCCCGATCGTGCAGTCGGGCGAGGCCTCGCGGAGGGCCTTTTCCGAGTTCTTCGCGAAGCTCCAGATCCGCCCCCACCGCGTCCGTCCTGTGGCCTCGACCTTCACGCACCGGACGGAGGCGGGCAGAGCTCCCGCACGCCACTCGTTGGCGAAAAGGGTCACATCGTGACCGGCGACGGCCAGGCGTCGGCAGAGGTCGGCCACGTAGGTCTCGGCCCCCCCTCGCGACGGATCGACTCGTTGAAAGCTCACGGCCAGACGCATTCATGATCCTCGATCAGTTACCGCGATTGTGCCTGTCGTAACGTGCCGCCTTGCCGATGACCCGGAGCCTTTGCCATCGCGCCAGGGGGAGCTTCGTGGCCTTGCGATAGGCGAGCCAGAACCGGAGCCGGTCGCGGTCGTCGATCCCTTCGACCCCGAAGGTCGAGTAGAGCAACTGGCCCAGGTCCTTCCACCGCCATCGGAACGCGGTGATTCGGTGTTCGGCCAGGCGATGCAGGTCGATCAGCGTGAACCGGGAACCGCGCTGGGCGGTCGGCGAGAAATCCAGGAAGAAGTGGCAGAGGTAGAGATCCTTGTGGAACGTGCGGGCGTTGTGCAGCCTCGCGACGATCCGGGCCATCTCGGCGATCGCCTCGCGTTTGAATCGCGAGAAGTCCTCGGGCGGGGTCGTGGCCGCGATCTCGGGAAGAATCTCGTTCAGCTCGCGGCACCCCCTCAGCTCGGCGATCATGAGGAAGCTCTGCAAGCGTCCCCAGGGGCCGATCCACTCGCCGGCGGCCACGGCGTCGGGAACGGCCACGCCCAGAGCTCGGGCACGCTGAAGGTGGGCAAGCTCGGTCCCGCCCGGCGTGAATCGCAACGACGGGCAGAGGATCGCCGCGACCCTCGCCGTCCAGGGAAGGCGATAGTGCCGCTTCAGATAGACGGACAAGGGCCCCCAGGGGGAGTCGAACCGCACCCGGGCCGTCGATCGTCCCTGCTTGACCGAGAGGCGATCCGCCGTCTGGAGCGACATGACGGTCTCCTCCAGGTCGGCAGGAAGAGCGGCGCGGTAGTCATCGCTGGTCCAGGACCACCGGGCGCCGCGAGTCAGCCGATGGAGGAGCCCACCCTCGGGCCGATGCGTGGTCAAGGCTGCAACCCCTTCCAGGTCGAAGGCGGCACGAAGCGATAGATGCGAACGCCCACCGTCGATCCCCCCTCGCGCTCGGGGAACGAGATGATGGGCTCTGCGGCATACGCCAGGATCGCACGGAGTGTCTCGCCCCGACGGCTGGGCGCGGTCCGCTCGTCCTCGCCCACGACCACGAACGAGAGTTTCGGGTCGATCAACGCCTGTTTCACGTGCCAGTAGTCGAGCCCGGGTCGTCCGGAGACGAAGGTGGCCCATCCCCGCGTGTCGAGGACCTTGTCCGAATTTCCGGCGTTCGCGGCGAGCCAGCGACCGGCCGCGCCGTGGCCCCATCGGCTGGGATGAGGCGGATGGTAAAGCTGCACCCCGATGCCCAGGCACAGGAGCGCCCCAACCGCAACGACCCGTCGCCTCGTCCGCGAGGCAGGCGTGTCCACGCCTCGGGCCTCTCGACGTTCGCGAATCCGTCGCGTGATCTCCAGGATTCCGGCCCCCGCGAAGGGAAGCGACAGGACCACGAGGCTGAGCGTGTGCCGGGCCGAGAGATAGCCAAACGTGATGGAGTGGCGAATCACGACCCCCACGAAGATCACGGCGTAGACCGCCAGCAACCGCGAACCCGAGGCCGCGCGAAGCCTCCACATGGCCCAGAAGACGAGGGGGACGAGGAGATAACCCATCGCCTCGGCATATCGCGACGCGAGGCGCACCGAAGCCTCGAGGAAGCTCATCCCGGCCTGCCGGTCCGACTCCTCCTTCGCGGCAAAGTCCCAATGAGGGTGGTCGAGCCCCGCGGGCAGAGGGGGCTTCGCACGAGCGGGCTCATCGTGCCTCGAGGCGATGGCCACGGCCCTTCGAAGGGCGAGCTTTTCCGAGACCTCGCCCTTCACGAACGCGTAGGACCCCACCACCGCGAGGAAGACGACCGCCATCACGGGGAGCCTGAGGAATCGGCGATCACCGAGTTCTTGCACAAAATTCTGCCCGGGACGGAGGCCGATCAGTCCCGTCAAGACGATCGCAAGCGGGGCGATCGCCGCCTCGGGCCTCGTGAGAAATCCGAGACCCGAGACGATCCCGCAGAGGATCGCCGGCAGGAGCCTCGCCTCGCGAAGGGCTCGCTCGCCGAGGGCCATCGTCGAGACGAAGAGGAGCAACGACAAGGGATCGCTCAGCGTATCGTGGCCTAGAGCGGCGGGGAGCGGCAGGAGCACGAAGAGGAGCGCCGAGAGCACTCCTGCGGCCTCTCCGAAGAGCGCCCGAGATAAGGAAAACAAGGGGAGGAGGAGCGCAATCGAGGCCAGGGCCGAGACGGCCTGCGCGGCGATCCGCCAGGAATCGGCCCCGTCACCCGCCAGAACAGCGATCAAGGGCTGAGTCGCGGCGATCATCGCCGGATAGAGCGGGTGCTGATCGCTGGAGCGGATCACCTGGCCCCAGGGCTGCGTGTGGAACTGGCGGGCCACGCGGAGGAACTTCAGTCCGTCCTGGGCGGGCAGGGGGGACCTGACGATCCCTATGCCGTGGAGCAGGGCGGCCAGGAGGGCGATCAGGGGCAGAAAACGGCGAGCCATCGCGGCCCTCACTGTCCGTCCATGAATCGTGCATCGACCGATCCATCGGCCACCGAGCGGATTCTAGCCGGATCGTGAGACCGGGCAAGGGCAATCGTCACGGACGGGCCCGGTCAGGCCACGTATCGGGGGGCCGCCCGCCGGTGGGCCTCGTTCCAGAGGTCACGCAGGCTTTGCTCCCACGCAATCCTCGGCCGCCAGCCGGTTTCCGAGACGATCCGGCGGATGTCCGCCCGCGAGTCCGAAGGCCCTCGCCCCGCGCCCGCCGACTCGACGTTCACTTTCCGCCCGCTGAGGGTGATCAGGAATCGGAGGCCTTCCTCGATGGAGTGCGATTCGCCGGTTCCGATGTGATAAACCGTGGAGCCTCGCCCCTTCTCGGCCAGGATCACCAGCGCCTCGGCGGCGTCCCTGACGTCGATGAAGTCGCGGCAGACGTCCAGCCCGCCGACCGGCAGGGACACCGGGTCGGCGGGGGATGTCGTCAGAAGGCTCGCGAAGCGGCCGAACGCCTGGTTGAGAGGGAGGCCCGGGCCGATGGGGTTGAACACGCGACCCGAGATCACTTCGAGCGGAGCGGGAGTGGCCAGCCCGAGGCGGGTGGCGGCCCACTTGCTGAGTCCGTAGGCCTCTATCGGCCGACAGGGTTGGTCCTCGCCGACGGGGAGCCTCTCTGTCGGGACCGGCCCGAGTTCGGCGGCCGAACCGACGAGCACCACGCGGCAGGGCCGATCCAGAGCGCTCAGAGACTCCAGGAGGAACGCCGTGGCCCGCGTGTTGGACCAGTAGAGGGACCACGACGAGGCCGGCGGGGTCTTGCCCGCGGCGTGGATCATCACATCCGGGGCGATCCGACGGATGGCGCTGGCCCATCCCCTGGGATCGTCGAGGTCGGCCCTCACATAGTCCTCGACCGGCCACCCGCCGGGATGGGTGCGGCCGATGGCCACCACGCGGTGCCCGGCCTCCTCGGCGCGACTCCTCGCCGCGTCCAGAATATGACGGCCGAGGAACCCGGATCCGCCCGTGACGAGCCAGATCATCGTTGCAGCACCCTTCCCGCCGAGGTCGGTCCCATGAGCCTCCTCACGGCCCGATGAACGGTCTCGGGCGTAAGCTCGATCATGCACCTGTGGTGCCCAAGCGGGCAGATCCCCTTCTGGCAGGGGCCGCACGGGACGGGCTGCTGCAAGTGGATCGCATGCGGATGAGAGGTCCGGGTCCACGCAATTCTGGTCGGGCCGAAAAGGCTCACGACCGGGACCCCGAAGGCCGCCGCGAAGTGCCGGGGGCCCGAGTCGGTCGTGACCATCAGGGCCGAGCGCTTCACGCAGGCCTTCGTCAGCCCAATGCTCGGCGGCTCATCGGCAAGACTCACCACGCGGGGATGATCCGCCTTCGCCACGATCGCCAGGGCCGAGTCACGCTCGGCGGGACCACAGACCACCAGGATCGATGCATCGGACTCGTTCACGATGCGAAGCGCCAGGTCCGCGAAGTGCGCGGTCGGCCAGCTCTTGGCCGGACCGAAGGCCCCCCCCGTGTTGAACGTGATCACGGGAGAATGGCGACGCAGCCCCAGCCGTTCCCACGCCCGATCGGCGGCAGATTCGTCGCTTCGAGTGGTGAAAAGCTCCACCTGATGCGAGGTCACCGGGCAGCCCAGGTGTTGCGCGGTCTTCAGGTAGTATTCGACGATGGGGGTCGGCAGGAACGCCCCGGCGGGGTTCCTCGGCGGAGAGAGGCGATCGGTGAGCAGGAATCCCCGCCCCCCGCGATCATACCCTACCCGTCGCCGCACTCCCCCGAGCCGGGCCAGGAGGGCCGATCGGAAGGAGTTGGGCAAGAGCACCGCGAGGTCAAACTTCGAGGCCCGCAGGTGCCGAACCAGGGCCATGCTTCGATGGTCCCGCCTGTGGGAGCTCGGAGAAAACGGGATGAGTCGATCGTGCCACGGGGCTCCGTCGAGCGTGGGGATGACCTGCGGCTTGATCACCAGGGCGATCTCGCTCCGGGGGAAGCCGTCGCGCAGGGCGCGCAGGGTCGGTGTCGCCATGACCGTGTCGCCGATCAGATTCGGGGCGAAGACGACGATCCGCATCCTTGCGAGATCCGATCCGTGTTGGGCGTGAACGAGAGGCACGCGGACGGAAGGTTCAGGGCAAAAGCCGTGAGAGAGCCTGATCCAGGACCGGCCCCCCCTCCATCACGTCGAGCCCGATCCTGAGGGCGCGGAGGGGCACCGATCCGATCGCGGGAGAGCGAAGCTTGACCAAATCCTTCTGGGTCGTCAACAGCAAAGCGGCCCCCACGCCTTCGGCCCATCGGGCCAGGTCGATTACGTCGGCATCGCAATAAGGATGGTGATCCGGAAAGGTGCGAAAACCGACGGG
>JANOBY010000644.1:0-2739 GCA_031411935.1 Planctomycetales bacterium | reverse complement strand
CGGCGCGACGGTGCAGGACGCGGTCTGGACCGTGATCCGGCCCGTGTCGCCCACGGCGTCCCGGGCGTTGACGACCAGGTTCAGCAGGGCGGCCTCGAACTGGGAGGGATCGACGCTGACCCGCGCTCCGCCGCGCCGGAGCTTGAGCTTGAACTCGACGGCCTCGCCGACGGCGCGGCGCAGCAGGGGCTCGCTTTCACGGATCTGGACGTTGAGATCGACGGCCTCGGGCCGCAGGGCCTGCCGGCGTGAGAAGGCCAGCAGCTGGTGGGTCAGGCCTTCGCCGCGCCGCGCCGCCGCCAGGGCCGCCTCGCCCAGCTTCTGGCGTTTGGCGGCGTCATCGGGCGAGCGCAGCATGATGTCGAGCGCGCCGATCACCACGGTCAGCAGGTTGTTGAAATCGTGGGCCACGCCGCCGGTCAGGCGGCCGACGGCTTCCATGCGCTGGGCATGCATCAGATCAGCCTCGGCCTTGGCCTTTTCCGCCAGCGCCTCTCCGACCCGCTCCTCGAGCAGCTCATTGATCCGCCTGAGGTCCTCTTCGGCGCGTTTGGCGTCGGTGACGTCAAGGTTGGCGCCGACATAGCCCTGGAAGGCGCCGGTTGCGTCGAAGCGCGGAATTCCCTCGCATCGAAGCCAGCGCGCGCCCAGTCGCGGATGCTGCATCAGCATCGTCCGCTGGTAGCGATCCTTCGACTGCACGGCCTTTATGAAAGCCTGATGGTCCTCCTCAAGGTTCAGGGTCGTTACGGTATCCTGCCAGCTTGAGGCCAGATCCTCGTCGCCGACATCGAAATAGGTCTTGTAGTTGCGGTTGGCGAAGGCGAGATCGCCCTTGTCGTCCGTCATCCAGATCTGCACGGGCGCGATGTTGGCGATCGTGCGGAAGCGGGTCTCGGATTCCGCGAGCCGGCTTTCCGCCTCAACCCGCGCGGTCTCGTCGCGGAGCGTCAGCACCGCGCCGATCCGCCCGCCGTCCGGTTTGAACACCGGTCGGGCGTTGCCGACGGCGAGGACTTCGGAACCATCCGGCCGCCGGATGCGCCAGCGGGCATTCAGGACTGTTTCGCCGCCCGTCACTACGCGCGCGAGCGGCAGCTCCTGAGGCGGGTAGGGCAGGCCCTCTTCGGTGAACAGATGATAGGTCCCGGAATAGTCCTCGAGACCCACATCCAGACGTTCGACGCCGTGCAACCGGACAGCCGCGTCGTTCACGAATGTGATCCGTCCGTCGGGATCGGTGACGATGACGCCCTCGGCCAGCTGGCCAAGGATCGCTTCACGTTCGGCCGCGGCCGCGACCAGACTGGCGGCGGTTTCGCGGATGTCGGTCACGTCAAACGCCACGCCAACGAAGCCGATTGCCCCGTTGTCCGCGCCCAGCCGGGGACGGGAGAAGGACTTGAGCCACCGATATACGCCGTCGTGTCGGAGGTAGCGCGCCTCCATCGAGAAGGGCTGGGCCGAGGCCTCGCCGGCGAGGGACTCCGTCAGGACGCGTTCGTGATCGTCGGGGTGAATGATGGCGCGCCAGTCGGCGAGCCGCGCCTCCTCATAGGTTCCACCGTTGTAGGCGACATAGGCCTGGTTCACGAAGGCGCGGCTGCGGTCTTGCTGGGTCACCCAGATCAGCACCGGCGCGGTGTCGGCGATGGCGCGGAAGCGTTGCTCGCTCTCGCGCACCTCGGCCTCGGCGCGGGTGCGCTCGATCTCGGTCCAGGTGCGGTCGGCGACTTCCTGCAACAGGGCGGTCTCGGCCGGGGTCCATTCGCGCACGGTCGAGTGATGGGCGTACAGGAAAGCCCGCAAACCGCCGCTGCGGATCACGGGCGCGCGCATCAGGGCGCGGGTCTCCAGACGCTGGAACACATCCAGGGCGTCGCGGGTGCGCGCGTCTCGCCGGACGTCGGCGATGTGAATCACCTGCCCCTTGGCGAGGTCCGAGATCAGGTCCGCGCCGAGGTCACCGAGGCTGAACTCGCCCTGGGCGCTGACCACGCCCGCAGTCCAGTCGCGGGTCATGGACACCCGGCCGCGCGCCTGATCGAGCACCCCATAGCCGATGCGGTCCGCGCCCAGTTCCAGACCGAGGGCCTGCTCGACCTCGAGGATGACATCCTCCGGCGAGGTCAGGTCGCGCAACCGGTCCACAAGGGCCAAAAGGAAGGTCTGCCGCCGCTCCTGCCGCTCCAGAGCGTCGAGGGCGTCGCGGGTCTCGGTGGTGTCGAACGACATGCCGACATAGCCGAGGAAGAGGCCGTCGCCGGCGAAGCGCGGCTTGACCGAAATCCGCATCCAGCGCCAGGCGCCGTCGGCGCGCTGGAACCGGGCCTCGAAGCCGTAGGGGATGCGGTCCGGACGCGCCGCCGCCATGGCCGCCTCGACGCCGGCCTGGTCGTCGGGATGGATGGCCAGTTTCCAGACGTCGCCGAGGATTTTTTCGGCCGGCTGTCCGTAGAATTCGACCAGGGCCGCATTGACGAATTCGACCTTGGCGTCGGCGTTGGTCATCCACACCGGCGACGGCGCCGTGTCGGCCATCAGGCGGAAGCGGGACTCGCTTTCGCGCAGGGCCGCCTCGGCGGCCCGGGCGTCGGTGACGTCGATATTGACCCCGATCAGGCCGCCATAGTCGCCGCCGGCGTCAATCCGGGGATGAGCGTCGGTGTGAAGCACGCGCCATTGACCGTCGTGGCGACGGTAGCGGCCCTCGATCTCGAACGGGGCCTGACGCAGGCC
>JANOBY010000643.1:0-7239 GCA_031411935.1 Planctomycetales bacterium | reverse complement strand
CGGTTGGCGGCCTGCGCCTCGTCGCGGGCCTGGGCCACGGCGGCCTCGGCGAGCTTGCGGTCGTGGATGTCGGTGTTGGTCCCGTACCAGCGGACGATCTGGCGGTTGGCGTCGCGGATCGGCAGGGCCCGGCCCAGGTGCCAGCGGAAGGCGCCGTCGGACCTCCGCAGGCGGTACTCGATCTCGTAGGGATTCCCCGTGATCAGGGCGTGGGCCCAGGTGGTCCTCACGCGGTCGAGGTTCTCCGGCTCGTGCACGTCCACCCAGCTGGTGTCCCCGCTGTGGCCGTCCTCCGCCAGGCCGGTGTACTCGAACCACTTGCGATTGAAGTAGTCCACGTGGCCGTCGGGCCTGGCGGCGAAGACGATCTGGGGCATGGCGTCGGCCAGCTGACGGAACCGGGCCTCGCTCTCCCGCAGCTTTTCCTCGGCTTCCTTCCGCTCGGTGATGTCGATGCCCACGCCGGGGAACCGCGTCGGCCGGCCTTGCGCGTCCCTCTGGACCTTCCCGCGCGCGACGACCCAGCGAACCGACCCGTCGGGTTGGTTCAGGCGGTATTCCTGGGAGAAGTCCTCGCCGCCGGCGATCGCCCTCTCGATCGCCTCCTCCACCCGCTTCAGGTCGTCGCGATTCACGGCCTGGAGGAAAAGATGGACGGGCACGCCCGTCTCGATCAGCTCGGGGTCCAGCCCGTGCAGCCTCGCGAACCGCGCGTCGGCGGTCACGAGGTCGCTCTTCAGGTCCCAATCCCACGTCCCGACAAACTCCGAGGCCTCCAGCGCCACGCTCAGCCGCTCCTTCACGCGCCGCAGGTCGTCCTCGGTGGATTTCCGATCGGTCATGTCGAGCGTGAGCCCGTCGAAGGTCCGGGGGGTGCCGTCCTGGTCATAGCCCGCGGCGCCGACGGCGCGAATCCACTTGATCGCTCCCGAGGCCGGATCCACGGTCCGGAAATCCACCCCGTAGGGGGCACGCTCCTGAATCGAACGCTCGATCGCCTGCCGGGTCGGTTCGCGGTCGTCCGGGTGGATCCCCTCGAAGAAGATCTCGAGCGTGACCGGAACCTCCTCCGAGAGATGGAAGTGCTGCCTGACCCGGTTATCCCACACGAGATCCTGGAACGGGAGGTTGCAATACCAGAACCCCACCCCCGCCACCTGCGCGGCCACGTCGAGGCGTTGCCGGCTCTGGGCAAGCGATTGCTCGGCTCGCTTGCGGTCCTCGATGTCGATGACCACGCCGACCATGCCCAGATACGTGCCGTCGGCCGCGAACCGGGGCTCGCCCGCGTCAAACGTCCAGCGGTAAGTGCCGTCGGCCTGGCGCAAACGGTAATCGACCTCGAACTGGGCGTGCCGTTCGTTCGCCGTGAGGAACGACCGCTCGGCCACGGCGCGGTCCTCGGGATGCACCGCGTTGATCCATCCCAGGCCAAGCCCTTCGCCCTCGGCCTGGCCGGTGCTGCGGTACCATCGCCGGTTCAGGAACGAGCATTCGCCGCCGGGCTCGGTCATCCAGAGGATCGCGGGCGCCGAGTTGGCCACCAGCTCGAATTGCCGCTCGTGGGCCAGCATGGAGTCCAGGTCTCGCCGGCGGCCATCAATCTCTTGTGCGAGGTCCATGGCGTCGCGCGATGCGGAGTCTTCGATCTGACCTGCGCTCATGATGCCCCCGACGACCTCGTTGGGCGGAGGGTGCCTCCCCCCGGTCGATACGGACGGAGAACGCTCGGTTCGTTCGACCGTCAAAACTTTTTCCGGCAACTCTTATACCATCGTCGGCCCTTTTGCCAAGGTTTGTACCCGTCGCGGATCGAATGGCGGCCGGCGAACCGGATCTCGGGCCATCTGGCGTTGGATCGAGAAGTCCGCCCGATCCAGATCCAGGGACGGGAAATGGACGCCTCGGGCATGGGCCCGGACCAAGGTGTGGGGCCGGACCTCGTGCCACGGCGGGCCTTCGTCCAGGGGCTCGGAGGCGAGCACCACGCCCCCGTCCCGGCGGGGGCCTCCCGGAGGGGGTGGAGGGTGTTGGGCCCATCGGGCTCGGCACGTGGGATGTCCGTTTTCGTGGGCAGGATCTTGGTGGGTGCGGGAACCTGGGTTGCCCCTGCTCCGGCAGGTCTCCGCTGATCGTGGCGATTTTCTCGTGGAGCAGGCGTCCCCGCCCCACGGGCCTTGCCGTCCCATCGCGCAGGTGACGGTCCGCTCTAGTGCACGGCGGACGGGACCCTCGAAGCGTGGAAGGCGGAGGAAACGGGCCAGGAGAACGCCCCTGACTCGTAGGCCGCGGCCAGGCCCGCCGCGGTGGCCTGGGGGTCGAGCACGCCGGTCATCGAGCGGGTCACGGCCGTCAGGTCGCCGGTCCGGTCGAACACGGCGAGTTGCCGCTCCGCGCCTCCGGGGCTGCTGGTCATCGCGGCGACCCGTTCCAGGTGGCGGGCGCAATCCAGCTCCTCGGCCAGGCCTCGGAACCGGGCCACGAGGTTGCGGACGCTCTCGCGTGCCGGGGATTTCTCGCCGGTGTGCGGGTTGACGAACTCGGCGTGCAGCCCGAAGCGGGCGGCCCGCCATCGGTTCTGCCGCAGGACGATCTTCCCCCCCTCGTCAAGGCGGGGCGCGTGGTCCTCATTCCGGGCGAGGTCGGCGACCAGGCATTGCGTGAGCGCGGCCAGGCCGAGGACTGCGTTCAGGTCGGCCGGGACGTCGCACATGCGGACCTCGACCGTCCCGTGAGAGGGGCTCGGGCGGACGTCCCACCAGAGGTCCTTGGAGGTCTGGATCACCCCCACGTCGGTCAATTGATCGACCAGGTGCGCGTAGGCATTCCAGTCGTCCAGGTGGGGCGGGAATCCGCCCGTGGGGCTCGCCCCCATGACCTCGACCCGGTGCGACTGCAGGCCGGTGGCCCGCCCGCACCAGAACGGGCTGTTGGCCGAGAGCGCCAGCAGGCAGGGCAGGTGCTCGCCGATCTGGTTGCAGACCCTCGTGGCCGAGTCGCCGTCGGGCACCCCCACGTGGACGTGCATCCCGAAGGTGAGCTGGCGGCACAGGGTCTCGCCGTAATGGTCGGCAAGCTCCAGGTAGCGCGGGTCGGGGACGACCGGCTGGTCCTTCCAGTGCGAGAACGGATGCGTGCCCCCCCAGGCGAGGTGCACGCCAAGACGGCTGGCGGCGCGTGAGGTGGCCGCGACCGTGTCCGACAGGTCGCGCTCGACGTCGTTCACGGTCCGGCAGATGCCGGTGTTGACCTCGACGCAGCAATGGTAAAACTCCGGGCCGATGGCGTCGCGGTCGGAGTCCGGGATCTCGGCGATGACCTTGTCGGCGGCCCCGGTCAGGGCCATCGTCTCGGAATCGACGAGCTGGAACTCCAGCTCCACGCCCAGGGTCGGCCCGGCGCTCCCGCGGAAAGCCTCGTTGCTCATGGGTGTCCGCTCGGCTCCGTCGGTATTCTCATCGCGGGGCCGCGACCACCGGCCATGGGCCCGGGCCCGACCACGCGTGAAGTGAGGGAACCCGGGGCGGCTCGCACGACCAGGCATTGGCCCCGGGGACCAGGGAGAACCGCAAAGCACGTGCCGATGCTTTAACGCGTGCCGGCTCCTCCTGGGCCGTCTCATCCCTCCTCGCACCCCTTGACCCCGCAGGGTCTCGACCCCCGTCTTATTTCCCGAGGCGGTCGAGGATGTTCCGGGTGATCCGCTCGACGGCCTCGTCCCCTCCTCGGAGACCGTGGGCCCAGTCGGTCGTGCCGGTGGTCACGACGGTCCCGCCCCGGGTGTAGGTGCCGAACACGGCGTGGCCCTGCGCGGGGGCTACCTTCTCGTCCTTCGGGAAGGCGTCGTACCAGAGCGCGTCGTCGGGGTGCCATCGCGTGGGGCAGGTGGCCAGGATCGTGAAGTTCGCGGGCGTGCCGTCGCGTCCCGTCGGCTCGGGGCGGCCATCCTTCAGGGTGAACTCGCAGCCGTCGCACTCGTAGCCGACCACGGTATGCTTGCCGCCGAACTCGGCGCTGGAGGCGAGGTTCGTGCCCTCGAAGATCCAGTGCTCGGGGCGATGGAGCGTGAACGAGCCCTTGCCGTCCATGTACTGGCCATGGCTCAGGTGATACCCTCCGTGCAGGAACCCCACGCCGGTCAGCGAGTTCTCGGGGCGCTTGACCAGGTGATGGCTCCAGAGCGTGGAGAGCGTGGGGAAATCCCCCTTCGGGAAGAGCGGGTCCCCGTTGAACTGCTGCTTCCAGCAGGTCAGGGCGCGGGCCCTGTCCTCGCTGCGGACCTGCCAGCAGCAGGTGTTACCGCTGAAGAACGCCACGTTCCCGCCCCGCCCGATGTAGCCCTCGAGGGCGTCGCGCATGGGGGCCGACCAGTACTCGTCGTGCCCCACGCTCAGGACGAGCTTGTAGGGGGAGAGGATCTCGGGGTGGAGCTCCATGTCGCTATTCGCGCAGTAGTCCAGCGCATAGCCCTGGCGCTCGGCCCAGACCACGAACGGGAGTTCCCACTGCCGGAACTGGCTTTCGAGGGGGCGGTCGAACGACACCCGATGCCCCTGGAGCCCCGCACGCCCGTTGTAGGCATAAAGGCTGCTCCCGCCCCAGTTTGTGTAGGCGTTATAGGTGTTCGTCGAGAGCTGGAGCAGGATCCTGGCCTTCGTGCCGGGGGCCGACGACCGCACGAGAAAGAACGCGTCCGACTCGGCCGTGCGGCGGCCCCGGCCCACGAATTTCCCGCCGTTATCCGAAGCGCTGAGCCGCACATTGTAGTAGCCCGAGGTCCACTCCGGAGGCACCGCGATCTTCATCGAGACCGGCCAGCGGCAGCCAGTGGCCGAGGCATCCTCGGGGATCGGATACGACACGCCCGGGATGTCGGCCTTTGTGAAAACGACCTTCGGCTCGGCCCCCAGGCGGGTGATCTCGATCGAGTAGGTGGGCGCGGAGGTGGATACGTGCAGCGACACGCTCTCCCCTTCCCGATAGCTCAGCAGGTCCGTGTAGCCCTCGATCGTCAGCGGGACCGGCTCATCTCCGGCCCACCCCTTCGCCGCGAACACGACCACGATCAGGAGCAAGAGCCCGAGGATGCGCATGATGGCTAGTCTCTGAGGAAGATCTTGGGGAGACGTTTCACGCCAGTCTACCCGGCCCCAGGCACCGGACCGAGGGGATACCCTCGCCGGTCGGGGTCTCGTATCCTGGCGGGATTGGCCCAAGCCTGGAACCCGGAGGAGATCCACGATGCGTCGTTGCCTCGCCATCGTCGTGGTGTGCTGCACCGCTGGAAGGAGCCTCGCGACCGAGGTGGGCGTGGCCCGCGTGGATGTGACGCCCTCGGCCCCGATCCGTCTCCACGGATACGCGGCGCGTTCGGGGGAATCGACCGGCGTGGATCACAAGGTCGAGGCCCAGGCCCTGGCGATCGGATCCGACGCGCAGAAGCCCCTCGTGCTGATCACCGTGGACAGCCTGGGGATCCCGGCCGATGTGGTCGAGGAGGTCGCCTCGCGATTGAAGGTCAGGGTGGGGCTCGATCGCGAGCGGTTCGCGGTGGCCGCCTCGCACACGCACAGCGCACCGATCTTGAAGGGGCTCGCGCCCAACATCTTCGGTTCGCCCGTTCCCGCCGACCAGCAGGCCCGCATCGACCGATACACGGTCGAATTGACCGACAAGCTCGAGACCGTGGCGCTCGACGCCCTCGGGAACCGCCAGCCGGCGACGATCCGCGTGGGGCGCGGCAGCGCGGGCTTCGCGGCCAACCGAAGGACCCCGGGCGGGCCCGTCGATCATGACGTTCCGGTCCTCTGGATCCTGGATCCGGAGTCGAAGACGCTTGCCATCCTGACCGCCTACGCCTGCCACTGCACGAGCATCGACCCCGGCATCAACCACATCGACGCCGACTGGGCGGGCTACGCTCGCGACGGGATCGAGGCCGCCCACCCCGGCGCCGTGGCGATGGTGGCCATTGGCTGCGGGGCCGATTCCAACCCCTCGCCCCGAGGCCGCGTGGACGATGCCAGAGCTCACGGCAAGACGCTCGCCGATGAGGTCCTCCGCGTGATCGCCGAAGGCGGCCAGGCGCTCAAGGCCGAGAAGCTCTCGGCGGGCCTGCAGCGCATCGCCCTGCCGCTGGACACCCTCCCCACGCGCGAGGAACTGCTAGCCCTGGTCAAGGCCGGTGGTGCGCCCGGCGGGAATGCGAAGATCCACCTGGATCGGCTCGATCGCGGCCAGGCGATGAAGACCGCGATCGACTACCCGATCGTCTCCTGGTCGATCGACTCCGCCCAGGAATTCGTGTTCCTGCCGGGCGAGGTCGTCGTCGACTACAGCCTGATCCTCAAGCGCCAGTTCGACCGCAAGAGGCTCTGGGTCGTGGCTTATGCCAACGACGTGCCCGGCTACATCCCCTCGGAACGCATCCTCCGCGAAGGGGGCTACGAGGGCGGAGGCGCCATGGTCTATTACGGCGTGCCCACGAAATTCAGGACCGGCATGGAGACGATCATCGTCGAGGCCGTCCAGCGTCTCGTTCCCCCGGAATTCCGCGCGGATCCCGAGGCCGACCGCCCGAAGCCGAAGGGTCCGGAAGCGGCCCTGGAGTCGATGCGGATTGACCCGCGATGGAAGGTGGAGCTGGTTGCCTCCGAGCCCCTGATCGTGGATCCCGTGGCGATCGACTGGGCAGCGGACGGGTCGCTCTGGGTCTGCGAGATGCACGACTACCCGACGGGACTCGACGGCAACTACCAGCCAGGAGGGCGGATCAAGCGGCTCCGCGACACCGACGGCGACGGCCGCTTTGACTCGGCCTCGACCCTCGCCGATGGCTTGCCGTTCCCCACCGGAGTGATGGCCTGGCGAGACGGCGTGCTCGTGTGCGCCGCGCCCGAGATCCTCTACCTCGCCGACACCGACGGCGACGGCCGGGCCGACGTCCGCAAGGTGCTCTTCCGCGGCTTCGCGACCGAGAACTATCAGGCCCGCGTGAACAGCCTCTCCTACGGGCTGGACAACTGGATCTATGGTGCCAACGGCCTGATCGGAGGGGTGATCCGCGGCGAGGCTTCGGGCAAGGCCGTGGACATCGGCGGCCGGGACTTCCGCATGAAGCCCGACACCGGCGAGATGGAGCCGGCCTCGGGGCTCACGCAGCAAGGGCGGTTCCGCGACGACTGGGGGAACCAGTTTGGGGGCAGCAACAGCGTGCTGCTCCAGCACTACCCCATGCCC
>JANOBY010000642.1:0-1527 GCA_031411935.1 Planctomycetales bacterium | reverse complement strand
TCCGGGGCCGGGGCTAGGCGGGCACTGTATTCCGATTGATCCCTTCTACCTCACCTGGAAGTCGCGCCAGTATGATGTGACCACGAGGTTCATCGAGCTTGCGGGCGAGATCAATGTGGCGATGCCGCGCTATGTAGTCGGCAAACTCGAAGAGGCGCTCGACCGGCGGCTGTCAAAGTCGCTCGGATCGGCCACGGTGCTGATCATTGGACTCGCTTACAAGAAGAATGTCGCCGATGTGCGCGAAAGCCCCTCCCTTAAGCTGATCGAGCTTCTGGAGGCGCGCGGCACCGGGGTTTCGTTTCACGATCCCCATGTCGCGGCAATACCGATGACGCGCGAGCATGCCGAATTCGCGGGCCGCCTTTCGGTTGCTCTTGATGCCGCAACGATTGCGCGTTTCGACGCGATACTGATCGCCACCGACCATGACGCGGTTGATTACGCGCTGATCGGGGCGAGTGCGCGGCTCATCGTCGACACGCGCAACGCCATGCGAAGCCGGGGACTGCCTACAGTCAATGTCGTGCTGTCATGAGCGATGATTTTTTCGAGGCGCTGCCCGCCTTCGCCGAATTCGAGGGCGTGACGGATCAAAGCCGCTACCGCCCGCTGCCGGACGATTGGCTGCTCGCCACGTCCGATGTCGTTGGCTCGACGACGGCTATCGAAGAGGGCCGTTACAAGGCGGTGAACATAGCTGGTGCCAGCGTCATCTCGGCGACGCTTAACACGCTTGAACGCCGCGATCTGCCCTTTGTGTTCGGCGGCGATGGCGCGGTCGTCGCGGTACCGGGCTGGGCGCTTGAGAAAACGGGGATTGCTCTTGCCGCCGTGCAGACTTGGGTGGCCGAGGAATTGGGCCTTACCTTGCGCGCGGCCATCATTCCGCTGGCGGATATTAGAGCGAAAGGCCACGATGTGCGGGTGGCGCGGTTCCAGGTTGGGGCCGAGGTGTCTTACGCGATGTTCACCGGCGGTGGTGCGAGTTGGGCCGAGGCCGAGATGAAGGCCGGGCGTTATGTGATTGCACCCGCACCCGCCGGTACCCGGCCCGATCTCACCGGATTATCCTGCCGGTGGGACCCGATCGAGGCGCGGCAGGGCGACATCGTGTCAATCATCGTGGTTCCCGGCGATGACGGCAATACACAGGCCTTCGAGAAGCTGGTGGCCGAAATCGTCGAACTCGTCGACCGGCAAGAGCGTGGCGGTCATCCGGTTCCGGCGGGCGGACCCGAATTCAGCATTCGGCCCCTGGGCTCCGACTATGAGGCCCGCGCCAGCGCGCCGCCGGGGCGGAGGCTGTGGCGCAAGGCGGTGATTGCCTACGAAATGTTGCTGGTAAAATTCCTCGACGCTATCAACCTGAAGGTACGTCAGTTCGATCCCAAATTGTACCGCAGCGATGTGGTACGGAATTCGGATTTCCGCAAATTCGATGATGGGTTGAAGATGACGGTCGATATCAGCGCCGAACGGTCCCGACAGATCGAGGCGAGGCTGGAGGAGGCGAGCCGCCAGGGC
>JANOBY010000641.1:0-2850 GCA_031411935.1 Planctomycetales bacterium | reverse complement strand
CTTGATGGCCGGCTCATCGCCCTTCTCCGCCTGGACGTAGATCGCGGAAACGCCGCGGACCTCGGCGAGTCCCTGGAGTTTCCGGATCATGGCCGTGCCGATCCCCTGCCGACGATGATGTTCGTCGACGGCGAGGTCATCGATGTAGATCTCGCTCCTCGCTTGCTCGAATTTCGGAAGCATGTAGGCGGCGAGACCTCCGACGACCTCGTCACCTTTCAGGGCGGCCAGAGCGATGAAGGTTTCGCTACCAAGAAGCCGTTCGAGGTAGAACGCCTCGGGCTGCGCCCCCGAATAAGTCGGCGCGTCCTCAAATGCGCGACCTAACAGGTCAAGCATCGTTCTCATGAGCTTGATCTCGGCGGGACCGAGAGCCCGGACGATGACGGACGTCGGATCCACGAAGATAAGACCTCCGGAGCGACCTGGCCGTTGCCCTGAGTCCCGACGCTCTCCTCGGTTCTTGACGACGAGTGAGCCTCCCGGGTAGCCACGGGAGCGGGTTTCAGGTTCAGGCCCTCCTCATCCGCTGGGCCCGAGTTGTGGGCGACGCTCCCGCCGTGGGTTACGGCGACGGACCTGGGAGTTCATTCGACTTCATCGGGCTCGGACGCCCCCTCCGGGGCGTCATCGTCCACGACCTCGGGCTTGCCGGGGATGGAGTAGTCCCCGTCGATCCATCGCCCGAGGTCGATCAGCTTGCACCGGTCCGAGCAGAACGGAAAGCTCGGCCAGAGGTCGAGCGACTCGGCCTGGAATCGGTTTTTGCAGATCGGGCAGCGACCCTGGATCATGACGACGACGTTCCGCCCGAGGACGAGGGGCTGGACGAGCTCGACGAGGACGAGGAGGAGTCGGACTTCGAGCCCGAATCCGACGAGCTGCTGCTCGACGACTGCGAGGCGGTGTCGGCCTTCGCGGCGGACTTGTAGGACTCGCTGCGGTAGTCGGTCTGGTAGAAGCCCGACCCCTTGAAGAGGATCGCGGCCCCTCCGCCGATCTTCCGCCTGAGCTTCACCTCGTGGCAGGTCGGGCAGACGGTCTGGGGGTCGGCCTTGATCGACTCGTAGGCTTCGAATTCGTGCTTGCAGGCGTCGCAAATGTAGTCGTACGTGGGCATGAAAATCCTCGGCGGAAGACGACCTGAAGGGGTTCAGGTCCGATGCGATCGGCGTGAGAGCGATGGAGGCGAGGCAAGCGATTGTGGGCCCCGGGAAGCGGGCTCGGGGCCTTAGTGAGGGCCGGGATTCGAGGACACGGCGACCTTGGTGGGCCGGATCACGCGATCCTTGAGCCGGTATCCCTTGGCCAGCTCGGCGACGACCGTGCCGGGGGGATGGTTCGTCGAGGGCTGCTGCGCCAGGGCCTCGTGCTCGTTCGGGTCGAAGGGCTTGCCCATGGCCTGGATCGGCTCGATCCCGTGCTTGGCCAGGGCCGAAAGGAGCTGGCGATGCACGAGGTCCAGCCCCTCGACGATGATCGTGGCCCCGGACTCGCGAGCGGCCCCGGTCGCCCTCTCGAAGTTATCGAGGACGGCCACGAGATCGAGCGCCAAACCCGACACGGCGTAAGCCTGATTCTGGTCGGCCTGGGCCTTGGCCCTCTTCTGATAGTTGGCGAACTCGGCCCGGCTGCGCTGGAGCTGGTCCAGATACTCGTCTCGCTGCCTGCGGGCGAGCGAGAGCTCGTCGGTCGCGGCGTCAGCGGCCTGGTTCGAGGGCTCCGTCTCGGTCTCGCTCTCGGTCGGATTCGGGCGGTCGTTCATGGGTCGTATCCTCTTCATCCCCACCGTCGTAGGTGCGTGCGAATTCGTGAAGGACGATGCGTTCCGGAGATTGGCCCGGTTCAGCCCGCCTCGGGAGGGGCGGACTCATCGGGCTCGGTAAAAAAATCGCGGAGCTTCTCAAGGAAGCCCTTGCGCTTGGGCGACACGTGCTCGTGGTCGAGCTCGGCCAGCTCCCGCAGGAGTTCCTCCTGCCGGGGGGTGAGCCGGTGCGGGGTCTCGACGACGACCTCGACCAGCACGTCGCCATGCCCTCGGCCGTTCACGTCGGGCATCCCCCGGCCCTTGAGCTTGAGGATCTCCCCGCTCTGCGTGGCCCGCGGGATGCTCAGCCTCTCGGCGCCGTCGAGCGTGGGCACCTCAACATCCGCGCCCAGGGCCGCCTGGGGGAAGCCGATGGGCATCCGGCAAAGGAGGTCATTGCCCGCGCGTTCAAACAGGGGGTGCTTGCGAACCTGGATCTGGACGCGGAGATTGCCGCGAGGGGCGCCCGGGTCGCCGGGCTCCCCCTCGTTGCGGCGCAGGAGCCAGGTGCCGGTGTCCACGCCGGGGGGGATGTTCAGCGTGACCGACGCCCGCGACGCGATCTTGCCCGCGCCTCGGCACGAGGGGCAGGGGTCGGTGATCCGGGTCCCGTCCCCTCCGCAGGCCGGGCACACGGTCGCGACCTGGAAGAATCCGCGAGACTGGACGACCTGGCCCTGGCCCCGGCAGTAGTCGCACGTGGTGGCCACGGTCCCCTTGCGGGCGCCCGATCCCTTGCAATCGCCGCAGACCTCGCTGCGGTTGAGGTTGTCGATGGTCTTCGTGGCGCCCCGGGCCGCCTCCAGGAGGTCGATCTCCAGCCGGGCCACGATGTCCTGACCCGGCCGGGGGCCTCGCTTACGCTGGCCGAACATGTCGCCGAAAAGCCCGCCCCCGAAGATGTCGGAGAAGGCCGACATGATGTCGTCCGCGTTGCGGAAGTTATGGACCCCCGCGCCGTCCATACCGGCATGCCCGTAGCGGTCGTAGCGAGCACGCTTGTCCTGGTCGGAGAGGACCTCGTAGGCCTCGGCCGCCTCCTT
>JANOBY010000640.1:0-2846 GCA_031411935.1 Planctomycetales bacterium | reverse complement strand
GAGTGATCGAGGTGCTCGGCGGTTGAAGGGGCCTGACGCATGGGCGAATCGTTCGCGGACAAGATGAAGCGTGTCGAGAACATCCTGGCAAGCTCCGGAACTCCGAAGCTTGAGGAGGAGTCCGCGGAATCGGAGGAAACCCTCCGGCAAGTTGTGGCGAACCGATCGCTCGCTTCGGAAATGCGTCGGACGGCTTTCACCAGCCTGGCGGAACGATGGCAAGGCGAGCCGAAGTTCTCGAACTTCGTCCAGCACGTGATTCTTGACCCTGACGTCGACCTTGCTTGTGAGGCGATCCGTCACGCCCCATCCTATGATGTCAAGGTGCTGGATCGACTGCACGAATTGCTCGACGATCCGAGAGACGCGATTGCGTCGGCGGCCGCATCCTCGCTCGCGCGGAAGAAAGATCGCGCGGTCCTGCCGAAGATGATGCTGTGGGTTCAATCCGGGGTTCCTCACCGTCGCCGTGATGGGTTGGCCGCCGTCGCGTTCCTCCTGATTCCGGAGGAGCACCTCGCGTTCGTCGAGTCGATCTGCGAGATCGGGCCGATCGATGACGACGACGAGCAGGTGCTGATCGAGGCCCTGAAGGTGGCAGAAATGCGCGTCGCATTCTGGAGAAAAGCCCTGAAGCTGGACGAGGGCGATTCAGGCTGAGCGGGTTCGTCCGGTCTCGTGTTGTTTCCCCCACCAGCGTCTAGGATTTGGCCGAACCCTGCGATAAGATCTCCGGGAAGAACGCATGCTTGCGGTGGTGTCCCACCGACCCCTCTCGATCACGTCCTGACAGACCGGAATCCGGCATGCTCGCCAAGCGGATCATTCCCTGCCTCGACGTGAACGCGGGTCGCGTCGTGAAGGGGACCAACTTCGTCAATCTTCGAGACGCCGGGGACCCCGTCGAGGTCGCCTCGCGCTACGAGGCCGAGGGGGCCGACGAGCTGGTGTTTCTGGACATCACGGCCAGTCACGAGAACCGGGGGATCATCCTGGACGTGGTCTCACGGACCGCCGAGGTCTGCTTCATGCCCCTGACCGTGGGGGGCGGGATCCGCGACCTGGACGATATCCGGGCCCTGCTCAATGCCGGGGCCGACAAGGTGTCGATCAACTCCGCCGCCGTGCGTGACCCCGAATTCGTCCGCGCCGCGGCCCGGCGATTCGGGCGTCAGTGCATCGTGGTCAACATCGACCCTAAGCGAGTGGATCGCGACGGCCAGGAATTCTGGGAAGTCCACATCAACGGCGGACGCGTGGGCACGGGCCTGGAGGCGGTCGCCTGGGCGCGTCGCGTCGAGGAGATGGGGGCCGGCGAGATCGTCCTGACGAGCATGGACGCCGACGGCACCAAGAACGGATACGACCTGCCCATGACCCGCGCCGTTAGCGACGCCGTGGAGGTGCCCGTGGTGGCTTCCGGCGGGGCGGGCAGCCCGGAACACCTGCGAGCGGTCCTCATGGAGGGCCACGCCAGCGCGGCCCTCGCCGCGAGCATCTTTCACTTTCGCGAGTACTCGATCGAGGCGACCAAACTGTACCTGAGTCGCCACGGGGTTCCGGTCAGGCTGCTCGACCCCCAACCCGAGTCTGTGCGGGGCTGAGGCCCGACCGATCCGACCACGACCCATCGACCCCTGGACCCGTTTTTGACCTGGAGCTTTCTCGCATGTCCACCGTGGAAGCGACGACGATCGAGCCGATGGCCTCCGAGCCCGAGGCGAACAAGCTCTTCCGAATGGTCATGAAGCACGAGGGGTCGGACCTCCACCTGAAAGTGGGCCTGGCCCCCGCCATGCGGCTCTCGGGCGTGCTGCGACAGATGCAGATCCCTCCGCTCACGTTCCACGACATGGAACGGCTCATGTTTCCCCTCCTGACCCCCCGTCAGAAAGAGATCCTCGATGAGACCGGCGGGGTGGACTTCGCCCACATCATCTTCGACGGGAAGAAGGAAACCCGCTTCCGCGTGAACCTCTTCAAGCAGAGGGGACGCCTGAGCCTGGTCGCCCGTCGCGTGAGCACTTCCATCCCCAACTTCGAGGGGCTTGGCCTGCCCCCGATCATGGCCGAGATCACCAAGTACGACCAGGGCATCATCCTCCTGGCCGGTGTGACGGGCTCGGGCAAGTCGACCACGATCGCCTCGATGCTCCAGCATATCAACGAAAACGAGCGGATGCACATCGTCACGATCGAGGACCCGATCGAGTTCACCTTCACCGACGACAAGTCGATCATCAACCAGCGCGAGGTCGGCATCGACGTGGTGGACTGGGACACCGCCCTGAAGCACGCGGTGCGTCAGGACCCCGACATCATCCTGGTGGGCGAGATGCGTGACCGCCACACGTTCAGCGCCGCCATGCACGCCGCCGAGACGGGCCACCTCGTGTTCGGGACCATCCACGCGTCGTCCGCCCCCTCGACGATCGGGCGTATCCTCGACCTCTTCCCGCGCGACATGCACCCCGCGCTACGCCAGTCGATGGAATTCAACCTCAAGACGGTGATCGCCCAGAAACTCCTGCCGACCACGAAGGAATGGGCCGCGAACACCGGACAGAAGCGTGTCCCGGTCGTCGAGATCATGCGAACTAACCCCACGGTCCGCAAGTTGATCATGAACGAGGAAGACAACAAGCTCGGCGACGCGATCCGCATCGGCAAGGAAGAAGGCATGATGGACTTCACCGAGTGCTTGCGTCAGCTTGTCCTCGCTGAGAAAATCGAGAGATCGACCGCCTTCGAGGTGGCACCGAGCCCCGAGGCCCTGAAGATGGCCCTGAAGGGGATCACCATCAATCAGCCGGGCATCCTCTGAGCCAGCCCCTCGTCCCTTCTGC
>JANOBY010000639.1:0-4668 GCA_031411935.1 Planctomycetales bacterium | reverse complement strand
CCTGGCCCAATTGCCATGCCGATGCGGTGATTGCATTATTCATTTAAATTATGTGCCTTTGGGCGGCCCGGCCTGCCATAACAATTTTGGGTTGGCTGGGACCCCCGCCCCACGGATCCCCTCGGGCTTCCGGCCCTCGTGCGGATGATTCCCTGTACTCGGCCTCTCACGGTAGAATACGCGGCTCGCCGACGGGGCATGGGCCGCGAGCGGCGATTTCCGGGGCGATGGCCGGGCCGAGGGCTTCTGCGGGGGGATCGCGTGAGCGGGACGTATGACGACCTCTGGGACGACCCGCGTTCGGATCCGTTCGCGGAGCCGGATCGCAGGCTTTCGCCCCTGTGGCGATGGCTGCCGCTGGTCATCGCCGTGGTCGCGTTCGAGCTCACGACCGACCCAATGATCGCCGGCGCCGTGGCCTGCCTGAAGTTCGGATGGGAGGAGATCCTGACCTCCATCTGGCTCCTGAGGACCGACCCGCAACGCGCCCGGGGCCGGGCGTGCGCCCTGTTCCATGCGGCCTACGGGTTCGGCAAGATGAGCCTGGGCGGGTTCGCCGTGGGGATGCTGGGCGTGGTCCTGATCTGGGCCATCCTCATGGCCGGGGGCGGCCAGCCTCGCGGCCTCATGCGGCAATCCCTCGGGGCCTGGCTCGTGCTCGTGGTGGCGGCCCTGGTGTTCTTGATCCTGGCCTATGCCGCCCTCCTCCGCGCGATGATTTGCGGCGTAGCCGTGTGGCTCGGTCGCGAAGCCCACCGGGCCCGCAAGCTCGGCGAATGGCCCCCCGTTGAGGCCCCCGGCGCCGTCTATGGCCTCAGGTCGAACCGGCTGAGGGGCGTGGTGATCGCCGTCGCCATCCTCTCGGCGATCCTGCCCTTCCTGCTCGGACTCTTCTTGCCGTTCTGGCCGATGGGCGGGAACCGCGAGTGGGCGGCCGTGGTCGGGTTCTGGGTGACCCTGCTCGTGATGGCGCGGGCCGCCGGATTCGTCCGCGAGCGGGTCGTGGCCGCCTCGCCGCGAGCGTGCTGGCCCGAGACCTCCCTCCTGGAAGCGAACGCCTCACGATGAACACCTCCCCCTGCGGCCCCCTCTCGGAATTCGGGCGCTATGCCCCCCGGCTCGGCCCGTCGCCGCTCGTGCCCGTGTGCCTGGACGAGGGGCCCGTGGTCTGGTGCAAACTTGAGTTTTTGAACCCCAGCGGGTCGACCAAGGACCGCATCGCGCGGCACATCCTCGAAAAAGCCTGGCGGATGGGCAAGATCGGCCCCGGAAGCCGCGTGGTCGAGGCCTCCAGCGGGTCCACGAGCATCGCCCTGGCGCTCCACTGCGCCCAGATGGGGCTGCACTTCACCGCCGTCATGCCCGAAGGCGTGAGCAACGAGCGAGTGTGGATGATCCGCGCCTACGGGGGCGACGTGGCCTTCGTCCCCAAATCCTTGGGGATCGCCGGCGCGATCGCCCGGGCCGAGCAGATCGCCGAGGAGCACCACGCGTTCGCCTCCCGCCAGTTCGCCAACCCCGACAACGCCGAGGCCCACCGCATCTTCACCGGGCAGGAGATCCTCTCGCAGATCCCCGGCGGGGTGGTGCACGGGGTGGTCAGCGGCGTGGGGACCGGAGGCACCATCGTCGGCCTGTTCGCCGCCATGAAGGATGCGGGATGCCCCGTCACGCCGTTCGCCGCGCGGCCCATCACGCGGTCGGCGTTCCCCGACGTGGAGTGTTGCAGCTTCAGCTCGCGCGTGCCGGGCGTGGTCGAGGGGATCGCGAGCCTCTTCCGCGAGAGCGACATGCCGGGCCTCGTGAGCGTGGACATCGACGACGACCTGGCGATCGACACCACCCGCAAGCTCATCGCCCGGGGGTTCCCCGTGGGGCCTAGCTCGGGCCTGAACTTCGCCGCCGCCGAGTTCGCCGCGAGAAAACTCGGCCCCGACGCCCGAGTGGTCACCGTCTTCCCCGACCGCATGGAACGCTACTTCTCCACCGAGCTGTTCCGCCTGGCCAAGGGCGAGGCCTGACGCGAGGGCCCCGGGACTCGCCTCGACAGGAACGCCCGACTCCGCAACAATCCGCGACGGCCCGGAGTGACATGGGCCTGACGTTCTCAGGTCTTCAAGTCGCGACAATCGCCAGATCGACAAACGTTGTGGAAACTTCCCTCCGACGAGGGCAAGGCTCCAACCACGGCCCCCTGCTCACCGACCTGCATGGCCAGAGGCTCTCTTCCATCGCCCACCTCCGCAGTCCCGCCCCCCCGGGGATCGGCACCGGTGCGAAACCTCGCCCGAACCCGTATGATGCGGCGACCGGAGCTTGACCCGTCCCCTCGCGCACGCGATGGATCTTATGCACACCCCTGAACCGGCAGCCGTCACCCCCCCCTCCACGGCCATCGTGCCGACGACCCGCCTGGGCTCGATCGACGCCTATCGCGGGTTCGTCATGTTCCTCATGATGGCCGAGGTCCTGCACCTGGCCGCGATCGCCGCGAGCAAGCCCGGCAACAAGGTCTGGGCCTTTTTGGCCCACCATCAAGAGCACGTGCCGTGGGTCGGCTGCACCCTGCACGACCTGATCCAGCCGTCGTTCTCGTTCCTGGTGGGCGTGGCCCTGCCGTTCTCCCTGGCCGCGAGGCGCGCCAAGGGGCAATCGCCCGGAGGGATGGCCCTGCATGCGTTCTGGAGGGCCTTCGTGCTGATCGCCCTGGGCATCTTCCTGAGGTCGATGGGCGAGAAGGTCACGCAAACCAACTTCACGTTCGAGGACACGCTCACCCAGATCGGCCTGGGCTACGGCTTCCTGTTCCTGATCGGCCAGAGGTCCGCACGCGTGGCGTGGATCGCGCTGGTGGTGATCCTCGTCGGCTACTTCGCCGCGTTCGCCCTCTATCCCCTGCCCGGCGCCGAGTTCGACTGGGCCGCGGCGGGGGCCTCGCCCGACTGGCCGCACAACCTCAACGGATTCGCCGCGCACTGGAACAAGAACACGAACCTCGCCTGGCGGTTCGACGTGTGGTTCATGAACCTCTTCCCGCGCAAGGAGCCCTTCCTCTTCAACGGAGGAGGCTATTCCACGCTCAGCTTCCTCCCCACGCTCGCCACGATGATCCTGGGGCTGATCGCGGGCCGATGGATCGCGAACACGGACCTCACCCCCTGGAGGCGCGTGGGGTGGCTCGTGGTCGCCGGGGTCGTGACCCTGGGAGCGGGCTACGCGCTCGGCGAGTTCGGCCTCTGCCCGATCGTCAAGCGAATCTGGACCCCCAGCTGGACCCTCTACAGCGGAGGCTGGTGCTTCCTCCTCCTGGCGTCCTTCTACGCGACCATCGACGTGATCGGCCTGCGCTTCTGGGCCCGCCCGCTCGAGGTCATCGGCGCCAACTCGATCGCCGCCTACGTGATGGCCCACACGATCGACGGCTTCCTCGAACGCTCCTACCGCATCCACCTCGGCCCCAACATCTTCAAGACCTTCGGCGAAGCCTACGAGCCCCTCACCCAGGGCGCATTCGTCCTCGGGACCATGTGGCTCATCCTCTGGTGGATGTACCGCAAGCGGATCTTCGTGAGGATTTGAACGGGATCCGCGAAGGCGTTCCGCAAGGCCGGACCGGGCCGCTCCAGCCATCGAGGAGATGCACGTGGAAGAACCGGAGACCGTCCCGAAGTGGCTGTTCCATACCGTTGTTGGCGTCGTCTCGATGGGCTTCGCGGCCCTCGGGATGGTCCTCCTGATCGGCGTGGAACTGGCCCTCGGCGTGAGGCTCCCTGGCGGCACGATGGGGGGGTTCGTCCTGCCGAACATGATCGTCTCATACCTGGCCGTGGATCGGCTCTTCAAGCATTTCGGCCTGTCCCGGAGCGGCCAGACCGTCGAGGTCCGCGGTCGCGCGGCGCCGGAACCGGAAGGCTATGTCGAGCCCGGCGAGGTCACCGAAGTCCACTTATCCGCGGGGACGAAGTGGGGCGCCCTGGTTGGCTGTCTCGTCGTCGCGGCCTTCATGGCCTGTAGCCCGCTCTATTTTCCAGAAGCGGGGCAATGGATCTGGCGATGGATGTGCCTGGGCATGTGCGGGGTCATGTCAATCGGCTTCGTGGAGACCTGGTTCGACTGGAACACGCCCTGGGCTCGTGCCGATGCCGACGGAATCACCGCCGTCCCGATGAAGCCCATTCCCTGGCGCAGATTCGTACCGTGGACGGACATTGCGATTTGCGAGATCTCCACGATCCACAATCCGTTCGGCGAGCCCGTGTTGATCCGGCCGACCCTCAAGAGGAAGGACGGCAAGACCCTCATGGTCGTGAATCTGTCGCAGGTCCCGCTTGAGGATCAGCAGCGGCTCGTGAGGGCCATCCAGGCGAATCTGCCGAAGATCCAGTTGGATCCCTGGGACTTCTAGGTGCACTCAACCGAGGTGGTCTTGAGATTTTCGAGGAAATCGCCGGATCAGACCGGCTTCGAAGTCATCGCCGTGTCCACGCGATGAGGCCCCTGGCTTGCCGCCGCGGCTCGGCTTGCCTGCTTGGCCGTACGCTTCTTGGCCTTGGAGACCAGCATGAGATTGCGTACATAGATGAACACGCCCAGGCCCTGGCCGGCCATGATCACGGGGTCCTCTCGGTGGACCGCGTAGCACAGCAGAGTGAGCCCGCCGACCAGGCT
>JANOBY010000638.1:0-13858 GCA_031411935.1 Planctomycetales bacterium | reverse complement strand
CGGCTGCTCGACGCGCAGACCTACTGGGACAACCGCGACTGGGAGTGGTACAGGGCGAACATCCCGTACTTCGAGTGCCCCGACCCCGCGATCAACACCACGTATTATTATCGCTGGGAGCTGATCACCAAGCATCTCACGTATGGATCTCCCGCCAGCGGGTACTCGTTCACCGAGTTCATCGACCGCCCGTTCTGGTCGGGCGCCTATGGGGCGATCAGCTGCCCGGCGGGGCATCAGCTTTATGAGGTCCGCTGGCTCCGCGACCCGCGCATCGCTCGCGATTATGCGAGGTACTGGTTCAAGACCCCCGGCGCCCAGCCCCGCAACTACAGCACATGGCTGGCCGACGCCGTGTGGGCCGTGCATCGCGTGCACCCCGACGCTCCGTTCGTGACCAGCCTGCTGGACGGCCTCAAGCAGAATTACGAGGGCTGGGCGGCGCGGCATTTTGACCCCAAGGTGGGGCTCTTCTGGCAGACCGGGCACGACGACGGGATGGAGTTCAACATCAACTCCCGCCAGACGCCCGACATCCTCCGCGGAGGCCCCGCGTTCCGCCCCACGATCAACAGCTACATGGCCGCCGACGCCCTGGCGATCGCCCGCGTGGCCGACCTGGCGGGCGATCCCGCGACCGCGAAGCTCTATCGCGAAAAAGCCACCTCGATCCGCGAAAATATGCTCAAGAAGCTGTGGGATCCGACTCGCGAGTTCTTCTTCCCCATGGCCCTGCGCGACGAGGAGCGCGAGGGCCACACGGTCAAGGCCGGGAGCCTCACCTACGAGACAGGCAAATACGCCGGCGACGGCCACGGGCGCGAGCTGATCGGCTACGTCCCCTGGCAGTTCGACCTCGCGGGCGAGGAGTTCGCCCCCGCGTGGAAAGGGCTGATGGACCCCGAGGTCTTCTTCGCCCCGTTCGGCCCCACGGTGACCGAGAGGCACGACCCCCTGTTCCTCGTGACCGAGGGATGCTGCTGGTGGAGCGGCCAGTCCTGGCCCTACGCCACCTCGCAGACCCTCAAGGCCATGGCCAACCTGCTGCAAGCCCCGGGCAAGGCCCCTGTGACGAAGAGCGACTACGCGAAGCTCCTGTCCGTCTACACGAGGACCCACCGCAAGGAGGGGAAGCCCTACATCGCCGAGGGCGTGAACCCGGATACGGGCTCGTGGCAGGGCTATGATAACTACAATCATAGTGAGCATTATTTTCACTCGGGATATAACGACCTGATCATCACCGGATTGGTGGGATTGCGGCCCCGCGACGATCACACGATCGAGGTGAACCCGCTCGCGCCCGAGGATTGGCCCTACTTCGCGCTCGACGACGTGCCCGTGCAGGGCCACCGCGTGAGCATCGTGTGGGATCGCGACGGCACCCGGTACAGGCTGGGCAAGGGGTTTTTTCTCCTCGACGAGGGGCAGGTGATCGCGAAGGCGGACCGGCTCGGGCCGCTCTCGGCGAAGCTCCCGCCGCGCAAACCGTCCTCATGGCCCGCGCCTCCGGTGAACTTCGCGGTCAACAACGACGGCCTGTACTTCCCCCGCGTGACGGCCTCGTTCACCGACCCCGCGACCCCCACGAGCAAGGCGATCGACGGCAATTCCTGGTACCACATCTCGCCTCCGAACCGCTGGACCACGGCGAATTCGCCGAACCCCACCGACTGGTTCGCGGTCGATTTCGGGACCCCTCGGCGCATCGATACGGTCAAGCTGTACGTGCTCGACGACGGCGAGACCATCGCCGCCCCGCGCAAGATCGACCTGGAATTCTGGGACGGAACCGCCTGGAAGCCCGTCCCCGACCAGGCGAGGACGCCGAAATCGCCCACCGGGCATCGCGCGAACGTGATCCGGTTCCCGGCTCGCGAGGTCACGAAGCTCCGCGCGGTGTTCACCCACCATGAGGGGGCGAAGACGGGCCTCACCGAGTTCGAGGCCTGGGGCGACGGGTCGCAGTCGATCGACCCCGCGCCGCCTCCGGTGGGGAACCTGGCTTATAACGGCGGGGACCGCGACTTCCCGAAGGTCTCGGCCACGTTCACCTCGCGGTTCGACCAGGTGGAGCGGGCGATCGACGGGAAGGCCAGCTTCAACCCCACGCCGGCCAACCGCTGGACGAGCTACGAGTCGCCGAACAAGGAGGACGCGCTCACGATCGACTTCGGCGCCCCGAAGTCCATGGGCCGCGTCGAGCTCGCCATCTTCGACGATCGCGGAGGCGTGCAGGCCCCCGAGGACTACCGCCTCGAATCCTGGCAGGGCGACGCCTGGCACCCGATCGTCCCCACCTCCCGCACGCCCGAGAAGCCGACCGGCGGGCAGTACAACGAGGTGCGGTTCGCGCCCCTCTCGGCAAGCAAGCTGCGCATCACGTTCGTCCACAAGGGGCAGGCCCGGAGCGGAGTGAGCGAGATCCTGGTCTGGCCCGAGTGAGACGAGTGTAGGCTTGTGATGATAGAACTTCAGCTCCCGGTGACATCGAAGGGAGGGATTCTCATGCGACGTTTCTCGTCATGCGGGGCGATGGTTTTCGGGTTTCTGCTGGCGACCTGGGCGACGGTGTCCGCACTGGAGCCTGGCGATGACGGGCCCGTGCCGGAGGATCTGAAAATCTCCGCGCGCTACGGGGCCGGACTCAGCGACTGGAAGTCGTGGACGGTGACCATCGGGCAGGACGGCCGGACCCAGCAGGAAGTCCACTACCGTGCCGGCCGGATGAAAACGTTCCTGAGCAAGCTCACTGAGCGAGACTTGCGCGAACTCTGGGGCAAGATCGAGGCGGCCCGATTCTTCGATCTTGAGCCGAGGTATACCCATCCCGTCACCGATTGCCCGACGATGATCCTGAAGGTCACCGCCAACAAAAAAACCTACGAGGTCTCGGTGTATGCGGCGCAATTCGTTGAGGACAAGGCTGCGGTGAAGCGATTCCAGAGCGTGTGGTCCGAGGTGCTCCGCAAGGTCCCGTCGCCGAATCCGGATCAGAAGCCCTGACGTAGGCCGGGCCGCTCTCGGCCCTGTTTGTCGGCATCGCGGGCCGCCGCGCACGCGGGCCGACGCGCCTCCTCGGGGCCGATGCCGATCGGGCGCGCAAGGGGATCGCGGGTCTGCTAAAGTGGGCGTGGGCGTGGGCGGTCGCAGGGGCCGCGGACCCGGACGCGAGGGGGTGACGATGTTCAGCTTCTTCAAGGGCAACGTCAACGATCGCCGCGTGATCAAGACGGCGAGGACCGAGGAGGCGATCAATGAGGCGGCCCTCGAAGGCTTCCGCCCGCTGGTCAAGCCGGTGAAGCCGGGCAAGGATGTCTCCAACAGCTTCGCCGTGTACCAGCATGGGGAGACCGGGCAGGTGGTTGTCGTGGGCGACAATCGAAAGGGGTGCGGTCCGCCTTACCGGCAAGTGATCGATTGGACGGATTATTACCCCTACACCTTCCCGAGTCCGTTCGCGGCTTACCTTGTGCCCGCGGACCTGCCCGAGGGGGAAATTGTCTGGCTGGAGGACCTGATCGAGGACATCCGCGGCATCGACGGAAATCAGGGCTACTACCCCAGGCTGCCCGCGTGGGAGGCCCGATGGACCGGCGAGGATTTTGAGATCCTGTTCAACCCACGCCGGGACAAACCCCGTTTCCTGGGTTGATCGGCCTTGGGGGTTTGCACCATGAAGCTGGACATCTCCACCGGCGACGTCTTCACGGATGCCGGCGAATACGTGAAGACCCTGCGATGCCCGGCGCGGGTGGACGAATCGCAGATTCGCGTTGAAGGCGAAAGCCTGAGGTGCGAGGTCTGCGCCCGTACCCTGCTCGACACGTCCCGGATCTCCGACGCGACCTTGCTGTCCCTCGTGAGGGAGGCGCCCGACACGTGCCTCTCGATCCGTCCCGATCAGCCGAACCTCAGCTTCCTCCACCCGGGACTCTCGCGTCCGGTGGAGCCGACCCGCCCCTGAATTCGAGGAGACGCCTCATGCGTTGCCCTGCCTGGTTCGCAAGCGGCCTCGTGCTCGTGATGACCCTCGCGGCCTGCTCGGACGACGGTCCCAAGCCGCCCCCCCGCTTGATCGTGCGCGGGGACGACATGGGGTTCTCGCACTCGGGCAACCAGGCGCTCGTCAAGTGCGTGAAGGAGGGCATCGTGACCTCGATCGAGGTGATCGTCCCCTCGCCCTGGTTCCCCGAGGCCGTGACGCTTTTGGCCGAGAACCCCGGCGTGGACGTGGGGGTGCACCTCGCGCTCACGAGCGAGTGGGACAACGTGAAGTGGCGGCCCATGACCGACGCGCCGAGCCTTCGCGACGAGAACGGTTACTTCTTCCCGATGGTCCGGCCCAACAGGAAGTATCCGGGGAGGTCGATCGTCGAGCATGAGGGGACGATCGCCGACATCGAGAAGGAGTTCCGCGCCCAGATCGAGACCGCCAAACGCCTGATCCCCCGCGTGAGCCACGTGTCGGGCCACATGGGCTGCGACGGATTCCGCGACGACGTGCAGGCGCTCACCCGGAAGCTCGCGAGCGAGTACGGGCTCGACATCGACCTGAAGGAACGAGGCGTGATCGGCGTGGGGTACAAGGGGGAGCACCGGACCAGCGAGCAGAAGGTCGAGGGCTTCCTCAAAATGCTCGAGTCCCTGGAGCCCGGGAAGACCTACATGACCGTCGATCACCCGGGCCTCGACTCGCCCGAGCTGCGGGCCATCCACCACGTCGGCTACGAGGACGTGGCCGAGGACCGTCAGGGCGTGACCGACTGCTGGACGCATCCCCGAGTTCGGGAGATGATCAGGTCACGAGGGATCAAACTGGTGAGTTATTCGGACTTGAAGAGATAAGGCGTCTCTGGGTGAAACATCTTCGCTCAAAGAGGAAGGGCCCGGCCCGGTATTTGAAGGGATGGGGGTGAGGGTCCGATTTCTCGCAGCGCACCGCCCGGAGGTCCGTCCTGAGACGCATGCCGCCCCGAATGCCCGGCCTGAGCTATGCCTGCACCGACGAGGGCGTTGAGCTGCCGGTGATCGACCTCACGCACTCGGCGTTCGAGGTGAACCTGAGCTTTGACCAGCTCGCCGCGCTCACGGCCTCGTCCCGACGACGCCTGCGCAGGCTGGAGCTCCTGCCCACGTTCGTGCACAGGCTGATGGCCCGGCGGTCGATCCTCCTGCGCAACGCCATGGGCTCGCAGGACTCGTTCTACGGCGGGATGGCCACGTACCTGCTGAAGCTGGGCGCGGCGAACATGCACGGGGTGCACGAGGGCCGGCTCGACTCCGTGATCGCCTCGGCCATCGGCCCGGTGTCGATCCGCTTGCGGCACCGCGCGGCCTCGAACCTGATCGCCGAGGGGCTCGCCTTTGCGCTCGATTCCCTCGACACCAAGGGCCGCCCGGTCCACCTCGTGAACATCAGCGGGGGGCCCGCGTCCGACAGCCTGAACGCCCTGATCCTCCTGAAGAAAACGGACCCCGCGCGGCTCGCGGACCGGCGGGTGGCGATCCGGGTTCTCGACCTCGACGCCGCGGGGCCTCGCTTCGGGGCGCGGTCCCTCGACGCCCTGCAGGGCCCGGGCGGGGCGCTCGAAGGGCTCGACGCGAGCTTCGATCACCACCCCTACGACTGGACCGACGCCGCCCCGCTCGGCCGGATGATCGAGCGGTCCGCGAGCGATCACGCCGTGGTCGTCGGGTCGTCGGAGGGGGGCCTGTTCGAGTATGCCGACGACGACGTGATCCTCGCCAACCTGCGGGCCCTCAGGCACGTCGCCATGCCCGACTTCGTGATGGTCGGCTCCTACGTCCGCGACGAGCCCGCCGCGCAAGAGATCAAGAGGCTGACCAGGGCCACGATCCGCCTGTTCTCCCCCGAGGCGTTCGAGGGCCTGGTCGCCCTCGCGGGCTGGTCGGTCGTGAAGTCGATCGAGAACAACCCGATCTACCGCGTGGTGGCCCTTCAGCCGGCTCCCGAGCGGTGATGCGCCGGATCGGATAGACTTGTTGCCGTTGAGGATTCGCGTTCGACGGATGAGGAGTCGCCCTCGTGGGAAATCGCCCGGTTTCAGGCGGGATTCTGGCCCTGGCCCTTCTTTGCGGCGCGTCCCCCGGGTTCGGGCAGGACCCCCTGCCCTCGTGGCGAGACGGGGCGGCGAAGGCGGCGATCGTGGGCTTCGTCCAGCGAGTGACCGACCCCAACGGCCCCGACTTCGTCCCCGAGCGCGAGCGGGTCGCGACCTTCGACAACGACGGGACGCTCTGGTGCGAGCAGCCGGTCTACACCCAGGCCGTGTTCGCGCTCGACCGCGCCCGCGCCATGGCCGCCGAGGACCCCGCGTTGAAGGAGAGGCCCGCCTTCGCCGCGATCCTCACCAACGACCTCGCCGCCATGGCGAAGTTCACCGAGACCGAACTCGGAGAGCTGGTCGCGGCTACGCACTCGGGGATGTCGCCCGAGAGCTTCGTGGGGCTCTCGCGATCCTGGCTCAGGACGGCCGAGCATCCCCGGTTTCGCCGCCCGTACACGGACCTCGTGTACCAGCCCCAGATCGAGCTCTTGACGTATCTCCGGGCCAGCGGATTCAAGACCTTCATCGTGACCGGGGGCGGGGTCGACTTCGTGCGAGGCTTCGCGCAGGAGTGCTACGGGATCCCGCCCGAGCAGGTGGTGGGCTCGAGCACGAAGACGCGGTTCGAGTCGTCCGAGGACCGGGGCCAGCTCCTCAAGCTGCCCGCGATCAACAGCGTGGACGACGGGCCTGGCAAGCCCATGAACATCGACCTGCACATCGGGCGCAGGCCGATCCTGGCGTTCGGCAACTCCGACGGCGACCTCGCCATGCTCGAATACACCTATGCCGGCAAGGGGCCGAGGCTCATGCTGATCGTGCACCACGACGACGCCGACCGCGAGTACGCCTACGACCGCAAGTCGCGCGTGGGGCGGCTCGACAAGGCGCTCGACGCCGCCTCGCGCCGGGGATGGGCCGTGGTGAGCATGAAGGACGACTGGGCGGCGATCTTCCCCGAGAAACCGACCGGGAGGTGAGCCGATGGCCCGAGATCGCCGTCCCGCGTGTGGTCAGGTCGGCCGGGGCGGCGACTCCTGCCCGGATCGGCCGCCATTCGGGTATCCTGGGGCCGTCCGTCCCGATGAGGTCCCCCAGGTAAGGAGGTGTCGATGCCGATTGCCCAGGCCGTGGCTCTGTTGCGTGTGAGCGATGTGGGACGCTCGATCCGATGGTACCGGGAGGTCCTGGGGTTCGCGGCCAGCGTGTTCCCCGAGACCCCTCCGTATGACTTCGCGATCCTGACCAGCGGGCCTCGGAGCTCATGCTCAAGGCGTCGTGCGGCACGACCGTGGAGGCCCGCGTGGCTTATGACTGGGATGTGTACCTGCGGCTCGAAGACACGCCATTTCGCGAGTTGTATGCTCACATGCAATCGCTGGGGATCGTCACACGGAGGCTGGAACGCATGTTCTACAACATGGCGGAATTCGAGATCCGCGACCCCGACGGGTACTCGCTTTGCCTGGGTCAGGAACTGGCCGACATGAGCGACCTGCCCGCGCCCGAGTTTTGAGGGGCGCCTAGAATGGCGGGCGACCGGCCCTTGACCCCGATTTTGCCCCTCCGGAGAGACTTCCCGATGAGCGAGGCGACCGAAGCCCAGGCCACGTCCACCGTCGCGAGAGGCTGCACGTCCGACGCCGCCCACGACCGCGAGCTTCCCGAGACCGACCTGCTCAGCCCGCTGGCGATCCGCGGCGTGACGTTCCGCAACCGGATCGCCATGTCCCCCATGTGCCAGTACTGCGCGACCGACGGGTTCGCCGACGACTGGCATCTCGTGCACCTGGGCAGCCGCGCCGTGGGCGGGGCGTCGCTGGTCATGGTCGAGGCCACCGCCGTGACGCCCGAGGGGCGGATCTCGCCCGGCGACCTGGGGATCTGGGACGACGCCCACATCGCGCCCCTGGAGAGGATCGCCGCGTTCGTGACCTCGCAAGGCGCCGTGCCCGCGATCCAGCTCGCCCACGCCGGGCGCAAGGCCAGCTGCGACGTGCCGTGGAAGGGGGGCGCGAGCCTCAAGACGCCCGAGGCCGGAGGGTGGCCCGTGGTCGCGCCCAGCGCGATCCCGTTCCACGAGGGGGACCCCGTCCCCACCGCGCTCGACCAGAAAGGGATCGACGGCGTGGTCGCCGCGTTCGAGGCCGCGACCCGACGCGCCCTGAAGGCCGGGTTCCGCGTGATCGAGATCCACTCCGCGCACGGATATCTCTTCCACGAGTTCCTCTCCCCGCTGGCCAACCACCGCACCGACGAGTACGGCGGGAGCCTCGAAAATCGCATGAAGCCCCTCCTGCGCGTGGCGGAATCCCTGCGCGGGATCGTCCCCCAGGATCTGCCCCTGTTCGTGAGGATCTCGGGCACCGACTGGGTCGAAGGCGGCTGGGACATCGCGCAGTCGGTCGTTTTGGCCGGTCGTTTGAAGGCCCTGGGCGTGGACCTGATCGACGTGTCGTCCGGGGGCGCGGTGCCCAAGGCGAGCATCCCCGTGGGCAAGAGCTATCAGGTCCCGCTCTCCCGCCAGATCCGCCACGAGGCGGGGATCAAGACCGGCGCGGTGGGGCTGATCACCGAGACGAAGCAGGCCAACGAGATCATCACCGCGGGCGACGCCGACCTGATCTTCCTGGGCCGCGAGCTCCTGAGAGAACCCTACTGGGCGCTCAAGGCCGAGCACGACCTCGGCGAAGATCCGACCTGGCCGACCCCGTACGGGTATGCTGTGCGTCGACGATCCAAATAAATATGTTTCACGCAGAGGACGCAGAAATCTGGTCAACTCGTTCCCACGCTCTGCGTGGGAATGCCGTCTTCGACGCTCCGAGTCGGCCTCTCCGCGTGGCCCCACGCAGGGTCGCCGGTCAGCGGCATGAAGACGAGGCGGAGCCTCGCAGACGGCATTCCCACGCAGAGCGTGGGAACGAGTTAAGGCCCAAGCTCTCGTCCGTTCTCTGCGTGAAACGTATTCCTCTTCTCCGCGTCCTCGGCGAGCCCTCCGCGTCTCTGCGTGAAACGAATTCGACCTGGAGATGACCCCATGAATCGTCGAGACGTGTTGGGACTGACGGCCGGCGCGGTGGCCTTGACCTCGCTGGAAGCCCCGGCCGACGACCCGAAACCGATGACCGACCGCGAGTGCGTGCTCGCCGCCGGGATGACCGAGGCCGAGGCCGATTGCTGGGCCATGGCCGCCAAGCTCGCGGGGATGTTCTTCGCCCTGCCCGAGCAGCACCCGAGCGACAACGCCGAGGTCGCCCAGGCGATCCACATCCTCCAGAACAAGCTGCTCAGCCGCCCCACCTATCGCACCTATCTCGACCTGGCCCAAAAAGCCCACGAGCAGAAGCAGAAGCCCAAGCCATGAACGAATCGTCGCCCGAAGAACGACTCACCCAGGCCGCCGACCGGGGGGACCTCGACACCGTGAGGGCCCTGCTCGACCAGGGCGTGAACCCCAACATCGTGGTGAGCGCCCCGCCTCGCTGGACGCCCCTCGTGCAGGCGGCCTGGAACGGGCACCTTGAAGTCGTCGAGCTGCTCCTGGACCGGGGGGCCGACCCCAACCACAAGGACCTCGACGACTTCACCGCCATCACCCTCGCCGCCTCGGCCAGGCACTGGGCGATCGTGCGATTGCTGGCCTCGCGAGGCGCGGACGTGTACCACAAGGACGCCTCCGGCCACTCCGCGATCGGCCTGGCAAGGACCCGCAAGCAGAAGCGGCTCGTCACCTATCTGGAGTCGCTCAAAACGAGCCCCGGATCGGCATCCTGACTGGTTTCAGGGCACGGGGCGAAGGAGACAGCGGGGCACGGCGATCGACTCGCCCTTGCGGGAGCCGTCGAGCAGCGTGACCCGGACGTCGCGGAGGTCGCGGAGGATCGTGACGTCTCCGCCGGACGTGGCGATGAGTTCGTATTCCATGGCGGCGGCGTCCGAGTCGATCTTCACGCGCAACCCGTCGAGCCCCGCGAGCGGGGAGCCGTCAGGCAAGGTGATGGGCATGACCTTCTTCAAGTCCACAACCACCGACAGAGACCCCGGGGGCAGGCGAATGATCGCGGGGGCCTGCATCTGGGGATCGGCCTTCAGGCGGAGGTAGACCTCGATCGCGATCGTGGGGACGGCGATGGTGAGGACGAGCCACGCCAGCGGGATCCATCGGGAACGATTTGCAGAGGATTCGAGCGCCGGGGCGGCTTCCTCGCGAAGCCCCCACACACGGCCCGCCACGAATCCGCCGATCAACGCCACGACCATCTGGGGGACGAGGAAGATGACGGGAAAGACCCCGTAAAGGAGTACCGCCTCGCGGAACCTGGACGTCCCAGTCCGGGTTGGGACCCCCAGGGCGGCCAGGCCCGGGTCCAGGACATCGTCAATCAACGGGTTCATGGCGACCAGGCCCACCGCGAAGGTAGCCCCCACCGCGAGCCAGCCGGCGACCTCGAATCCGACGAGGAACGCTCGGCCCGGCCCTCGCCTCTGCGACCTGAGGCTCGCGGCGATCGCCAGCGCATGGATCATCGGCAGGGTCATCATGGCGACGAACCAGACCCAGCCCGTGAGGAAGCCGGGGCGCGACGCGATCCACCGCGCGGCCATGCCGTCCAGGGCCACGACCAGCACGATGGCCATGAGCGTGAGGATGGAAATCTTCGGAAGCTTCATCCCTGAACCTTTCTTCCTGGTGTGACGGGGGAGACGCAAGCCCTGCCATCATCGGGCGGGGTTCGCATGAGGAGGATGGAGCAGGCAGTGCGGGAGCTCCATCTCTTCGCCCTTGCGATCGCCTTCGAGCACCGTGAACCGGACCGGGCGGTGGTCGCGGCGCACCTCGTCGGGCTTGCCGACGTTCGTGGTCACCAAAAACGAGCGGGCGGTGTCGGACTCGACGCGGACGCGCGATCCGTCCAGGGCGAATTGCGAGGAGGCCGTGGAAAAGTGGTGGGAAAAGTTGGGGTCGTCGCCGATTTTCAGGCGGGCGATCGACCCCCGTTCGAACCGCTCGAAGCCGGGTTCGATCCGAAAACGGAGATAGAGCTCGATCCCGCCGGTCAAGATGACGATGATCCCGACGAGCCACAAAAGGGGCGCCAGATCCGGTCGGGAGGGGGGCGGGTCGTCGTCCGGGGATTTCCGGACCCGTGATCCGATCGCGAGGGCGATCCGTCCGCCGATCAGGGCGATCAACGTCTGGAGAACAAGGAATGCGAAGATCAAGGTGAAGGCAAATCCGTCCCGCCGGAGCCTCGACGCTTCGACCCAGGACGCCAGGTCCAGCCTCTGGATCGCGACTTCGACGCCAAGAACGATCGGCATGATGCCCACGACCGTGGCCGCCACGAGCGACCAGCCCAGGACCTCAAAACCGAGGACGAAGACGCGACGGCGACCGCCCGACCTCGACCGCACCGCCGCGGCGATCGCCAGCAGGTTGGCCATGGGAAGGGTGAACAACGGGGTGGCCGACGCCTCGCCAAGAAGGTCGTGCCTCGCGGCGATCGAGCGGATGGCCACGCCATTCAGGGCCACGACCAGAACCACGGCCATGAGCGAGAGGATCGAGACCCTTGGCAGCTTCATCCCCGAGACTCCTTGCCTTGGCGAGACTATCCTCGCTGTGCGAGATCCTAATCGCTCGGGCGGAGAAAACCTATACGAATTCCTTAAGAGAAGCGACGACGGGCAAGCATGTCGTTACCTCCGGGAGATCGCCGAAGGCGGGGTGCAGAGATCGGGCTCTCTTGCCCTCGCCCCTGCGGGGAGAGGGCGGACGCGGAGCCTCCGGGTGAGGGGCGATCGGCTCGGCCCACTCTGCTGATCCAGCCACCGTTGACGCCCCTCCCCCAAGAGTGGGCGAGGCGGAGAGACCACTCATCCCTGAGATTTGTCGGCCGGGAGCGGTCTACCCTCCCGCGAATTCGTCGGCGAGGAACCTGGCGGCGTTGTCCCAGCTTTGCACCGCCTTGTTGAAGTCGATGGGCAGGGGCTTGACCGTCTTGGGTGTCTCGACCCTCGCCGGGGTCTCGGTCCTGCGGTTCAGGGGGATCTGGGCCGAGGGACCTTTGGCCAATGCGCCCTCCACTTCGGGGCCGAGGAGATGATTCGCCAGCGCCTTGGCGGCCTCGGCGTGCGGGGCCCCTTTGACCATCGCAATCGTGTTGGGGATGAACAGGGTGCCCATCTGGTCGGGGTTGCGGTCGGGGTAGATGATGACGACGGGGTGCCCGGCGGCGATCTCCTCCATGGCGTCATCCGTGTCGGTCCAGCCGATCGCCAGCGATCCGGCCCCCACGGCGAGCGCCACCTGCTTGTTGCCCGAGAGGACCTGGGCGTCGTTGGCCTTGAGGCTCCGGAAGAACGCCTTCGCCTTGTCGTCGCCCCAGATCGAGAACAGGCAGGCGGCGTGCGTGGCCGTGGTGCCGAACAGGGGCTTGGCCAGGCCGATCTTCCCCTTCCAGGCGGGGTCGGCCAGGTCGAGGATCGACGAGGGGCGCCGGGCCTCGGGCACGAGATCGGTGTTCACGAGCAGGATGCGGGCCCGGGCCGCGAACCCGTACCACATCCCGTCGGGGTCGCGGAAGGCTTCCGGGAGGTCGGCGGCGTTGGGCGGGGCGAACGTCTGGAGCAGGCCTTTTTGCTTGAGCCTGAGCGTATTCAGGATCTCGTTGTTCCAGAACAGGTCGCAGCGAGGGCGGTCGGCCTCGGCCAAAATCGCCTGCGTGAGCCCCACGGTCTTGGTGCTCTCGATGTCGAATTTGGGGCGGATCTCGACGTTGTGGGCGGCCTGATAGGCCTTGAAGATCGGCTCGGAGAAGTCGCGATCGAGCGCCGTGTAAACGACCACGCCCGGCTCGCTTCGCCCGCATCCGGCCAGGAGCAGGACGAGCGGGACGAGGAGCCGGGCGAATGTCCTGGCGGCCATCGTGGTCACTCCCCGATCGCGGTCTCGGCGGTCTCGGGGAACAGGGGCATGGAGTCGGGCGAGGAGACCGGCCGGATGGTCGGCTTCCGCTTGCGGAACGGCTTGCCGGTCACCAGCTCGATCTGCGAGCGACGGCGGGTGGACACGCCCTTGTAGGCCGCGCGCGACTTCTCCAGGTGCAGCACCTTGGGGCCGACGACCGGGCCGAACTGGTCGATATAGCGCTCGAGCGTGCTCATGGGGATCGTTCTCAACACTCGGGTGAAAAGGCGTCATTCTTACACCCTCTAATACGTTGAAAATGAGCCCAAAGTTCGCGTTTTTCCCGCGATTTCTTGCCGTTTCCACAGCTTAATCAACGAATTCCTTCGTGGCAAGACGGCGGGGCCCGATTGACCCGTGCGGAGCCTGGTCGCGGCGGGATTTTAGATCCTCGGAAGGGGCGCAGAAATCGTTCCTCCCGCGGCCGCCCCAATCCGTCCGGCCTTCGCCCTCGGGATTCCCGGGTCCGTCATCCTCAGACTATCGCGGCGAGCCTCCGCAACGATCGGTCATCGCGCGGAAGGCCCCTCTGGCATGGTCTGGTGTCGTCATCCCTCGTTCCCGGGCTCCGGCCCGGGAATGCCGTCCGCGAGGCTCCGCCTCGTCTGCTTGCCCGGCTCAGGTTCGCACGCCAAGCTGTCGTCCCCGCTCGGGTCCATCTCTCCCAGTGGGTGGGCGTCCCTGCCCAATGGCACTTACTTTAATGACCGCTTATGGGACTAGAGGCGTCCTGAGCAATCTGGGGGAGGCCGTTTACCCCTCACAGTCCCGGAAATTGCCCGCCCAAAGGTCGCAGTTTAACGATCCTCGCATC
>JANOBY010000637.1:0-1692 GCA_031411935.1 Planctomycetales bacterium | reverse complement strand
GAGCGGTGCCGGGTCGAGGCCCTGAAATGGGTCGACATCCAGCGCGACCAGTTCCTCCGCCTGGGCATCGCCGGCGAGTGGTTCACGCCCTACCTCACGCTCGATCCTCGCTATGAAGCCAGCATCATGGACGTGCTGGCGGACCTGGTCGAGGGCGGCTATGTGTTCCGCCAGCTCAAGCCGATCCATTGGGATATCCACGACCGGACGGCGCTGGCCGAGGCGGAGCTGGAATACCAGGAAGTCACCTCCCCCAGCGTGTTCGTGGCCTTCCCCATGACCTCGGGCGTGCCCGCCTCGTTCGGTGAAGGGGAATGGTCGGCGCTCATCTGGACGACCACCCCGTGGACCCTGCCCGCCAACGTGGCCATCGCGGCGAATGAGTCCCTGGACTACGCCGGCGTACGCTACGTCGATCCGAAATCGGGCGAGACCCGGCACACGATCCTCGCCGCCGCGCTCGTCGAGAAGGTCATGGGCCTGGGCGGCGTGACCGATTACTCCCTCGTCGGCCGGTGCAAGGGCCGCGACCTCGCGGGATCGACCTACCGCCATGTGTTCCTCGACCGTGAGAGCCCGATCGTCACCGCGCTTTATGTGAGCGCCGAGGACGGCACGGGGCTCGTCCACACCGCGCCGGGCCACGGTGCCGAGGACTACCAGACCGGCCAGAAGTTCGGCCTCCCCACGCTCAGCCCGGTGGACGACTCGGGGCGATATACCGACGAGGCCCCCGCCGAACTCGTGGGCAAGGGGGTGTTCCAGGCCAACGCCCTGGTCGTGGAGATGGTCCGGTCGCGCGGGGCGCTGTTCCACGAGATGCCGCTGAAGCACAGCTATCCTCACGGGTGGAGGAGCAAGAAGCCCGTGATCTTCCGCGCCACCTACCAGTGGTTCATCAGCGTCGAGCACAACGACCTGCGCAAGAACACCCTGGCCGCGATCGACACCGTCCGCTGGCTCCCCGGCTGGGGCCGCTCCCGGATCGACGCCATGGTGGGCAACCGCCCCGACTGGTGCATCAGCCGCCAGCGCAACTGGGGCGTGCCCATCCCCGTGCTCTTCAACGACCAGACCGGCGAGCATCACCTCACGGCCTCATCGGTGCGGTTCTACCGCGACCTGTTCCGACAGGAAGGCGCCGACTCCTGGTTCAAGAAGCCGGTGGAGGAGTTGATCCCGCCGGACCTCGATCGCGATCGGTTCCCCGTCGAGCACCTCCGCAAGGGCACCGACATCCTCGACGTGTGGTTCGAGTCGGGCTCCAGCCATCGCGCGGTCCTGGCGCAGAACTTCGAGCTGGGTTACCCCGCGTTTATGTATCTTGAAGGCTCGGACCAGCACCGGGGCTGGTTCCAATCGTCGATCCTCACGGCCGTGGGGTCCACCGGCCGCGCCCCGTTCGAGACGGTGCTGACCCATGGGTTCATCGTCGACGAGCAGGGCAAGAAGATGGCCAAGTCGGGCGGAAATGCCGTGTCGGCCGTGAAGGCGACCGAGCAATATGGGGCCGACGTCCTGCGCCTCTACGTGGCGAGCCTCGACTACGCCGACGACATCCGCATGAGCGAGCGCGGCATCAAGGAGGCCTCGGAAGCCTATCGCAAGATTCGCAACACGTTCCGCTACATGCTGGGCAACCTCGGGGATTATGCCTCGTTCGACCCGTCCGCGTTCGACGTCTCGACGCTG
>JANOBY010000636.1:0-8342 GCA_031411935.1 Planctomycetales bacterium | reverse complement strand
TCGGAAAACCCGGCCATCATGCGGTCGGTCAGGTCGCGGGCCTGGGCCAGCCGGTTCGCGTCGCCCGTGGCCGCGTGGAGCCTGAGCAATCCGTGGGCGAGGAAGGCGTAGTCTTCGAGATAGGCCTCACCCCGCGCGGGGCCCTTGCGGGAGGTCCGCAGGAGCCGCCCGCCCATCCCGCGGTGGTTCGCCAGGAGGAAGTCGGCGGCGCGCTCGGCCGCCTTGCGGTACTCCGGATCCTTGAGCACGCGGAACCCGTCGGCGTAGGCCGCGATCGCCAGGCCGTTCCAGGCCGTGAGGATCTTGTCGTCGAGCCGGGGGGCGGGCCGCTTCTCCCTCGCGGCCAGGAGCTTCTCGCGCATCGGCGCGAGCCGCGATTCCAGGGCCTCGGGCGTGAGGTTCAGGCCCTTCGCCAGCTCGTCGTGAGGCGTGCCCTGCCTGAGGACGACCCTCCCGCCCTCGAAGTTCGGCCCTCGGTCGAGCCCGTAGCTTTTGGCGAAGAGGTCAAGGTCGTCCCCCTTGCCCAGGATCGTCTCGATCTCCTCGGGCTTCCACACGTAGTAGGCCCCTTCCTCGCCGTCGGTCTCGGCGTCCAGGGCCGAGTAGAAGCCCCCCTCGGGCGCGGTCATGGTGCGGGCGAGGAAGCGGAACGTGGCCTCGGCCTCGCTCTTCCATCGGGGGTCGTTCGTGGCCTCGTACGCGGCGAGATGCACGCTCGCGAGCTGGGCGTTGTCGTAGAGCATCTTCTCGAAGTGCGGCACACTCCACGACCGGTTCGTGCTGTAGCGGTGGTACCCGCCGGCGAGGTGGTCGCGGATCCCCCCGCGGGCCATGCGGTCGAGCGTGGCGAGGGTCATCGTGCGGGGGTCGGGGCTAGTCAGGTTGGCCGCCCTCAGGGGACTCTTGCCCTTGTTCGCCGCGTCGCGGTTGAGGAGGAACACGAGGTTCGAGTGCTCGGGGAACTTGGGCTTGCGCGGGTTTTTGAGGTCGAAGCCGAACCCGCCGAAGTCGGGGTCGAACTGCTCGGCCAAAGCGTCCTGCCCGGCGGCGATCATGCTCCGCGACAGCGGCACGCGGTTGGTCAATCCGGCGGATCGGGCGGAGTCGCGCACCGCCTTCGTGAGGGAGTCGGCGTCCTTGCTCAGCTCGGGCTTGTGGTCGCGGTAGGCCTCGTGCACGCGGGCCATGAGCGAGTTGAAGCCTTCGCGGTCCCCCTTGTCCTGCGGGGGGAGATAGGTGGCGGCGTAGAACGGCCTCCCATCGGGGAAGAGGAAGACGCTCATGGGCCAGCCCCCTCCGCCCGAGAACGCCTGGAGGGCGGCCATGTACACGCTGTCGACGTCGGGCCTCTCCTCGCGATCGACCTTGATGCAGACGAACTTGTCGTTCAGCTCCTTCGCGATCGCCTCATTCTCGAAGCTCTCGCGCTCCATCACGTGGCACCAGTAGCACGACGAGTAGCCGACGGACAGGAAGATCGGCTTGCCCTCGTTTTTCGCCTTCTCGAACGCCTCGGGGCCCCACGGATACCAGTCCACGGGGTTGTGGGCGTGCTGGAGCAGGTACGGGCTGGTCTCGCGCGCCAGGCGGTTCGCGGGACGATCCGGCTTCGGCTTGTCGTCCGCGAGGGCCGGGGACGCCAGGGTCATCACGATCAGGGCGATCGCCGTGGGTCGCATGATGGATCTCGCACGGGGCACAATTCGGGAACGGACGCTCGAGGCGACCGGCGATCGTACCCAATCGGTGAGAGGGCGGCGACACCGCGACGGACCACGCCCCGCCTTCCCTCGGGCCCACCCGTCGTCCCCGTTGCCCGGCAAGGGGAAATGGACTAAGCTTAGCTAAGTCAGGAGTTGACCCATGACCATCACCAATCTCCACGAAGCCAAGACGCAACTCTCGAAGCTGGTCGACCTGGCCCTTGCCGGCGAGGAGGTGATCATCGCCCGTGCCGGCAAGCCGATGGTCCGGCTCGTGCCCGTGATCCCGAAGGCGAGCACGCGACGTGGCGGTCAATGGAAGGGCCTGGTCAGCATCGCCCCCGATTTCGACGACTTGCCCTCGGAGATCGCGGCCGCCTTCGGGGTCGATCCCTCATGACCCTGTTGCTCGACACCCATTGCCTGCTCTGGTGGCTCGGCGACCCTGCCCAGCTCTCGAAGCTGGCGCAGAAGGCGATCCGCGACGGCCGCAACACCGTTTACGTGAGCGCCGCGGTCGCCTGGGAGATCGCCATCAAGAAAGCCCTGGGGAAGCTGGAGGCCCCGGATGACCTGCAAGAGGTCTTGAAGGCCAACGACTTCCACGCGCTCCCCATCACGGTCGGCCACGCCCTGGCCACGCGGCTCCTGCCCGACATCCATCGCGACCCGTTCGACCGGCTCCTGATCGCCCAGGCCCTCGAGGAAGGATTCCGGCTCGTGACCCGGGACCCCGAGATCGCCAAATATGCGGTACCGCAGATCCTCGCGTGAGCCGCGCTTGGGGATCTTCCTCGCCAGCCGGACCTGCAATCCTTGAGCCCCCACTCACGGCCTGGATCCGTGGCGTTTGAAGGCCTTCCGGAAACTCCCCGCGTCGGACGTCGGAACAGGAGGCGAATCGATGATCTTCCCCGGAACTTACTCGGCCAGGATTGTCATCCAGAATCAAACGGAATGGCCCCGCGTGGTCTTCGTGGAGCCGTTCGGGGAAGACTTCACGCTCCTTCCGGGGGAATCGCTGGACGTTGTCGCTCGCGGCTCCAGAGGCGAGGAGTTGCCGTATTTTCAGGTGTGGGAAACGGTCGACACCAGCTCGGTCTGGATCGAGGGGGATTTCCGCGAGTACGACGTGCTCCAGGGCGGAATCAAGCTCGAATGCGGGCATCAGCGGCAAGCGGGCCTGGATGCAGGGCTGGAGCCCTGGAAATTTTACCCGCCATCAACGCAGCGATAGGGCCCGCGCCGTACACGCCGATGCGTGGCCCTGAGACTTCAACCTTGTGTTGATCCCGTGCATCGGCTGACTTTCGGGGCCATGTTTGATATACTCGCGGCCTAAATCAGCCAGCGTTTCCTTCCCCCTCGCCCGGAAAGATCTGAACTCGATGCTTCACCCCTGGCATGACGTGACCCCGGGCGAGCACCTGCCCACGGAGTTCAACGCGCTTGTTGAGATCCCCATGGGGTCGAGCGTGAAGTACGAGCTCGACAAGAAGACCGGCCTGCTCCGGCTCGACCGCGTGCTCTATTCGGCGGTCTACTACCCGGCCAATTATGGCTTCATCCCCCAGACCTACGCCGAGGACGACGACCCCCTGGACGTGCTGGTCCTGTGCCAGGAGGCCGTGGCCCCGATGACGCTCGTGACCGCCAGGGTCATCGGGCTCATGACCATGATCGACGGAGGGAAGCCCGACCACAAGATCCTGGCCGTGGCCGTGGGGGACCCCGAGTTCAACGGCTATCGCGAGGCCAACGAGCTCCCCGCCCACCGGCTCATGATGCTCCGCCGGTTCTTCCAGGACTACAAGTACCTGGAGGGCAAGTCGGTCGAGGTGGACGAGATCCAGAACTCGGCCGTGGCCCTGCCGATCATCGAGGACGCGCTCCAGCGCTACAGCAAGGAACGTCGCAAGGGGTTTCATTGAAAGGGGTTCGCCCCCGCGACCCGATTCGCCATTGCCGGAAAATCCGCCCCGGGTACGATGAATGGCCGGGCGGAACGGCTCACCCAGGCCTGACCCGAGACTCCCCTCCTGTCTCCCGGTTCCCGCGATCCGCGCGGGAATGCCGTCCTCGGGGCTCTGCCCTGGCCGAAGGGATTGGACGGGTTCGGAGGACGCAGGGCGTCGGGCATGGGCATGGCATTCCCTCGCGGAGCGCGGGAACGAGGTCCAGCCCTCCACCGGGACGTCAAGCTCAGCGACACGATAGGCACTCAGGAGTTCACGGATGACTCGCTACGACGCGGTGATGATCGGCATGGTGGTCGCGGGGATGGTCTGGGGGGCGATCCGGGGGATCACCTGGCAGCTGGCGAGCATCGCCTCGCTGGTCCTGGCCTACTTCTTCTCGCATCAGGTGTCAGCGTATATCGCCCCTTATATCCCCGGCGAGCCGGTGGTGGAGCGGGCGGGTTCGATGCTCGCGGCGTATGTGCTGGTGTCGGCCGGCGTGTTTTTCGCGGCCTGGACGGTGCGCGCCACATTGAAGAAGATGAAGTTCGAAGCGTATGATCGTCACCTCGGGATGATGCTGGGCGGCCTGGAAGGGGGCTTGCTGGGGATCATCGGCACTCTGTTCGTGGTGAGCCTGGCTCCGGGAAGCCGCGAGCCGATCTTCGCCAGCCACTCGGGCCACCTCGTCGCGAAGGTCATGGACGCCGCCGGGCCGGTCCTGCCCGCGGAGGTCCGCAGGGTGGTCACCCCGTACTGGGAGGACGTCCGCAAGCCGGAGCGTCCGCAGGTCGCCGAAACGCAAGTTGGCGATGATTTCTTCGAACGAACGTCCGCGGAACTGACCAACGACAAGCCCGACAAGGATAGGTCTTCTCTCCAGGACCTCGCCAAAGGGGCACGCTCTCGGATCGGCCGAGCGATGGGCGACGCGCTGAAGGCCGAAGTCGAGAGATTGGGCGAGAACGATGACGAGAGAGAATTTAAACGTCGGTGATCGCGAGATTAACCTCACCCAGGTCCTCAAGCGAGTGAACTGGGTGGAAAACGGCGGTCAGGCCAAGGCCCTGATCGCCGACGGGATGGTCCGCGTGAACGGCGAGGTGGAGCTCCGCAAGCGTCGCCAGATGGCCGTGGGCGACGTGGTGGAGCTCCAGGACGGACCTTCCTTGATCCTGACCAACGAAGCCGAAGAGCCTACCCCATGAAGCGGATCGGTATCCTGACCGCCGGCGGCGACACGCCGGCCCTCAACGCCACGATCCTGGGCGCCGTCCAGCGCGCCAACCAGCTGCGGATCGAGGTCTACGGCATCATCAAGGGGTTCAGCGGCCTGCTGAATCCGCAGGTGCCGCACGTCCATCTGAACCCCCTGTTCCACACGATCCCCGAGCTCCAGGCCACCCTGGGCGGGACCCTGCTGGGGGCCTCGCGCGATTATGTGGACTCGAACGACACCGAGACCATCGCCAGCGTGGCGCATCGCCTCGATCGGCTGAAGATCGAGGGCCTGATCTGCGTGGGGGGCGACGGCACGATCAACGGCATGCAGCCCCTGTCCAACTACCTGCCCACCGTCCTCGCGCCCAAGACCATCGACAACGACCTCGGCCTGAACTATCCCGACGAGGCCAACGAGTGGTTCCACGAGCCCGCCGACAACGCCCGCGGGTACGTCAACAAGAAGCGTCCGGGGCGGGAATTCAGCCTCGACGAGATGATCAACTTCGTCACCCCGGGCTACGCCACCGCCGTGTACGTGTCCTCGACCGCCGTCCAGCGCATCCGGACCACGGCCGAGAGCCATCGCCGGATCGCCATCATCGAGGTCATGGGCCGCGACTGCGGGATGATCGCGCTGGGCACCGCGTACGGGCAGCCCGACATGATCCTCGTGCCCGAGTCGCCGGTGGACCCCGACGCCCTGGTCGAGCGCGTGCTGGCGATCCTGGACATCCAGAAGCACGCGGTGCTCGCGGTGAGCGAGGGCGTGGTCGGCCCCGACGGCCGCTCCCTGGGGGCGATCTCGGCGAGCAAGGACCCCGCCGGCAACATCCAGTACACCGGCGCGGCCGAGGCCATCAAGAGGCTGCTGGTCGAGCGGATCGGCAACGAATTCTTCACCCACAAGCGCCGCAATGAGAGCGCCGACGCCGCCATCTTCGTGCGAAAGGTCGGCCACACCCAGCGGGGCGGCCGCCCGATCCTCTTCGACCGATTCCACGCCACGCAGCTCGGCGGCAAGGCCGTGGACCTGCTGGAGCAGGGGTTCATGAACTGCGTGGCCACGCTCCAGTACCGCGACGGCGGGTTCGTGCTCGACAGCGTGGACGCCAACCAGCTTCGCGACAAGTGGAACACCATCCACGCGAGGCCGCTGGCCACCGCCTTCTACGACCCCAAGCGGTTCCAGCCCTCGGCCCTGGGGGCCCGGTACCTCCGCACGATCTTCCACAACGCCCTGGGCGCCGACGACGTGGAGGAAATCCGCTCCCTGTTCGACACCGGGCGGCTCACGCACCCCTACTCGTCCGTGAACGTGAACATCAACAAGAGGATCCAGCGCCTCTCTCCCCAGGGCTGAAAATTGCGGGCAGGAATCGACGCGGATTCGCGCGTCCCATCCCGGGACGAGCGCCCCCCCGTCGCGACACCTATCCGGGACGACTCCATGGGCATGGAGCGGTGGTATGTGGCGGTCGTCGACGGGGGCTACCTCCTCCAGCGTGCCCTGTCCGACCCGCCGTTCGGCGAGAACCTGATGCTGCCCAGCTTGTTCGGGCCGGAACGGCACCGTTACCCATGGGGCGGGCTCCACGCCGAGCTGCGCGCGGAGGTCGACGCGATGAACCGGCTCCATCCGGGGATCGAAAACCGGATCTACACCCTCGACCGCCTCTTCGACATGCTCCACTACTTGCTCTCGGAGCCCCGGCGGAGGGGGGAGTTTGACGGGGACGACCCGGGGACGAAGGCGATCCTCGGCACGACGCAACTCCCCGAGCATCTGAGGGGGGGCCAAGGGCATCCGATGCGTTATTCTCCTCCAGCCGTCGTGCGCGAGATCGCGGCCTGGCTCGAAGGGCTGGCGGTCGAGGACCTCCGGGCGGCCTACGCCCCCGAGAAGATGGAAGAGCAATGCGTCTACAAGTTCTGGGCCGGCGGAGATTACGACGAGACCCGTGACCGCATCATCCATTCCTTCGAGGGTCTACGCGAGTTCTATTCCGGGACGGCCTCGAACGGCGAAGGGGTGTTGACGATCGTCACATAATAGGAGCCCGTCGCGGGGCGCGAAAACGGACGACGTACGGCCCGTTCAACATGCTGTCGGCATTGGAGTTGCTGTGGAAAGAGATTCTTTCGGGCCCTTGCCATGCGCGGGTCGCGTGCCTATAGCTTGACACACGGTCTCTGCCGATCCGCACGAGCGGGAGGCGACGCCCGTACGGCCACTCCTCCGAGGTGGATCTTGTCGACACACGCTTCGTTCCGGGCTGCGCCCCGACGCCTCTCGATCGTCCGCGTTGCCGAGGTACGAACCGGTGAGACCTTCCCGGAGTCGGTGCGCAGGGGGCTGGGTTCGACCCCGAAGACCCTGTCCTGCCAGTTCTTCTACGACGAGGCCGGGTCCGCCCTTTTCGAGAAGATCTGCGACCTTCCCGAGTATTATCTGACCCGAACGGAGGACGCGATCCTCCGCGAGCATGCCGAGGCCATGGTCGCGGGCTGGGACGAAGCTCCCGCCATGATCGAGCTGGGCAGCGGCAGCTCCACGAAGACCCGCCACCTGATCGGGGCGGCGCTGGAGACCTACGGCGAGCTCCATTATGTGCCCATCGACGTGTCGCCCACGATCCTCGAGGCCTCGGCCCGCGAGCTGGTGGCCGACTATCTCCCGTTGCGGGTCACGGGCTATGCGGGCGACTACCACGCGGCTCTTGAGGAGATCGCCCGCCGCATCCAGAGGCCCAAGTGCGTGCTGTTCCTGGGCTCCAGCCTCGGCAATTACGAGGACGACCAGGCCGCGAGCCTGCTGGCCCACGTGGCGAGGTCGATGGGCCCCGAGGATCGCCTCCTGCTGGGCACGGACCTGATCAAGGACCGATCCACGCTCGAATCCGCCTACGATGACGCCCAGGGCGTGACCGCCGCGTTCAATCGCAACCTCCTCGTGCGTATCAACCGCGAGCTCGGGGGCGACTTCGCTCTCGACGCGTTCCGCCACGAGGCGAGATTCTGCGAGGACCGCGAGCGGGTCGAGATGCACCTCGTGAGCCTCCGCGACCAGGCGGTGTCCATCCCGGGCGCGGATCTGGCCGTCAGTTTCGCGCGGGGGGAATCGATCCACACCGAGAACTCGCACAAGTACCCGATCGCGGGCCTGGCCCGGCTGGCAACCCGCGCGGGGTTCGTCGAGGAGGCGTCGTGGACCGACGCCCACGGCAGGTTCCGGGTCCAGCGCTGGCGAACGCGTCCCGTGCAATAAATCGTTTCACGCAGAGGACGCAGAACTCTGGTGAACTCGTTCCCACGCTCCGCGTGGGAATGCCGTTCGCGACGCTCAGGGTCGGCCACCCCGGTTGCCCCCTGGCGGAGCCGCCGGCCCCCGCCGCGAAGACGAGGCGGACCCTCGAAGACGGCTTTCCCACGCGGAGCGTGGGAACGAGTGATTTCACGC
>JANOBY010000635.1:0-12122 GCA_031411935.1 Planctomycetales bacterium | reverse complement strand
ATGTGCGAGGGCAAGACAAGCCCCCCCGGAGTCATTCCGCCTCGCCCCCTTTGGGGGAGAGGCCGGCCGGAGTCCGGGTGAGGGGGCGTTGGGCTCGGCAGGGTCGCTGGGCCAGGCCACGTCGGACCCCTCACCCGGCCGCTGAGCGTCCGCCCCCTCCCCAGAGGGGGGAGGGCAAGACAAGCGCCCCCGGAGTCATTCCGCTTCGCCCCATGGGGTAAGGGGGCGCGGGCCGGGCCACTGGTCCGGATTCCGCCCTGGCGCAGGTCTTGCAGGAGCGAACGTCCCGAGGGGCGATCCCCGCCCCGCGACGAGGGTTTCGCCCATGAAGAAGGCTCGCACGACCGTCACGAAGACCGCCGACGGGCACCACGTGATCATCGAAGGCCGGAAATGGAGGGCCACCAACCCCAACCTGCCCGAGGCCGAGCGCGTTCGCCTGGTGAAGGAGCTCATGCGGGCGCGTCGCGACGTGGGCCGGGCCCTGAAATCCGCCGACAAGCTCGCCGAGCGCGAGGCCCGCGACCGCGTGAACGCCGCCAAGGTCGGGCTCGGGGAACGGGGCCCGAAATGGTGGGAGGAGCCACCGGCCTGAACCCTCGATCCCGGACGAATCCCGGCGCATGGCGAGGCCCCGGATCTCGCCGTCGATGATCCGGGGCCTCTCGATTTCCTCTTGAATCTGGCTTCATCGGGTGGCACTGGTGGCTTGCCCACCAGTGCGTTGGGCCCCTTTTGGTGCACTGGTGGGCAAGCCACCAGTGGCACCCCGATCGTCGTGCCAGATCCAAACTTTAATGGCTTTACCTTAGCGGGGCATGGCGTCCACGCCGCCGTCGCCGCCGGGCGGAGGGGGCGCGGGGACGTTCCCGCGGACGCCGGGGTCGTTCACCGGCAGGTCGGCACCGCCGGGCGGGTTGAGCTGCACGTTCGTGTTGGGGACCATCGAACCGGACTGGTTGATGTTCGCCGGGTCGGCGGCGCCGGCGGCGGGGGTCGGTGTGGCCACGCCCGGGTTCGGGGCGGCGATGGTCACGCCCTGGGCCTGCATCTGGGCCCTCTGGGTGGCGGCCTGCGTGTTCGCATACGGGAAGTGGGGCCCGGGGGCGAAGTACTGGACGTCGTCGTGCATGTACTTGCCCGAAGGCAGGGTCATGCCCGCATACTCCACCTGGCAGCCCACTTGCGGCAGCACTCCGGCCACCGAGAGGGCGGCCCACAGGGTCAACTTGCGGCCGCGTGACGGCGACTTCGTGATGGGGGACGGCATCGTGGGAACCCTCCTTGGCTCCGATGGAGCGACCTCTCCGGAGGGCCTTCTGGACGAAAGACCCACCCGCGGCCGGTCGAAACGCAGCCTTCCGCCAGTCCAGCGGAAAGCCCTCAGATCGGGAAAACCCCGACCTCCCAACCACAGGCCGGATGCTGGTCGCACCCGTCGTGGCGGTCGATCGGATCTTCTCACGTAAAAGGGATCGGCCGATCGGGGCGGTCAACCCCAGAGATTTCTGCCGAAATGTCGCCGGACCGCACCCTTCCCCGAATTTTCACGATCCCTCGCGAAAAAGATGGCGGGATCGCCTGGCACTCGGGCCTCTCTTTTCGGAGAACGGACGGCGAGAAGGGCTCCGGCGACCTCGCGGAGCAACCCGCCCCCGGGAACCCTGCGGAATCCTCCCGCCCATGACCGGATCGCCCCACCCGCCCCTGGCGCAGAGCCTCCAGACCCTCTTCCTCGCGGGGGCCCTGGGCGACGTGCCCGACGGCCGACTCCTGGAGCGGTTCCTGGACTCCACGGGCGAGGCCTCGGCCGAGAGCTTCCGCGCCGTGGTCGATCGCCACGCGCCGATGGTCCTGGGCGTGTGCCGGCGCGTCCTGGGCGACGTGCACGAGGCCGAGGACGCCTCGCAGGCCGCCTTCCTGGTCCTGGCCCGCCGCGCCCGGTCGATCCGGGGGGACGAATCGGTGGGGCCCTGGCTGTTCCAGGTCGCCCACCGGATCGCCCTGCGGGCGAGGAAGTCCGCCGCCGTCCGCCGCCTCCACGAGCAGAAGAAGGCCGAGATGGACGCCCTCCGCCGGGTCTTCCCCCTCAAACGACCGTCGAGCCCCAGCCTCCTCGACGACGAGATCCGCCGACTGCCCGCCCGCCTTCGGGCCCCGCTGATCCTCTGCCACCTCGAAGGGCTCACGCAGGAGCAGGCCGCAACGCACCTGGGCCAGCCCCTCCGCACGGTGCAACGCAACCTCGCCGAGGCCCGCAAACGGCTCCGCACCAGGCTCATCCGGCAAGGCCACGAGCCGCCCGAGGACAGGCCCATCACGCCCGCGATCGTCGCGGCCTCCTGGGTCGAATCCACGACCCGACTCGCCCTCCAGGCCCACGCCGGGACCGCCCTCACCACGGGCACCGCCACCGCGATGGCTTACGCCTACCTGAGGAGCACGCTCATGACCAGGATCACCGTCGCCGTCTCGCTGCTGATCTTCGTCGGAGGATTCGGCGCGGCGGGCGTCTACGCCATTCCGAGACCGCAAGAGCCGAAGCCAACGGTCGCGGAAGCGCCACAAGCCCGGCCCGAGGCCAAGAAGCCCACATCGATCACAATCACGGTCGTGGACGAGAAGTCGCGCGAACCGCTGGCGGGTGCCGAGGTTCAACTGCTGCTCGATGACTCCAAAACCTCGTTCACGACCGACGCCAAGGGGAAGGCCCTCGTGGCGTTGCCCGATTGGAATGTTGGCCTCGTCCGCATCACCGTTCGGAGTCCGCGCCATGTGCCGATCCTCCACTACTGGAATCCGACTCCAGGCGAGCCACTCCCCTCGGAAGCCACGGTGTCTCTGGAGCGAGGTACGACGATCGGAGGGCGCGTGGTGGACAAGAACGGAAGTCCGATCGCGGGTGCGACCACCACGCTCCTGGTCCCCGCGAGGCGAGGGGGCGCCCCGGAGCTGTTCGATCTTCAGGACGTCTCGTTCACGACGGACGCCCGGGGTGCCTGGCGATGCGATGTGGTGCCGGAGGACCTCCCCCGCGTTTGGGTCAGGTTATCCCATCCCAACTTCCTGAGGGATCTCGTCTACCGGAATCCGCCGATCGAGAAGCTCCGAGACCGCTCGGACGTCATGGTCATGGAGCAGGGCGTCCCTCTGGAAGGCATGGTGCTCGACGAGCAAGGCCGCCCGATCGCCGGGGCCAGGGTCATGCGAGGAACGCCGATCAACCCGTCGCTCTACGAGGAAACCACGACCGATGCCGAGGGGCGATTTCGTTACGCCCACGTTCCGCCGGGAGACATCCTTGTGATCGTCCAGGCCCCCGGACGTGCCCCGGATCTCAAAACGCTCCGTACGTCCGACGAGGCGCAATCGCGGGAGTTCCGCCTCAAATTGGGACACACGATTCGCGGCCGCGTGCTGGACGTCAAGGGGCAACCCGTGGCGGGTGTGAAGGTGGTTTTCGACGAGTGGCGAGGATATCGAGGCATCCTGAAATTGGAGGGGACGAGCGACGCCGACGGCCGACTCCGGATCGACGACGCCCCTGAAGACGTGATGACCCTGTCCGCCCAAAAACCGGGCTACATGCTCAACTTCCGCATTGCGGCCAGGCCCGGCCAGGAGACGGCGGTCACCATGAGGCCGGAGCAGAAGGTCTCCGGAGCGGTCGTCGATACTGTCACGCGGAGGCCGATCCCGAAGTTCACGCTCAAGCGGATCCTCGTCTTACCGAAGAATGTGCCCCCGCCGGGTCCACCCGACGAAAGTGTTTTCCAAGGCGGTAAATATGAGATCAAGATCACCAATCCTTCCTTCGAAGGACATCGCCTGAGAGTCGAGGCCGAAGGCTACCAGCCTGCCGAGTCCCGTCCAATCGGAATCAACGAAGGGGACCAGTCGATCGACTTCGAGCTGATCCCAAGGGAGTAGCCCACGGCGCTGACCAGGCCGTGAGGTTCGACGCCGACGGCTCGTTCCGCGCAGAGGACGTGCTCCCGCGCCGCTATCAGTTTCCCATCGCCCCAGGAGGCGGGGACAGGCGTGCGGGCCCATACACGATTTCGGTCACCGCGCACCGTGGAGCGAATCGCCGGTGCGTTCGATCGGTCGATGTTCCGGGGCGCGGGCGGATTTCGGGGGGAGCCCTATCTCCGGCGATCGGGGCCGGGGGTCCCCTCGATAGTATCGGGAGGCGTGGACTCTCCGAACACTGCCCCGGCTCGTTGACAATCTGGACCATCAAGGCGGGCTCGGCCCGACCTGGGGAAAGGCCGCACGGCGCGAAAAATGTGAATTTGCAGAACGAACCCAATGGGGCCGCCCGGGTCGCGAGGCGCGATCCTGCGGATCTGGTTGGCAGGAAAGGGGTTAGGTTCTGGCGAAGGGTGGGTCGAGGGGCCGTTTCCGCGGGCTTCGACGGGAAAACGAAGCCAAAACGAACCCAAAACGAAGCCAATTTGGGGCCCCCCGAGGCACAACGAACCCATGCGGCGGGGATCTCTGCGATCGATCTCGCCTCGTCGCTAGTCCATCGGGTCGGGCACGGCTTCTTCGCCGTTGCGGGTGGCGAGGGCCCGGTAGATGGGCGGGCTTGCGGTGTCGGTCACGAACCGGACTCCTCCGTCGGCGAAGGCGAAGAAGGCCCCTCCTTCGTGGGGGCTGGAGAATTGCCAGGGCCTGCGGGGCTTGCCGTTGGGGCCGGGATCGTCGCCGGTCGAGCCCACGACCATGGCCACGCCCTGCGGCCCGATCCCGCCCATCCACGCCGAGGGGGCGAGCCTGCGGTCGCGCTCGCCCACGAGGAACGTGGTGCTGACCCCGTCGACGACCTGGTGCAGGCCGATCGCGCTGTTGCGGAAGAACACGCCGTCGCCCTGCCCCTTCCACTTCGGGTCCAGGGGGTCGCGGGTCCCGAACGAGGCCACGTAGCAGGCCGACGCCATCTCGACCGGCGGCTGCCCCTTCGGGCCCGAGGGGAACTTCAACAGGTCGCGGTCCCCTTCGCTCTTCGGCCCGCAGATCATGGTCCTGATCGAGGAGATGCGGGCGGTGCGGTTCTCGGGCGAGTCCACCGGGCGGAACGGGTTGATCTCCCTGGCCAGGCTGTTCTGCTCGATGTGGGCGAGCATGGACGGGAACCAGCCCCAGACCGAGCCCGGGGCCGCCCCCCGGGGCGAAGGCCCGTCGGTGTAGCCCGGGGGGAAGACCCCGAACTCGTGGTGGTAATTCAGGAGGGAGAGGCTGATCTGCCTCAGATTGTTCATGCACTGGATGCGGCGGGCGGCCTCGTTTCCCCCGGCCAGGGCCGGCAGGAACAGCAGGAGCACCACCCCGATGATCCCGATCACCACCAGAAGCTCGATCAGGCTGGATCCTCGCCGGCTCATCGGGGGGCGCTCCTCGGGCAACTCGGTCCGCCGACCGATCGGATCAACGGGTCATGACGAAGGTGGACGTCCCGGCCTTCTTGCCGTCCTTGAAGGCGTCCCAGGCGCTCACCACGTGCTTGTCGTCCTTGACCTTGATGGTCAGGGAGTGGATATGCATGTCCTTGTCGGGGTCGAAGTTGGTCCCGCCGTCGAAGGCGAAGACCAGCTCCCCGGGCTTCGAGGCCTTGCGGTCGAGCTTCACGCGGGGCTGGTTGCCGATGGCGCAGTAGTGGGTCATCTTGAGGTCGTCGCCGTCCAGGTGATACACGCTGACCATCTCATGATCGGTCCCCACGAACTGGGTCTCCATCACGGCGGTCCCGTTGGCCGTCACGCGGAAGGCGACCTTGCCCAGCGACTCGCCATGGCCGTCGGACTCGGCCTTCCACTCGCCGGCCAGGGACTTGAGGGTCTCCAGCGCCGCCTTGGCCTCGACCGGGGCCGCGGGGTCCTCGGCCCGGCCCGAAGCCTGCCACGCGATCGCCACCGCCAGGCCCAGCACCACCAACGAAGGGCGGAAGAACGTCATTGTCGCCTCCATACGTCTCGAGAACATCCGATCCGAAAAGATAGGAACCGGCGTACACTAGTCTCGCGCGGCCATATCGTCAAGATCGGATCCGAGGGCCGGATGCGTGGCAAGTACGACTTTTGTCGGACGTTGATCATAACGCCGACCGGGCCGTTTGCGAAGGGGCTTCGGGGCGGTAGATTCTCGGCCTCCGGGGATCAGCGAGGGGTGAGGCTGGGCCAGGCGATCTCCACGCCCTGCGCGGTGAGTCGTTTCTGGAAGGTGGCGAGGTGCTCGGGGGTGTTCCGGACCGAGCGGGGGGTGAGTCCGGTCTGGAGGCAGTGGGCGGCGAGCGCCCCGGAGGCCTCGCCGATGGCCCACTCGACGGGGTGCAGGCGATAGCACCCGTTGGTCACGTGGGTCACGCCCAGGTTCTTGCAGGCGGGCAGGAGGTTCTCGACCCGCCGGGGGAGGAGCGCCCCGAGGGGCACCTGGAAGGGCAGGGAGCTCACGTCGATGTAGTTGTCGCCCCCGGTGCTCGGGTGCAGGTCGATCCGGTACGAGCCCACGCCCACGCTGTCAAAGAACCGCTCGGCCTGAACGTCGGCTCGGCCCAGGAGCTTGCGGCGGGCCTCGGTCCCCACGTGCTTCTCCAGGACGGTGAACTCGGCCTCGATGCGCCTCGACTCGCGGATATAGGGGGCCTTGGCCAGGCCGTCGGCCGTGCCCACCAGGTCGGGCCGCAGGCGAAGGCCCTTCCAGCCGAGCCCTCCGTCGGGGCGAGGCGCCTCGGTCTGGAGCCAGTAGAGCAGGGAGAGGCTCAGCTGCCTGGCGCGGGCCACGTGCTTCGCGGCCTCCTCGGCCGTCACGCCGATCAGGTTGCCCAGCCAGTAGTCGTTCTGGGGCCAGTTCACCAGCGAGGTCCCGCCCGCGTAGGCCCCGGGCGTGAAGTTCGCCGCGTCCACGATCCGCCGATAGACCCAGAACCCCGCGCCCGGCCCGGTGGGGTCGAACGCCCAGGGGCGGGGCTTCAGCGAGATCGGGTCGGCGCTCGGGCCGAACAGCTTGCCGGGCCACTCGGGCGAGAGCTTCGGCACATAGTCTCGCCAGAATGCGTACTCGTCGGGCCTGTCGATCGTGTGGTCCTGCCCGTCCAGGTAATCCATCGCGAAGCAGCAGGTGAAGGACTGCTGGTTGTCGGGCTGGGCCTTCTCGGGATGCCGCTCATCGCCGGTCCGCTCGCGCGACTCGTACCCGGTCACGAACTCCACGCCGGCCATCGGGAGGAGGTCGCCGAGCTCGGTCGCATCCAGAAAGTAAGGGGCCACGATCGTCCGCAGGTCGCCCGAGCGGAGGCTCTTCACCGTGACCGACGCGACCCGATCGCCGCGAGTCTCGGCCTCCACGGGCTCATGTTCGAGCATCACAAGCAGCTTGCCCGACGACGCATAGGGGGCGAGCATGTCGGTGAGCACGGACAGGGCCACGCGGGGCTCGTGGCAGAGCCGCGACACCCCCCCGTTGCCGGGGTTCAGCGCGGGGCGGGCGCGGGCCTCGGCCGTGAGCGGATAGTGCCGACGATAGGACTCGCGCACCCCGTTGCGGAAGGCGAAGTACGAGGCGTTCGCGCCGAACTGCTCGATCCACGGGTGCTCATCGGGAGGAACCGCCTGCGAGGTGAGCTGGCCGCCGATCCAGTCCGTCGGCTCGGTCAGCACCACGGTCCGGCCCGCCCGCAACGCCGCCAACGCCGCGGCGCACCCGCCGAGCCCCCCGCCCACGATCGCCACGTCGGCCGAGATTTCCCTTCCCCCCCTCCATGAAGAACCCCCGGCCGACCGACCCGAGACCCCGGCCAGCAGCCCCGAGAGCCCCCAGCCACACCCCTCCAGAAAGCGACGACGACGCATGGGATCGTACCCTTGGGGCCAACGGGGCTTTCGGATAAGCTTGAAAGACCGGGCAAGCGCGGCGGAGTCGGTCCTTGAGCAGGAGGCGAACGTCCCGCAGGCCCAGGCTATCCCTCAAAAACCCGGTGCACAAGGGACGCAGGGGGAAAAGCCTCTCGCCACGAACGCAAGCGGGAATGAGGCAGGCGGAACCGCGGTCCACGGAGTCGCCGCAGATGCTGCAACCCTCACGATGGCAGGTCTCCATCAGAAGCCTGATGGGCCTGGTCCTGGCTTCCGCCTGTCTGCTCGCCGCGTGGCCGGTTTTGCTCCGGCAGTACACCCAGAGGGGGGTCGTATGCCGGGTCTACTGTGCCAGCCACATCCGTCAGATCGGCCTCGCCCTGCTCGAGTATCACACCCAGAACGGCTGCTTCCCGCCCGCCTACGTGGCCGACCCGCAAGGCAAGCCGCTCTACAGCTGGCGGGTCCTGATCCTGCCTTACATCGACCAGAGTGACCTCTACAACGCTTACAACCTCGGCCAACCCTGGGACGGTCCCGAGAACCTCCGGATCTCCGACACGAACATCAAGCTGTTCACCTGCCCCGAGGCGCGGGACTGGACCCCCCGCTCCTTCTCGACGAACTACGTGGCCGTGACCGGGCCGGGCACGGCGTTTGTCCCAGGCCAAACGACCAAATCGGCCGACGTCCGCGACGGCCCTGCCACGCTCCTGCTGACCGAGACGATCGGTTCGGGGATCCACTGGGCCGAACCGCGCGACCTCGACGTGGCGACCATGAGCCTCCGGATCAACGACCCGACCCGGCCCTCCATCTCCAGCCACGACGAGTCGGGTCCCCGAGTCATGCTCATGGACGGCACCGTCCGAGCGATCCCTCCCTCGTCAAAGGCCGCGACGATCCGCTCGCTGATCACCATCCGCGGGGGCGAGAAGGTGGACATCGAGGACTTCAACCGCTAGGTCGGTCTCCATCCTCAACGCCGCATGTCGCACGGGGATCGGAAATGGGCACGCTCGACTCGTTCCCACACAACGACAACCGGCGACCCATGACCACGACGAGGCAGCGATGGACCGGGCTGAACCCAGCGTGCAAGATAACAGGCGAAAGAACCACGAGACCCCACTGCTCCCCAAAGCGTGGGGACTCTGGGGAGGACCGACGACGTCCGGCCGGGGAACGGACCTCACGGCGAACGCCCGAACGATCAAGCGAGGGTGGCGGAGCTAGCAGACGCGCAGGATTTAGGTGTCTGCAAGCATCCTCTCGCGGCCACGCTCATTTTTGCCTTGTTTCCGGGCAAAAGACTATCCCTTAAGGGTTTGCGGATCAAGCAGGAATTCCCAGAGTTCCTCATGCGTCCCTGGTCTTCCCCACCGTTGCGCAGGGTTCCTGGGGAGAAACCAGGGAGATTAGTGACAGTTGGTTGTCGCTACGTTTGGCCGTCGTAGTGCGAGGCCAGATTGAAGTCACCGCTCGCCCCGGTGACAGTGCGGCCCGCTCGTCCACCTTGCTTTGGATCACCATATCCAACCGCCTGCGGCGAGGAGCAGGGAGAGGACGGTCACGATCGACTGCCCCGAACGATCCCCGACCCATCGTCACTTCCGCATCGGCGTGCCCAGCTTCCGAGCGGCAGGTTCCGTCCAGGACGCGAGCCCGCGTCAGACGGAATCGAGGGCTCACGCCTCGCATCTTTCGGGGAGCAGATCGGCGAAGCCGCCCCGTTTCCTGCTATAATGCCGCTCCTCTATCGAAGGAGCTTTCATGGGAATCTCGATCCGGCACAACTCGGTCGAAGAAGCGTCACGGTATCTCCGCATGCGGCCCGAGCAGATCCTGGCGATGATGGCTCGGGGCGAAGTCGAAGTCCTTCGGCTCGGTGGCGTGGACTATGTGGCCCTCGACGTGATCACCGAGGGCAACGGGCCACGGCGATACGAGCCTCACCGGCCGGGACAGGTCACCAAACCCGTCATGCCGCCCTCGCGATCGCGGCCGAAACGACGGCGATAGGCCGACCATCCCGGTGGTTAGGTCATGTCGCCATGATCGGACTGGCTGAAGTCTACAACTCGCTGTCGGCGAGGGATAAAGACTCGGCAGTTTCTAACTTATCGCCCCGAGCGACGATCCTCGCAAACCCCGCCCAGCTTCCGAGTGCCCCGAAACCTGGCGTGAGCACGAGGGCTCTATTCACGATCGCGGTTTGGATCGATTCGGCAACATGGGCCGGATGGGAGAAGTCGATGATCGGCAAGCGTATTTTGATCGTCGAAGACGACAACGCGACTCGCAGAATCATGAGCCATCTTTTTGCCCGTAAGGGATGGATCGTCTCCGAAGCATGTACGGTTGCTGAGGCGATCGCCCGGCTCGATCCCCCGCCCGATCGCACGGTCCTCGCACTCACTCTCCCCGATGATCGCGGTGAGGCCCTCTTACGCGTGATCCGCGAATCGAGGATTCCGATTCGTGTGGTGCTCACCGTTAAATTGCACGAGATGGTGGAAGAGGCTCGGGGCCTTGGTGCCGATGTCTTGCTTTTCCACCCATTCACGGCCGACGACTTGATCAGAGCGTGCCAGTTGGATGGCGATTCGTGACGCCCCTCCGGGAGCGGAGTGGGTTGTGCCATCATGGCCCACCGACCGGGGTCGCCTCACTGTCTACCAAACACCACCATTCCAAGCTCATCTCTGGGATACGCCATGCGACTGCACCAACGCAGGTATTAGCCGCTTACTCTATTTGTCGGTTCCGCGTTCGTTGTCGGCTTCTGGTACTTTGTGGAGTCGCTGAACAAGGCCGAGTGGACTTCCCCACCGATGGCGGGCGACGAGTTAACGGTTTATGAGGCCTTTTCGTATTCGCCTCGTGGACAGGATTTGTTGTAGGGCGTAGCCCGATCGGGTATCAAGGAGACGGCGACGCAACTTGGACCTTCATCGACTGATGCCGCCACCGAGTCCCGATCATGGACGACCTCTCACGCTTCTGCTGCCTGAATTCCGCCTGCCCCGAGCATGGCAAGCGGGACGCCGGAAATCTCACCGTCTGCCATCGCTACGGCCCCGGCAAGGCCAAGCGGATGCTGCGCTGCCGGGCCTGTAAGGCCCGTTTCTCCGAGCGCAAGGGCACCCCCCACTTCGGTTCGCACCTGCCGACGGAGAAGGCCCTCTCGGTCCTCCAGCATATCGCCGAGGGCAACGGCATCCGTAAGACCGGCCGGCTGGTGGGGGTGAGCCGGGAAACCGTCGCCCGATACGGCAAGCTGGCCGGGGCTCATGCGGCGGGCCTGCACGACGAGCTGGTCGCCGTTTCCCCCTCGGACCCGTGAGGTCCAGTTCGACGAGAAGTGGGCCTTCGTCGCCAAGAAGGAGGCCCGCTGCGACCCCGACGACCCGGAGGACGATCACAAGGGGGACCACTGGGACCACGTGGCGTTGGACCCGGATCACCGCCTGGTCGTCAGCGTCGTGACCGGCAAGCGGACCGCCGAGAAGACCGGGGCCCTGGTGAGGGACTTCCACCGCCGGACCTCGGGCCGGCTGATGGACTTGATCACCACCGACGAGTACGCACCGTACCGGGGGGCGATCCTCGAAGTCTACGGCCAGACGGTCACGCCGCCCCGCTCCGGGAAGCGGGGCCGGCCCCGCAAGGCATACAAGGTGGCTCCCGCCGGGCTGACCTATGCGACGGTGCACAAGACCCGGGTCAAGGGACGGGTGGTGAAGGTGGAACAGCGGATCATCTTCGGGACGGCAGGGGGCGTGGCGGCGGCGTTGGCCCGCTCGGTGTCGAGCCGGGCGGTGAACACGTCGTTCGTGGAGCGACAGAACGGGACCGACCGCAACCGCAACGCCCGGAAGATCCGCAAGAGCTACGGCTTCTCGAAGGATTGGTCGGTGCACCGGGGGATCACGTACTTCACGATGTTCAGCGACAACTTCTGCTGGCCGGTGCGGACACTGAGGGTCAAGGGCGAGGATGGGACCTGGCAGAAGCGGACCCCGGCGATGGCGGCAGGCTTAGCCGATCACGTCTGGCCGCTCTCGGAGTGGTTGACGCTACCCGCCGTGCATCAGAAGTAGGCCACCAGGAAGAATCCGGTTTGTTTTGATATAATAGTCGAGTAGCAACTACTACATACGAGAATTGGCCGATTTGTCGTTCATCAACCCCTTGGTCAGGAGGGAGCCTCCATGACTCCGGACGATGTGCGCGCCGCGGCCGAACAGCTGGTCGAGTTCCACGACC